>JBCNPL010000099.1:0-7689 GCA_039593375.1 Paraburkholderia sp. | reverse complement strand
CGCGGCCGTTGCGAAGAGGACTTTGACGACGGCTCGGGGAAGCGTTTTGAACTGCATGGATACTCGCTTTCTCATTGGAGATGACTTTGAAGGAGGGTCATCGTCTCACAAGCGCGATCGGAGAGGAAATACAGTGATCGCATATCGATATGAGCACAGCGTTCGCCGCAACGAGCCGCGCGCCGTGGACCAGCGACGCATGCAGGCGCATGCGTCGAGCACGCATGCGATGCGTCAGCTCAACAATAACTTGAGGTCGTGTACCCACGATTGCGTGCCCTGCCCATCGCGAGCGAAGAGCCGCAGCTTGCCGGACGGATCGAATACGTAGCTCGCCGCCGTGTGGTTCATGGTGTAGCTGTCCGGCGACTTGCCGGGCACCTTCGCGTAGTAGACGCGAAAATCCTTCGCGACCTTTGCGAGCTGGGCATCGTCCGGACGCAGGCCGATGAATGTCGGGTTGAATGCGGAGACGTACTGAGACAGTACGTTCGGCGTATCTCGAGCAGGATCGATCGTGACGAAGAGCACTTGGACGCGCGCCGCATCGGCCCCGAGTTGCTGCAGCGCCTGTGAAAGCTCGGCCATCGTGGTCGGGCACACATCGGGGCAATGGGTATAGCCGAAGAAGAGGACGACCGCCTTGCCCTTGAAATCGGCAAGCGTGCGCATCTTGCCGCTCGTATCGGGCAACGCGAAGTTCGTGCCGAACTGTGTGTTGCCGGTGATGTCGAGATTCTGGAATGCGGGAGCGTCGTTGCCGCAACCCGTCAGCACCAGTGCGGCGCCGAACGCGCATGCGGCGAACACCGCGCGCATACGCCGCACGATCGACCGGAGGAGCGCGCCGTCCATCACGCGCCGATCAACCCGCGTACATAGTGATCGACGAGCAGCGCTCCGAAGAGCAGCGAGAGATAGACGATCGAGTAGCGGAAGGTCTTCCGCGCGAGCGCATCGGAGTATTCGCGGTGGATCTTCCATGCGTAAGCGAGAAAGATAGCGCCCAGCAGGACAGCCGATGCGAGATAGACGACGCCGCTCATCCGCGAAATGAACGGCATCAGCGACACCGCGAAAAGAATGATCGTGTACAGCAGGATGTGCAGTCGCGTGAACTGTTCGCCATGCGTGTTCGGCAACATCGGCAGGCCGGCGTTTTCGTAGTCCTGGCGCCGGTAGAGCGCGAGGGCCCAGAAATGCGGCGGCGTCCAGACGAAGATGATGAGCACGAGAATCCAGGCATCGCCGGGCACATGGCCCGTCACGGCCGCCCAGCCGAGCGCCGGCGGCATCGCACCCGAGGCACCGCCGATCACGATGTTCTGCGGTGTTGCCGGTTTCAGCAGCAACGTGTAGACGACGGCATAGCCGACGAATGTCGCGAGCGTGAGCCACATCGTCAACGCATTCGTGAACATATAGAGCGTCCACATGCCGAGCCCGCCGAGCACGGCCGAGAATGCGAGAATCTGCGTCGTCGTGATTTCTCCGCGTGCCGAGGGACGCCATGCCGTGCGGCGCATCATGGCGTCGACTTTCTGCTCGACGAGGCAGTTGATCGCGAACGCCGCCCCGGCGAGCAGCCAGATGCCGATGGTTCCGCCGACGAGCACCGTCCACGGCACCATGCCCGGCGTCGAGAGGAACATGCCGATCACGGCGCAAAAGACGGCGAGCTGCGTGACGCGCGGCTTCGTCAGCGCGAAATACTGGGAGAACCGGGAGCCGAAGCTATGGGGAAGTGTCGTGCTGTTGTTCATGTCAGTCACGCGGGAGCGGCGTCGCGCCTAGTGCGGGAGCGGCGTCGCGCGTGGGAATGGCAACGCGGCCGGCACGGCTGGAGGCAGTGCGAAAGTTTAGCATAACGAGCAAAAGCAACAGGACCGCAGCCCCGCCGTTGTGCGCGACCGCGATCGGCAACGGCCATTGCAGGACGATGTTCGAAAGGCCCGTCGCGAACTGGATCGCCAGCACGAGAAGCACGCCGTTCGCGGGCCGCCGCAGCGACTCGAATCGGCGCAAGCGCAGCGCCAGCGCCGTGAGATAGGCGATGACGACGAACGCGAAGGTGCGATGCGTCCAGTGGATCGCGACGAGCGCATCCTGCGTGATGACGTCGCCGTCGGCGGTCATGCCGAGTGCGCGCCAAAGGTGAAAGCCGTGTGCAAAATCCATCGGCGGTATCCACTGCCCGTTGCAGGTGGGAAAGTCGGTGCAGGCAAGCACAGCATAATTCGTACTCACCCACCCGCCGAGCGCGATCTGCACGACGAGCAGCGCGAGACCCACCACCGCCGCGACGCGGTAATGCGAGATCTGGGGTTCGTAGGCGGGCAGCGGCGTCATGCGGGCTGCGAGCCAGCCGAGCGTGCCGAGCAACGCTAGACCGAGCAGCAGATGGGTCGTGACGATGATCGGCTGCAGCTTCATCGTCACGGTCCAGGCGCCGAATGCGCCTTGCACGCCGATCAGCATCAGGAGCGCCGTCGGCCACCAGGGCGAAACGTGAAGCGGCAAGCGCTTCAGGCGAGCCCGCCAGGCAATCGCCGTCTGGGCGATGATGAGCACGCCGATCGCCATCGCGAAATAGCGGTGGATCATTTCGATCCAGGCCTTCGTCATGCTGACCGGTCCGCTCGGCAGCGCCGCATGCGCAGCCGCGATCTGCGCGTGCGCCACGAACGGCGAAGCGGTGCCATAGCAGCCGGGCCAGTCGGGGCAGCCAAGCCCCGAATCGGTGAGGCGCGTGAAGCCGCCGAACATGACGAGGTCGAGCGTCAGGAAGGTCGTGACCCAGACTAGCTTGCGAAACTTGTCGTCGCTGGCTTTCACCCAGACATAGCTGAGCGGCAGCAAGGCGACACAAAGCCCGATCAGCCCCAATTCCACTACGAACATTTGGTCCCTCTCGAGAAAACGGCCGGCGTCAGCCGATGCTCGACCACTTCAGCAGCTTCGTCACGTCGCCTTTGATCTTGCTCGGATTCGGATCCTTCGGAAAACGCATCATCAAATTTCCGTTCGGGTCGACGAGATAGATGTGATCGGTATCACGCGAATCGGAGCCGGCCGGCAGCCATGCGGCGACGGCGGCCGGGTCCGCGACGAGCATCCGCGTGTCCGGGTAAGCGGACTTGATCACGTCGGGCACCGCGCTCGCATCGGTGCGCAGCCAAACCATCGCGATCCGCTCTCGTTCGGCCGCCTGCGTCGCGCGCACCTGCCGCATGAAGTAGAGCTTCGTCGCACAGCCCTTGTCGCATGCGCTGGCATCGACCGTGATCATCAGCCAACGCCCGCGCAGCGTCGCGAGTTTCATCGGCTTGCCGGCCTCGTCCGTGACGACGAGCGCCTCGGGTATCGGTCGCTGCGGCTCGATCAGCGCACCGTAATTCGTCGCGCCGCCGCTCGGTTTGAACACATAGTAGGCGAGATACGCGGCAACCATGGGAGCGGCGGACACGAGCGCGAGCAGCAACAAAACCCAGCGGCCGCGCCGGCTGGGGGCTCGCGCCGCGGCGCTCGCATGGGAAGACCCGTCTGTTGCGCCGCGCCCGCCGGTATGCGGCGCGCCACGGCCCGAACGATTTGAATGCGAAGATGGCATCGAAAACCTTTTACCTCATGAAGCGGTCTTTCTCGCCGCGCGGCGAGCCGCGTAAAGACCGAACGCCAGCGCCGCCGCGGCCATGGCCCACCATTGGACCATGTAGCCGTAATTACGCTCGACACCCGTCGTCGGCGCCGGCCAGTCGCGCACGAGTCCGTCGTCGAGATCGCTTGTCTGCTGAATGACGAACGACTGCAGCGGCAAACCCGTCTCCGTCGCGTAAGCCGAGACGTCGACGTTCTGCCGGATCGCCTGATGGGGCGCCGAACCACCGTGCCCCAGCTCGAACGCACGCGACGCGTCGGCGCGCGCGATCCCTTCGATCGTCACGTTGCCGGGCGGCGTCCGGTAAGGGGCGATAGCCGTTCGTATGTCGGCGTTGCGCGGCAGCCAGCCCCGGTTGACGAGCACGTATCCCCCGTCGGCGAGCTCGAGCGGCATTACCACGTAAAACCCAGGCTGATCGCGATATGGGCGATTGTCGAGGTAGACGACGTACCGCGGCAGGAAGCGCCCCGTCGCGCGCACGCGATGGAACTCTACCGCCTTCAACGCGACCGGAGCCGAGCCGACCGTGCGCGGCGGCGCATGCTCATAGCGGGCAATCTGCGCCGCAAGTGCCTCTCGCTGATACGCGCGATCGAGCTGCCAGAACCCGAGCCTGATTGTAACGATCATGACGATGATGACGGCCAACGCGGGTATCAGACGAATCTTCATGCGGCCGTCCCTCGAGACGCTGCACCGCCGCACGTTCGGCAGCGCGCGCGACGCGGCACGGGTGCGATAATTGCGGCTATCGTCTTGCCTTTTCGATCATCCGTTGATTCCATGCACATCATTGTCGCTATCGCATTCGTCATCATCATCGGCAGCATGGCATCGGCACTCTACTTCATGATGCACGACCGAGGGAGAACGAAGCGGATGGTCTGGTCGCTCGCAACGCGCGTCGGCTTCTCCATCTCGCTCTTTCTCTTCCTTCTCGTCGCACATTGGCTTGGCTGGCTTCAATACAGCCACGTGCCGATCGGCCACTGAGCGCGGACGCGCTCGCCCATCCTGATGATTTACGAATCGCGGGCCGCCCGCGCCCTCGACCCTGCGTCGTTTCGCCGCACCCGGCCACGCTAAAAACGCAAACGCCGCCTCGATGGTATCGAAGGCGGCGCGTGTCCGTGCATCCTGCGTTCGAGCGCTCCGACGCCGAAAGCGGCGCGAGGCTCAGGCCCCGCCGCGCCGCGCGGCCGCGCCCCTCGGCAACGAGCGGTCGCTGTGCCGCTCGGCCGAGCGTTAGAGCCAGTACACGACGACGTAGAGGCCGAGCCACACCACGTCGACAAAGTGCCAGTACCACGCGGCGCCTTCGAACGCGAAGTGATGGTCAGGGTTGAAGTGGCCGCGAATCAGCCGCACGAGGACGACGGTCAGCATCGTGCCGCCGAGGAACACGTGGAAACCGTGAAAGCCCGTCAGCAGAAAGAACGTCGAGCCGTAAATGCCCGACGCGAGCGTCAGGTTCAGTTCGTTGTAGGCGTGGATGTATTCGAACGCCTGCATGCAGAGGAACGCGAACCCGAGTACGACCGTCGCCGCGAGCCAGGCGATCGCCTTGTTGCGGTGATCGTCGCGCAGCGCGTGGTGCGCGACCGTCAACGTCGCACCGGAACTCAGGAGCAGCGCCGTGTTGATCGTCGGCACCGGGAACGGCACCATCGCCTTGAAGTGTCCGGCCAGCGCCGCGGGCCCTTCGTTCGGCCAGACCGCCGAGAAGTCCGGCCAGATCAGCTTGTAGTCGAGGCTGCCGAGTTGGTGCATCGCAATCTCGCGCGCGTAGAAGAGCGCGCCGAAGAAAGCACCGAAGAACATCACTTCGGAGAAGATGAACCAGCTCATGCTCCAGCGGAACGAGAGATCGACCCGCTTGCCGTACATCCCGCCTTCCGATTCGGAGATCGCGTCGCCGAACCAGTGCCAGAGCACGAACAGCAGCCAGAGCAAGCCGGCGAACATCGTATAGGGCGCCCACGGCGTATCGTTGAGCCAGAGCCCGAACGAACCGAGCATGATCAGGAGCCCGATGGACGCAGTGACCGGATGCCGCGACGGATTCGGCACAAAGTAATACGGGCTATCGTTTTGGCCACTCATCGTTGATTCTCCACTTCAGTCCAGTTTGGTTATTTGCCCACCACAAGGTGCACGATCGCGATCAGGATCACGATGAACAGCGCGGCCGCGATCACCGCGGCGATGACCACGTGCAGCGGGTTCAGCTGCGAGGCATCGGCCGCATGATCGCGGCCCTTGCGCACGCCGAAGAACGACCAAAGCACGGCCTTCATCGTCCGGGCGAAACTTCCTTTGCCGTCAGCCATACCGCTTCCCCGCCTGGTCCCGTCTTGCCCGTCGAAATCAGCGGGTCAGCCACTGTTTGAGGACAGCACCCAAAAAGAAGGCGGCGACGATCGCGAGCAAGATCAAGCCTAGTCGCAAATTGCCGGCGCGAACTTGCGCCGGCGTTCGTCTTTTTTCTGGATCCTGCGCCATACCCAACATCTCTTTATGTTTCGTTGCCCCTCCGAGGACCTGACGCGAAGCGCCAGGTCCCAGGGGCGCGTCTTATTCCACCGTCGGCGGGGTCTCGAACGTATGGAACGGAGCGGGGCTCGGCACCGTCCATTCGAGGCCCGTCGCACCGTCCCAGGGCTTGTCTCCGGCCTTCTGAAGCTCGCCACTGCCGCGATAAGCGGGCAGCACGACGGCAAACAGGAAATAGACCTGAGCAAGACCGAAGCCGAACGCGCCGATCGTCGCAACCTGGTTCCAGTCCGTGAACTGGGCCGGATAGTCGGCATAGCGGCGCGGCATGCCGGCGAGCCCGAGGAAGTGCATCGGGAAGAACGTCAGGTTGAAGAAGATCTGCGACGCCCAAAAATGGATCTTGCCGCGCGTTTCGTTATAGACCCAGCCCGTCCATTTCGGCGACCAGTAGTACCAGCCGGCGAAGAGCGCGAACAGCGAGCCGGCGACGAGCACGTAGTGGAAGTGCGCGACGACGAAGTAGGTGCCGTGATATTGAATGTCGAGCGGCGCCATCGCGAGCATGAGCCCGGTCAGGCCGCCGAACGTGAAGACGAAGAGGAACCCGATCGCAAACAGCATCGGCGTCTCGAACGACATCGATCCACGCCACATCGTGGCGACCCAGTTGAACACCTTTACGCCCGTCGGCACCGCGATCAGCATCGTCGCGTACATGAAGAAGAGCTGCCCGGTCACCGGCATGCCCGTCGCGAACATGTGGTGCGCCCAAACCATGAACGAGAGAATCGCGATCGAGGCCGTTGCATACACCATCGAGCTATAGCCGAAGAGCGGCTTGCGCGCGAACGCCGGAATCACCTGCGAGACGATGCCGAACGCAGGCAGAATCATGATGTAGACCTCGGGGTGCCCGAAGAACCAGAAGATGTGCTGGTACATCACCGGGTCGCCGCCGCCGGCCGCGTTGAAGAACGAGGTGCCGAAGTGGCGGTCGAACAGCACCATCGTGATCGCCCCCGCGAGCACCGGCATCACGGCGATCAGCAGGTAGGCCGTGATGAGCCAGGTCCAGACGAACATCGGCATCTTCATGAGCGTCATGCCCGGCGCGCGCATGTTGAGGATCGTCACGATGATGTTGATGCTGCCCATGATCGACGACGCACCCATGATGTGCAGCGCGAAGATCGCGAAGTCCATCCCTGGGCCCATCTGCGTCGAGAGCGGCGTATAGAGCGTCCAGCCCGCTGCCGTCGCGCCGCCCGGCGCGAAGAACGAGCCGACGAGCAACACGGCCGCCGCCGGCAGCAGCCAGAACGAGAGGTTGTTCATCCGCGCGAAGGCCATGTCGGCCGCGCCGATCTGCAGCGGAATCATCCAGTTCGCGAAACCGACGAAGGCGGGCATGATGGCGCCGAACACCATCGTGAGGCCGTGCATCGTCGTGAGCTGGTTGAAGAACTCGGGACGCATGATCTGCAGGCCCGGCTCGAACAGCTCGCTGCGAAGCATCAACGCCTCGATACCGC
>JBCNPL010000098.1:0-7836 GCA_039593375.1 Paraburkholderia sp. | reverse complement strand
GGCCGCCTCGATGCTGACGCCCGTCTCGCGCCGTAGATCGACGCGCTCCGCATCGAACCCGGCACCGAGCGCGCGAGCCCGCGCCTCGCAGTGAACGAGCCATCGCTCCGCGTTCGGGCTCAGCCCATGATGAACGTGCAAGGCGATGCAGCGGCGAGCGCCCGCGACGCGCACCGTCGCGTCGAGTAGCACGCTCGAATCGAGGCCGCCGCTGAAGCCGATGCCGATCAGCGCATCGGGCGGCATGGCCGAAAGCAAACCGCCGAGCGCGTCCAGTATGACGCGCTCGGCGGCTGAGTCGGCGGATGAAATCATGGCTTTCGTCGCAAACCGAAGAGCGCGACGAGACGCATTCGAGCGTGCGCGGCGCGCCTCACGCGCCGGGCATCGACTCCTTGAACTTCCCGTAGGACATGAGCCGCTGGAAGCGGCGCTCCCGCAGGTCTTGCACGCTCATGCCCTGGAACTGGCGCAGCGTATCGGCAAGCGCGCGCCGCAACAGCGCCGCCATCCCCTTTACGTCGCGATGAGCGCCGCCGAGCGGCTCGTTGACGATCTTGTCGATAAGCCCGAGCGCCTTCAAGCGGTGGGCCGTCAAGCCGAGCGCCTCGGCCGCCTCGGGCGCCTTCGCCGCACTCTTCCAGAGAATCGAGGCGCAGCCTTCGGGCGAGATCACCGAATAGGTCGAGAACTGCAGCATCAGCAGGCTGTCGGCCACGGCGATCGCAAGCGCGCCGCCCGAGCCGCCTTCGCCGATCACGGTCGCAATGATCGGCGTCCTCAGCTCAGCCATGACATACAGATTGTGGCCGATCGCTTCCGATTGTCCGCGCTCCTCGGCGCCCACGCCCGGATAGGCCCCCGGCGTGTCGACGAACGTGAAAATCGGCAGTCCGAACTTTTCCGCCAGCCGCATCAGCCGCTCGGCCTTGCGATATCCCTCAGGACGCGGCATGCCGAAATTGCGCGCGGCGCGCTCTTTCGTGTCGCGCCCTTTCTGATGACCGATGATCATGCAGGGATGGCCGTTGAAACGCGCCATGCCGCCAACGATCGACTGGTCGTCGGCGAATGCCCGATCACCATGCAACTCGTGGAAGTCCGTGAAGATCTCATTGACGTAGTCGAGCGTGTACGGACGTTGCGGATGCCGGGCAATTTGCGAGACCTGCCACGGCGTCAGGTTCGCGTACAGATCCTTGGTCAACTGCTGGCTCTTCTTCGAGAGCCGCTCGATTTCTTCCGAAATATCGACAGCCGAGTCGTCCTGCACGAAACGCAGTTCTTCGATTTTTGCCTCGAGTTCGGCAATCGGCTGTTCGAAATCCAGAAACGTCGTTTTCATATGTTCCAATCCTGGGGACTTTCGGCAGCGCGTATTCTAACCGCGGCAACGCGCGCCGGCATCGGTCCAAACTATCGACCGGCGTTCTCAATAGCTCACTGTTCGGGCGCGCCGTCGAGGCTGCGCCACATGTACCAGGTGGCTACGGTCCGCCACGGCTCCCAATTTGCCGCCACTTCGCGCGCTTCGCTGCGCGTCACCGGTTCACCGCTGAAGTAGTTGACGCTGATCGCGCGAATGAGGCCGAGGTCGTCGAGCGGCAACACGTCGGGGCGGGACAGGTTGAAGATGAGAAACATCTCCGCCGTCCAACGGCCGATGCCGCGAATCTGCGTGAGCTCGGCAATGACGGCCTCGTCTTCCATTGACATCCACTTGTCGACGTGCAGCGCGCCCGAAGCGAAATGCCGCGCGAGGTCGATCAGATACTCGGACTTTCGCTTGGACAAGCCGCATCCGATGAGGCGCTCCTGGCCCAGCTTGATGAACTGCTGCGGCGCGAGCCGTGGGCACGCCTGCTCGACGCGCTCCCACATCACCTGCGCGGCAGGCACCGAGATCTGCTGACCGACGACCGAACGAGCGAGCGTGACGAAGGGATCTCCGCCGTTGATCAGGTGAACAGGGCCGAATTTGGGAATGAGGCGCTTGAGAATGCGATCCCGCTTCACGAGATCGGCACAGGCGCGATCCCAGTATGTCGGCCGTGCGACCTCCGGCTGCAGACCCGCGATCTGCACGGGAACGGCGGCCTCGGCGCTCGAACCGGCGCGCGTCTTGCGGACGATTTCTCCATCACGCGTTCCATCGCGCACGAGCGCTTGCACGGCGCTGCCGGAATCGGGCGCCGCCGCGCCGTTGCCCTTCGTTTTCGCCGCGCGCGCGGCCGACGCCTTCGCCTTCGGTTCAGCGGCGCCGTTCGGGCTCGTCGATGCGCGCGCCTCTTTCGTCGCACGCTTACCCACCGACTGTTTCGGTGCCGCGGCTCGTTGCGGCGCGGCACGCTTTACTGGCGTCTTTCTGGCCGTTGCCATCATACCTCCCGGCGGTAGCGCGCTTCGCGACGCACGTTCATACGCGGCGCCACTCCGTGAGCCCGCCCGGTTTGTCTTCAAGCGCAACCCCGGCTTCGAGCAACTCGGCCCGAATCCGGTCTGCCTCGGCATAGTTCTTCGCCCGCTTGGCGGCGATGCGCTCGGCGATTTTCGCCTCGATCGCCGCCTCGTCGATCACGACCCCGACATCGCCCGCCGCTTGCTGCAGGTACGCGCGCGGTTCGCGGCCGAGCAGTCCGAGCGTTGCGGCCAGCGCGCGCAACTGGCGCGCGTGCGCGCGGTCCCGCGTACGGTTCACGACGTTGGCGAGTTCGAACAGCACCGCCACCGCGACGGGTGTATTGAAGTCGTCGTTCATCGCCGCACGGAAACGCGCAGCATGGTCTTCGCTCCAATCGAGCACGCCGTCGTCGGGACTGACATCCTTCAGCGCGGTGTAAAGGCGCGTGAGCGCCGCGCGCGCGTCGTCGAGGTGAACGTCGCTGTAGTTGAGCGGCGACCGATAATGCGTGCGCGCGATAAAAAAGCGAACGACTTCGGGATCGTATTTCGCGATCACCTCGCGGATCGTAAAGAAGTTGCCGAGCGACTTCGACATCTTCTCGTTGTCGATCTGGACGAATCCGTTGTGCATCCAGTAGTCGACGAAGGTCTGGCCCGTCGCCCCTTCCGTCTGCGCAATCTCGTTCTCGTGGTGCGGAAACTGCAGGTCCTGCCCGCCACCGTGCAAATCGAAATGCTCGCCGAGCAGCGCGCAACTCATCGCCGAGCACTCGATGTGCCAACCGGGCCTGCCAGGCCCGTACTTCGAATCCCAACTCGCGCCCTCCGGCTCCTCGGGCTTCGCGCGCTTCCACAACACGAAATCGAGCGGATCCTCTTTCGCCTCGTTCGCGGCGACGCGTTCGCCGGCGCGCAGATCCTCGAGCGACTTCCCCGAGAGCGCGCCATAACGCGCGAATTTGCGCACGGCGTAATTGACGTCGCCATCCGTCGCTCGATAGGCATAACCGTTCGCCTCGAGCCTTTCGATCATGCCGAGCATCTGCGGAATGTAGTCGGTCGCGCGCGGCTCGATATCGGGGCGCGCCACGCCGAGCGCATCGGCATCTTCGTGCATCGCCGCGATGAAGCGATCCGTGAGCGCCTTGATCGTTTCGCCGTTTTCGACGGCACGGCGAATGATCTTGTCATCGATATCGGTAATGTTGCGCACGTATGTCACTCGATATCCGAGCGCACGCAACCAGCGCTGCACGACATCGAACACGATCAGCATGCGCGCGTGGCCGATATGGCAGTAGTCGTAAACAGTTATCCCGCAGACATACATCCGCACTTCGCCTGCACGGCGCGGCTCGAAGAGTTGCTTTTCACGCGCGAGCGTGTTGTAGATGCGCAGTGATTCCATAGAGACGATGCGTGAGCCCCGAGCATTCCGCACTTGGCGACGTGCGAGGCGCCTCGCAAGAACGCTCGAGCGCCTCCGTTTGCAACGCGCGGGTGCGGGTTCGCACCGTCATGCGCCGCTTCGAGCTGCGATCGAGGCGAAAGACGACCACGACTGGCGGAGGAGTCCGCTCGTTCGAGGAAACGAGCAAACGTTTTGTTAGAATGGGCCGGAGTATAACATCCCGACCTTAGCCTATGAAACCTTCCAGCGGCCGCATGCAACGGACAGCGGCCCTCGCCGCGACGGCCGTTCTCGGCTTCGCTCTCGCGGCGTTGCCGGGTACTTCGGCACGTGCGCAAACGGCGCAAGTCACGACAGACGATACGCCGCAAATCGATGCCTCGATCGCGGCGCGGAATTGGAATGCGGCCCTCGCCGATCTCGATGCGCGGATCAAATCGAATCCGCGCGATGCTCAGGCGAAGTTCAAGCGCGGCACCGTGCTCGCGCACCTCGGCCGCGACAACGACGCGATCGACCAATTCGTCGAGTTGACTCAAGCGTATCCCGAGCTTCCGGAGCCTTACAACAATCTCGCCGCGCTCTATGCGAAGCACGGCCGCTACGAGGAAGCGCGCGCGGCGCTCGAGACGGCCGTGAAGGCGAATCCCGCTTTCGGCCTCGCCTACGAGAACCTCGGCGACCTCTATCTGCGCCTTGCCGCCGAGTCTTACAAACGCGCCGAGAGTCTTGGCCACGCGAGCGGCGCAACGGCCGAGCGCCTGGCCGCCGTCGAGAACATCGTCGCGCGGCAAGAGCCCGCCAAATCGGCGCAACGCGCCGGCACGACGGGGGCCTCGGCCGCGAAGCCAGCGGTTGCGCCTCCGCCGACACCCACGTTCGGAGGCGGGGCGAACGGCGCGTTTCCCGCTGCTCCCTACGTCGCCCCTTCGAACTGAGACGGGATTCATTTTTCCCCAACGATGAGGATGTCCATGAAACGCTTCTGGTTGGCGCTCGGCAGCGCCGCTCTGATCGCGAGCACGTCCGCGCTCGCACAAACGGCCGCGAGCACCGCGCATCCGCAAGTTCTTCTGAAGACCACCGACGGCGATATTCGCGTCGAGCTCTATCCGGACAAGGCGCCGAAAACCGTCGCGAACTTTCTCGACTATGTGAAGGCTGGTCAGTACAACGGCACGATCTTTCATCGTGTGATTCCCGGCTTCATGATCCAGGGCGGCGGCTATACGCAGAGCTTTCAGGAAAAGCCGACGCGCGCGCCGATTCCGATCGAGAGCCGCAACGGCCTGAAAAATGCAGTCGGTACGATCGCGATGGCGCGCACGAGCGACCCGAATTCGGCCACCGATCAGTTCTTCATCAATACGGTCGATAACGCCGGGCTCGACTATCCGAACCCCGACGGCAACGGCTACGCGGTGTTCGGCAAAGTTGTCTCCGGCATGGACGTCGTCAAGAAGATCGAAGCCACGCCCACCACGACGCGCGGCCCGATGGCCGACGTGCCGCAAAAGCCGATCGTGATCGAATCGGCAAGCGTCGTTTCCCAATAACGGTCCCATTCGGCCGGCGCAAGCCGCCGGCCCGCTCAATGCCTCTTTTTTACGGCACTTTCAAGGCAAGGAATTCATCATGGTCGAACTGCATACGAACCACGGCGTCATCAAGCTCGAACTCGACGCGGAGAAAGCGCCGAAGACGGTCGAGAACTTTCTGAACTATGTGAGGAAAGGTCACTATGACAACACCGTATTCCACCGCGTCATCGACGGTTTCATGATCCAGGGTGGCGGCTTCGAGGCCGGCATGAAGCAAAAGCCGACCGATGCACCCATCGACAACGAAGCCAACAACGGCCTCAAGAACGTCAAGGGCTCGATTGCGATGGCGCGCACGAACGACCCTCATTCGGCCACGGCGCAATTCTTCATCAACGTGAACGACAACGACTTCCTCAACCACTCGGCGCCCACGCCGCAAGGCTGGGGCTACGCCGTTTTCGGCAAGGTCGTCGAAGGGCTCGACGTAGTCGACAAGATCAAAAAGGTGAAGACGGGCTCGAAGGGCTTCCATCAGGACGTGCCCCTCGATGATGTGGTGATCGAAAAAGCGGTCGTCGTCGATTGAACACGAGCATCCTCCGGGACGCGGGAATTTCGGCGCGCAACGACGCGCCGCCCCGCAGCAACGAAGCGACCGTGCCGCACGAGCACGGCCGCACGCGCGGTCATGCGCCGCGCCCATTGCTCTTCATCTCGGATCTGCACCTGAGCCCCGCCATTCCGCGCACGGTCGCGGCCTTCGAGCATTTCGTCCTCGTGACGGCCGATAGCGCCGATTCCGTCTTCGTGCTCGGCGACCTCTTCGATTACTGGATCGGCGACGATACGCTAAAGGTCGATCCGTTCGCCGCGCGCGTCGCGGCCGTGCTGCATACGCTCTCCGAGCGCGGCATCGCCCTTTACGTGATGCATGGCAACCGCGACTTTCTGCTCGGCAAGCGATTCATGCGCGCAGCCGGCGCGATCTGGCTGCCCGATCCGTTCGTCATGACGGCGTTCGGCTCGCGCATTGTGCTTGCGCACGGCGATGCGCTTTGTACGGCTGATCACAAATACCAGACGTTTCGGCGAGTCTCGCGCTGGCGCGCGGTTCAATTGCTTTTTCTCGCGTGGCCGCTCAGGTGGCGTCGCGCGCTCGCCGAACGGATGCGCACGACGAGCGACGCCGGCAGAAGCCGGCCGCCCTCCCCGCTTTACGACGTCACGAGCGAAAGCGTCGCCGCGCTCTTCAAGTCGAGCAAGACCACGACGATGATTCACGGGCATACGCACAAACCCGCGCGACACGACGAACGAGGCGGCACGCGGTGGGTGCTGCCCGACTGGGACCTCGATCACGGCGCGCGGCGCGGCGGATACTTGCGCATCGACGCCGAGGGCATCCACGTGCTTCCGCTCGACTGAGGCGCAAAGCGGGACATCGGCGCCCCGCCCAGAAGTCAGTCACCGCGACTTTCCCGCGCCGGTCCGATGACGCCGCGCAAGATCCGTCTTCCGTCAGTGCTGAGCCGCTTTCCCTTCTATCGCCGCCGACAAACGGCGCAAATCCGACAGCGCGCCGTCCGCGCCGTGCAGCGCCTCGAGGCGCTCGCCGAGGCGCTCGAGCGCGGCCACGATTTCATCGACACGCTGGCTTTCCTTGGCCGCATGGTCGATGAGCCCATGCAGCGCAAGCGAGACGGGATCCTCCGCGTTCGGCGTGATGCCGTACGCGCAGAACGCGGAGCGTTCGCTCTTGCGTTTCGTATCGGCCGGCATGACGATGCGAGCCGGATTTCCGACTGCCGTGCCGCCGGCCGGCACGGGCTTCACGACGACCGCGTTCGAGCCGATCTTTGCCTCGGCGCCGATCGTGAAGCCGCCGAGCACCTTCGCCCCCGCGCCGACGATGACACCGCGCTCGAGCGTGGGATGCCGCTTCGCGCCGCGCGTGAGCAGCGTGCCGCCGAGCGTAACGCCCTGATAGATCGTGCAATCGTCGCCGACTTCGGCCGTCTCGCCGATCACGACGCCCATCCCGTGATCGATGAAAACGCGGCGCCCGATCCGCGCGCCCGGGTGAATCTCGATACCGGTCAAGAAACGCCCGAACTGCGAAATCGCGCGAGCCAGCAGGCGCCGTCCGGCAAGCCAGCAAGCGTGCGACATTCGATGGAGGACGATCGCGTGCAGCCCCGGATAACAGGTGAGCACTTCCCATGTGCTCCGTGCGGCGGGATCCCGCTCGCGGATCGAGGCAATATCTTCGCGAAGTCTCGTGAACATGGTGTCGGCTCGCCGGATGAGCGCCACTGCGGCCCCTCCCGGGGCAGCAGCCTACGCGTCGTTATGAATTCGTGTGATTTGCTTATGAGCGTCCGACGATTGTAATGGCAACCCGGACGGCTTGCTTCGCGTCCCTTTTTCGCCCTGCCCTCGACAGGGGCATTCCCTCGCCATCGGCCGGCGGCCGTCCGC
>JBCNPL010000097.1:0-7871 GCA_039593375.1 Paraburkholderia sp. | reverse complement strand
GGATCGCGTTGACCGAGCCCTTGTAGGCCACGCGCCCCTCGATGCCTTCGGGCACGAGTTTGTCGATATTGGCCGAGTTGTCCTGGAAGTATCGGTCCGCCGCGCCATCCTTCATCGCACCGACCGATCCCATGCCGCGATACGACTTGTACTGCCGGCCCTGATAGAGGAACACGTCGCCAGGCGCCTCTTCCGTGCCCGCGAGCATGCTGCCCATCATCACCGCGTCGGCGCCGGCCGCGATCGCCTTCGAGACGTCGCCCGAGTAGCGCACGCCGCCGTCGCCGACCACCGGCACGCCCGATCCCTTCAGCGCTTCCGAAACGTTCGCGATGGCCGTGATTTGCGGCACGCCGACACCGGCGACGATCCGCGTCGTGCAGATCGAGCCCGGCCCGATGCCGACCTTCACGCCGTCCGCACCGTATTCGACAAGCGCACGCGCGGCGTCCGCCGTCGCGATGTTGCCGCCGATGACTTCGACGTGCGGAAAGGTCTTCTTGACCCAGCGCACGCGCTCGAGCACACCTTTGCTGTGGCCATGAGCCGTATCGACGACGATCACGTCGACGCCCGCCGCCGCGAGCAGCGTCACACGCTCTTCGTTATCGGCACCGACGCCGACAGCCGCGCCGACGCGCAGCTTGCCGTGCTCGTCCTTGCAGGCGGCCGGGTGCTCGGTCTGCTTCGTGATGTCCTTGACGGTCATGAGCCCGCGCAGCTCGAAGGCATCGTTGACGACGAGCACGCGCTCGAGGCGGTGGCTATGCATGAGCGCCTTCGCGTCGGCGAGCGGGGTGCCCTCCTTGACCGTCACGAGCCTATCCCGCGGCGTCATGATGCTGCGCACGGGCTCGTCGAGCCGCGTTTCGAAGCGCAGGTCCCGATTCGTCACGATCCCGACCAGCTTCGGACCTTCGACGACCGGAAAACCGGAAATGCCGTGCTGCTGCGAAAGCGCAATCACATCGCTCACTTTCATATCGGGCGGAATGGTGATCGGATCACGCACGACGCCCGACTCGAAGCGCTTCACCTTCGCCACTTCGCGCGCTTGCTCGGCCGCGGTCAAATTCTTGTGAATGATGCCGACGCCGCCTTGTTGCGCCATCGCGATCGCCAGGCGCGCCTCGGTGACCGTATCCATCGCGGCCGACACGAGCGGAATATTCAGGGAGATGTTGCGGGTCAGCCTGGTCTTGAGGCTGGTGTCGCGCGGCAATACCTCGGAGAAGGCCGGGACGAGGAGCACGTCATCGAACGTGAGTGCTTTCTGGATCAGACGCATGGCAAATCCTATAGGCGCAAAACCGAATTATACGCGATACCTCCCCGGATTTTCACTGTGCGAACAGCAAGTTAGCCATTTTTGGGACAGCTTCGCAGGCCCGATTTCGGTTTTCCGTTCGGTCCGCGTTCGCTCGCTTTTCGTTTCCAGCGGCCGCGCAACGGGAAACAAAGCCAACGCGATTGCAGAATCGAACAAGACAGCGCCGACCGGACGGCCTAGACTGCGGGCCATTCATTCGACATGAGACGGGAAACCGACAATGCGGCGCGGGGTGATGTACGGCATGATGGCGGGAGCCCTCTGGGGCACGGTGTTTCTCGTGCCGAGGCTCCTCGCCGATTTCTCCCCGAGCTTGCTCGCCTCGGCGCGCTGCATGATGTACGGGGTCGTTTCGCTCGCCGCGGCGGCGCCGATCGCCCGGCGCATCGCGGCCAAGCTCACGCGCGCCGACATCGTTGCGCTCGCCCGTCTCGCCTTCATCGGCAATCTCGTCTACTACGTGTTCCTGACGGCCGCGGTGCATCGCGTCGGCATCGGGCCGACCTCGCTGATCGTCGGTGTGCTGCCCGTCACGGTCACGCTCGCGGGCCGGCGCGATCACGGCGCCGTGCCGCTCGGGCGTCTCGTCTGGCCGCTCGCACTCGTCACGGCCGGCATCGTCTGCATCAACGTCGACGTCTTCACGAGTGCCCCTGCGCATGCGCAGGGACCGGACTCGGTGCCCGGCAAGCTGCTCGGCCTTGCCTGCGCGCTCGGCGCGCTCGCGAGCTGGACTTGGTTCGCCGTCGAAAACGCCCGCACGCTGCGGCGTCGAAATGCGCACAAGACAAGGTTCGACAGCAACGAATGGTCGGTCCTGCTCGGCATCCTGACGGGCCTCTTCGGCGCGATGCTCTGGTTGCCCGCTTTGGCGCTAAGCGACGGGCCCGGCGGGATCGCGAAGGCCGGCGACGTAGCGGCGGCCGGCGCCGTCGACGCACGCTGGCATGTCTTCTGGCTACTGAATCTGGGCCTTGCCGTCGGCGCCTCGTGGCTCGGCAACGGCCTCTGGAACGCCGCCGCGACACGGCTGCCGCTGACGCTATCGGGTCAGATGATCGTCTTCGAGACGCTGTTCGCGCTGCTCTATGGCTTCGTCTACGACGGCCGCCCGCCGCGACCGCTCGAAGCCGCCGCGATCGTGCTGCTGCTCGCAGGCGTTGTCTGGTCCGTGCGGCGGCACGGCGATGCGGGTGCGCGGAAGCGGCCCGAGGACGTTACGGCGATCGATGCGCACCAAGCGCACGAAGCGTCAGCTCCTCCTCCGGAGGAGGTCCGCAGTCCTTAACGGGAGTCCTTGGGCAGCCATTTGCGCCCTTCGATCGACCCCTCGCGGCGTGTCTTCTCGACGCGCCGCTGCCGCGAGACCTTCGGATCGACAATGAGCGCGCGATAAATCTCGACGCGGTCGTGATCGGCAAGCGGCGTGTCGAGTGACTTCAGCTTGCCGTAGATCCCGACTTTCGCCTTCGCGAGATCGATCTCGGGATGGCGCTCCGCGATGCCGCTCGCCGTGAGCGCATCCCGCACGGTCGAACCGGCCGGCACGCGCACTTCGATCAGCGTTTGCGCCTCGGGGAGCGCATAACAGACCTCGACCCTGAGTTCGCTGCTCATGTTTTTCCGTAGCGCTGGTTGGCGCGCTTCACGAACGATTCGACGAACGTATTGGCGATGTGATGGAAGACGGGCCCGATGATCTTCTCGAGGATCACGCTCGCGAACTCGTAGTGGAGCGCGAATTCGATCTTGCAGGCATCGGTGCGCAACGGCGTGAAGCGCCAGTAGCCCGTGAACTTGCGAAACGGGCCGTCGGTAAACTCCATATCGATGCGAGTCGGCCGCTGCTGGGTGTTGTGCGTGGCGAAGTGCTGCTTGATGCCCTTGAAATTGATGTCGATCCGCGCCTCCATGCTGTGCTCGTCCTGGTGGCGGATCTGCACGCCTCCGCACCACGGCAGGAAGTTCGGGTAGTCGGCCACGTCCGTGACGAGATCGAACATCTCCTCAGCCGAATGGCGGATCAGTACGGTTTTCTGGACATCTGCCATAAAATTGCACCGCGCGAGGCGAAAGTGAATCGGTGCTACGGCCTCTCGGGGGCACCGCTTTGCTAAAATTGCGATTTTAAACGAGTTCGCCGCCGGTCATTCATGAGCATCATCGACAACAGAAAAGCCTTCTTCGATTACTTCATCGAAGAACGCTACGAGGCAGGGCTCGTGCTCGAGGGATGGGAGGTCAAGGCGCTGCGCGCCGGCCGCGCCCAGATCAAGGAGGGCTACGTGGTGGTGAAGGATGCCGAGCTCTTTCTGATCGGCGCGCACATCAGTCCGCTGCCCGAAGCGTCCACGCACGTCACGCCCGATCCCGTGCGCACGCGCAAGCTGCTTTTGCATGCCGACGAGATCAAGAAGCTCATCGGCAAGGTCGAACAGCGCGGATACACGCTCGTGCCGCTCAACTTCCATTACAAGGGCGGCCGCGTCAAATGCGAGATCGGTCTCGCGAAGGGCAAGAAGCTGCACGACAAGCGCGAGACCGAGAAGAAGCGCGACTGGGAGCGAGAAAAGGCGCGGCTCATGCGTACGGCGGGCTGACGACGGAAGCGCCCCGGCCAACGCCTCGAGCTTCGCCCGGGCGGCCCTCGGCCCTCGCCTCCCCTCGCCGGCGTCAGCGTATTTCGGCTGCCTGGGCGTTCTTGCCGCGGCTTACGATCGTGAGCGCCGATGCGATCATCGTGCTCAGGTCCGAGAGATTGCCCGGAACGATCAGTGTGTTGCCTGCCTTGGCCAGATTCGCGAACGCGTTCACATATTGCTCGGCCACTTTCAGGTTCACGGCGTCCATACCGCCCGTCGACTGAATGGCTTCCGCGATCTTCCTGATTGCCTGTGCGTTGGCCTCCGCCACGGCGAGAATCGCGGCGGCCTCGCCCTGCGCCTGGTTGATCGCGGCCTGCCGCTCGCCCTCCGAGCGCTGAATGGCCGCCTCCCGGCCGCCCGACGCAATATTGATCTGCTCCTGCTTGCGACCTTCGGACGCAGCGATCAGCGCCCGCTTTTCGCGCTCGGCCGTGATCTGCGCCTGCATCGCATGAAGGATCTCCTTCGGCGGCGTCAGGTCCTTGATTTCGTAGCGAAGGACCTTCACGCCCCAACTCTCCGCAGCCTCGTCGAGCGCCGCGACGATGCTGCGATTGATGAGATCGCGCTCCTCGAACGTCTTGTCGAGCTCGAGGCGGCCGATCACCGAGCGCAGCGTCGTCTGCGCGAGCTGCGTGATCGCGAGAACGAAGTTGCTCGAGCCATACGACGCCTTCATCGGGTCCGTGACCTGGAAGTAAAGCACGCCGTCCACCTGCAGCTGTGTGTTGTCGCGCGTGATGCAGACCTGCGCCGGCACGTCGAGCGGGATCTCTTTCAGGACGTGCTTGTAGGCCACGCGGTCCACGAACGGCAAGACGAGATTCAAGCCCGGTGCGAGCGTCGCATGATAGCGTCCGAACCGCTCGACGACCCACGCATGCTGTTGCGGCACGATCTTGATCGTCCGCGCCGCGACGACGATCACGACCACGAACAACACAGCCCCCACGATGGTCATGTCCATTGTTTTTACTCCTTCGTTGTTGACATCGGATGATCGGATCGCGTCGACTTCTTCTCCACGACGATAAGGCGGTTCGCCCGCACGGCGACGATCTCGTAGATGCGCGCATCGGCATGGGCGCCGGGCGCGAGCTCGACATCCCATTCGGCGCCGCGGTATGGGACGCGCGCGCGCCCGTCGCGCCAGACTTCAACCTCGAGCGTGGCGCCGATATCGGGATTGACGTCGGGATTCCCCGATGCGTCGCGCCGCGCGGCGCGGCGGCCGAAGCGCGAGCGCCGCAGCGCGATCACGGCCGCCAGCGCCACGAGCGCGGCGACCGTGTACTGTCCGGCCGGACTCGCGCCGGCCCAGTGGGAGATCGCGCCGGCAACGAACCCGAGCGCAATCATGAGCAGGTAGAACGTCCCCGTCATCAGTTCGGCGACGACGAGCGCCCCCGCACCGACCCACCAGAAGAAGTCGCTCGGCGACATGATGGTCCCCCTTTCCGATGCGGCTCGTCGCAGCGGGAGATGCACCCCGCGGGCAAGTCGATGCCGGCCACACCATAAAAAACGCCCCGGTCCTACTACCGAGGCGTTTATAGCACGAAGCCGTTGCACCGTTGGCGGCGCAGCCGGCTTATCGGACGATTCTTGCGGACGATTCTTCGCGGACGGTCAGTTCGTCGCCGCAGCCTTCGCGAGCGCCTGCCAGGTCTCGATGACCGTATCCGGGTTCAGCGAGATCGACGAAATGCCCTCGTCCGTCAGCCACTGCGCGAAATCCGGGTGATCGGACGGGCCTTGACCGCAGATGCCGACGTACTTGTTCTGGCTCCGGCACGCTTCGATTGCACGCTTCAACAGGAATTTCACGGCATCGTCACGCTCATCGAAATCCGCGGCAAGCAACTCCATGCCGGAGTCGCGATCGAGCCCGAGCGTCAGCTGCGTCAGATCGTTGGAGCCGATCGAGAAGCCGTCGAAGTGCTCGAGGAAACGCTCGGCCAGAATCGCGTTCGACGGGATCTCGCACATCATGATGAGGCGCAGGTCGTTCACGCCGCGCTTCAAGCCAAACTTCGCGAGCAGGCCGATCACGCGCTCCGCCTGTTTCAGCGTCCGCACGAACGGCACCATGATCTCGACGTTCGTGAGCCCCATGTCCTCGCGCACGCGCTTCAGCGCAATACATTCCATCTCGAACGCCTGGGCGAACTCCTGCGCCACGTAGCGCGAAGCGCCGCGGAAGCCGAGCATCGGATTTTCCTCGTCCGGCTCGTAGCGCGAACCGCCGATCAGCTTCTTGTACTCGTTCGACTTGAAGTCCGAGAGGCGCACGATGACCGGGCGCGGGTAGAACGCGGCCGCGATCGTGGCGACGCCCTCGGCAAGCTTGTCGACGTAGAACGCGCGCGGCGACGCATGGCCGCGCGCCACGCTTTCGACGGCCTTCTTCAAGTCCGGATCGACGTTCGGATACTCGAGGATCGCCTTCGGGTGAACGCCGATGTTGTTGTTGATGATGAACTCGAGCCGCGCGAGGCCGACGCCCGCGCTCGGCAGCTGCGCGAAATCGAACGCGAGCTGCGGATTGCCGACATTCATCGCGATCTTGACCGGAATCGGCGGCAAGTCGCCGCGATCGATCTCGGTCACTTCCGTTTCGAGCAGCCCGTCGTAAATCTTGCCCTCGTCGCCCTCGGCGCACGAAACGGTGACGAGCGTGCCGTCCTTCAACACGTCGGTCGCATCGCCGCAGCCGACCACGGCCGGCACGCCGAGCTCGCGCGCGATGATCGCCGCATGGCAAGTGCGCCCGCCGCGATTCGTCACGATCGCCGAAGCCCGCTTCATGACGGGCTCCCAGTTCGGGTCCGTCATGTCGGCGACGAGCACGTCGCCCGGTTGGACACGATCCATTTCGGACGGATCGCGAATGACGCAAACACGCCCCGCGCCGATCTTCTGGCCGATCGCGCGGCCCGTTGCCAGCACCTGCGACTGCCCTTTCAGCTTGAAGCGCTGCTCGACCTTGCCCGCGTTCTGGCTTTTCACGGTCTCGGGGCGCGCCTGCAGAATGAAGATCTTGCCGTCGCGACCGTCCTTGCCCCACTCGATGTCCATCGGACGCTTGTAGTGCTGCTCGATGATGACCGCGTACTTGGCCAGCTCGATCACGTCGTCGTCGGTGATCGAGAAGCGGTTGCGCTGCTCGTGCGCCACGTCGACGGTCTTCACGCGGCCCGGCTCGCCCGGGTTCGTGAATTCCATCTTGATCAGCTTCGAGCCGATCGAGCGGCGGATGATCGGGTACTTGCCCTGCGCGAGCGTCGTCTTGAAGACGTAGAACTCGTCGGGGTTTACCGCGCCTTGCACCACCGTCTCGCCCAGACCGTAGCTCGACGTGATGAAGACGGCGTCCTTGAAGCCCGACTCGGTATCGAGCGTAAACATCACGCCCGCCGCGCCGACATCGGAGCGCACCATGCGCTGCACGCCGGCCGAGAGCGCCACTTCCGCGTGCGTGAAGCCCTTGTGGACGCGGTACGAAATCGCGCGGTCGTTATAGAGCGACGCGAACACGTGCTTCATGCGGTCGAGCACATCGTCGATGCCGACCACGTTCAGGTAGCTTTCCTGCTGCCCCGCGAAAGAGGCATCCGGCAAGTCCTCGGCCGTGGCCGACGAGCGCACGGCGAACGAGAGTTCTTCGGGCGAGCTCTTCTGCAACGTCTCGAAATGAGCGCGAATCTCGGATTCGAGGCGCGGCTGCAGCGGCGCGTCCACGATCCATTGCCGGATTTCCTTTCCCGCGGCCGCGAGCGCCTTCACGTCGTCGACGTCGAGCGATTCGAGCCGCGCGGCGATCCGCTCGGTCAGTTGGTTGTGCTCCAGGAAATCGCGAAAGGCGAGTGCCGTCGTTGCGAAGCCGGTAGGCACGC
>JBCNPL010000096.1:0-7874 GCA_039593375.1 Paraburkholderia sp. | reverse complement strand
ACCGGTTCGGGGCTCCCATGGGCAAAGCTGCGGACCGATCCGCCCCGACGGCCCCCCGGGCCGCCACGGCTAAGCCCGAGCTCTTCGAGTGGTGAGCGCTCGCGCAGTGCCTGCTCGGTGGGCGCGGACCAGGTCGAGGCCCGTTCCTCGATGTCGATGGGACTCGTTTGATTGAGTGTTGCCTTCGCGAGCACGCATTGGGCATCGGTCGCGGCGTCGACGCTCAGCATGACGGCGCCACGCCGCATGGCTTCGGCATACTGTGCCGTTTCGTGCCGCGGCGGCTGCGTCGCAAACAGCGATTCGAAGAATCGCTCGATGCATGCGAGCAACCCTTCGTCTTCCGCTGCGGACCCGGCGACCGTTGTGGCGTCGGTGGCATACGTCGGCTCGCAACGGGCCTGCAGCGAAATGGATTCGCTCGTCAGACCGGCTGCGACTAGCATATCGCGTGCCCGCTCGGCCGCATCGTAGGTATCGAAAAACGCGATAACGGTGTGCTGCATGATGCGCTCCCCCTGAGTTCGTTTTGCCTCGTTCGTCTATGCCGCAAGCCGCGCGCCGGCTCGAGTCAGTGCGGTCTGCCCGCGGCCGGTGCGCGTTGCTCGCGTTCCCGCTGAATCCCCTGAAGCATTGTCTCCAGCAATTCGATATCAAAAGGTTTTGACAGCACGCGGACCTTCACATTCCGCGCTCGTTCGAGCTCTTGGGCATAACCCGTAATCAGGATGACGGGCAGCGGCGTGCCGAGCGTCTGCGAAACCTCGGCCAAATCGATGCCGTTTTTGGTGCCCGGCATATGGATGTCCGAGATGACGACGTCGAACGGGTTCGACGCCGGGTCCGAGATCAGCGGCAGCGCCGCATCGGCGTTGTGCGCGCAGGTCACTTCGTGGCCCATCATCCGCAGCAGCGCTTCGGTGCCGGCGGCGACTTCGTCGTTATCCTCGACGAGCAATACATGCAGACCAGCCGCCGTTGCCGTCGCCTCAGGCTTGTGCTCGATCGTCGGCGCCGCGGACGGCGCGGCGCTCGCGCGCGGCAGGTAGAGGCGCACCGCCGTTCCCTCGCCGAGCTTGCTTTCGATCGTGGCCAGGCCGCCCGAGCGCTCGCAGAACGCGTAGACCTGCGGCAGGCCGAGTCCCGTGCCCATGCCTTTGGGCTTCGTCGTATAAAGCGGCTCGAACGCATGGGCGAGCACGTCGGGCGCCATGCCGGCACCGGTATCTTCGAGCGAAATCTGAACGAACTCGCCGGTCAGCGCGAAGCCGCTCTCGCGCTCCAACCGCACATTGCTCGCGCGAAGCGTGAACCGCCCGCCATTGGGCATGGCGTCGCGCGCGTTCACCGAGATGTTGATGAGCGCCAGCTCGAGCTCGGCGATGTCGACTTCGATCGGCCACACGTCCTGCCCGACGTCGACGACGAGACTGACTTTCGCGCCGAGCGACGCATTGATGAGCTCCCTGCTTGCCGCCACCCAGCGGGCGAGGTCGATCGTCTCGTTGCGCAGCGGCTGCTTGCGCGCAACGCCGAGCAACTGGCGCGTCAGCGACTGTCCGCTTTTCACGGCGCGATCGATCGCGGCGAGCTCTCGATCGAACTTCGCCGCGCCTCGGCGGCGCGCGATCTGTGTGTTCGTCGCGATGATCATCAGGAGATTGTTGAAGTCGTGGGCAACACTGCCGACGAGGTTGCCGAGCGCCTCCATCTTGCGCGACTGCCGGTACGCCGTTTCGATCGAGCGGCGCATCGATGCCTCCACCTGCCAACGCGACCAGGCCTGCTGCTCGGCGGCGAGGCGCCGCAGCGACAGCACGAGCACGATCCAGAGCATGATCGACGGCGCGAACATCGAGACCACGAGCACCGTTGCCCGGCGGTACCAATCTCCCCAGATGACGCTCCCGCTGTACGCGCACGAGACAAATACCGGATAGGAGCCGACGCGTCGGTAGGCCAGGATTTCGCCGTGCCCGGTCTCGGGCGACGAGCCGATGCGCAGCACCCCTGCGTTCGCATTGGCCGCGAGCGCCGACGCCAATCCGGGCGGCAACGCCTGCGTTCCTCCGGGCTGCGGCGGATACGACGCGAGCACGGCACCGTCCGCGCGCATCAGCGAGATCGTCATCGCGCGGCTTTCCTTGCCGAGCAGCTCGCGGTAGAACGACTCGAAGTACGAGCGTCGCAGGGCAACCGAAACGAGGCCGGCGAACGAGCCGTCCTCCTTGCGTCGCGCGGACCCGGTGTTGAAGATAGCCTCGCCGGCTCCGGCGTGCCACGTCATCGTTCTCGACACGTGCTCGAGAATGCGGCCGCCGCGAATGCCGATGAAATCTTCGCGGTCGGCGATCGAGGCGTGCGGGGCGGGAAAGTAGCGGCTGTTCGCGAGGAGCATGCCGCCGGGGCCGAAAATCGATATCGACGCGACCTGCGGATAGCCGCCGCCGATTTCCTGCAGCTTGTCGTGAATGTCGGCTTCGTGGGCGCGGATCCGGTTGTCGTCGAGGCCGCGCACGAGGTCGTCGACGCGTGCGTTCAGCGTCTCGTTCAGATCGAAGACCTTCAGCGCATGCTCGTCGGCAATGCGCACGGTGCGCACGGTCACGTCGGACGCGGCGGCGACACGTGCCCGAAAATCCGAGTACGCCATCGTCGCCGCATAGACGAAAGGCAGTACGATCGCCGCGATCAAGAGTGCGATCAATGTCGCGCGACGCACGGCGAAGTCCGGTTCGGGCACGGCCGGGTACGACGCGTCTTCATGCCAGCTCACGGGAGCGTCGTGTTCTGCGGGCGTTTGCACCCGGTGGCGCGTCATGTCAATCCTGGTCCAATGAGGGTACGGTCGCAGGCACCATCATAAGCGACTTGCCGGTCCGCTTGACGCGAGGTTCTACCTAGAGCACGCGGGGCCAAGGGTCCGCGGCTCTCGCTCAGTTCATATGTCTGCACAAAACAGCGACGAAATCGGAAGCGCAAACGTACACAAAAGAATACTTTCCTTCTTTTCTGCTGAGGAAACTTATTTTATTTCCTCATACCCTTGGATGGAATGACATCCTATCCTCCGACGGAAAATTGAGGAGTTGATTTTTCGCCTGTTTGCCAACAGAATTTTGCTTCACTTCTACGCGAAAGATGCGTCCCACGAGTCCCGGGCGCACCGTGAAGCGCAGACTTCACGAGAGACGATGCCCGCGCGGCGCCTTGCGTCCGTCCCCTGATGCTTGTCGAGGGCGACTGCCTCCGAAGCGGTCGCAGTCTGTCGACATAGGCCCGCTTCTCGCTAAAGAAAGGGTTTCGAGCCGCCGTTAACTCGGCATAGATTGTTTCGTTTTTTCGTCACGCTTGCCATGCCTTTGCCGATAGTGATCGCCGATGATTCTCTGCTTGCCCGCAAGGTTCTGACGAAAGCCTTGCCGCAGGATTGGGACGTCGACGTCGCCTATGCATCGAATGGACGAGAGGCGCTTGCGCTTTATCGCGCCGGCAAGGCTTCGGTGATGTTCCTCGATTTGACGATGCCCGACATGAACGGTTATCAGGTTCTCGAGGCGCTGCAACACGAGGACCTCAATACCTTCGTCATCGTCGTATCGGCCGACATCCAACCTCTCGCGCAAGAGCGTGTGCGCGCGCTCGGCGCGGCCGCCTTCGTTCCCAAGCCCGTGACTACCGAGGCATTGCTGCCCATCCTCAAGGAGTACGGGTTGTATGCGTGATCACGTCCTGACCGAAGAGCAACGCGATGCGCTGCAGGAAGTCGCCAATCTGGCGATGGGGCAGGCCGCGACACGGCTCGCCCGTTTGCTCGATACATTCATCGAGCTGTCCGTGCCGCGCGTGCGCGTTGTCCGGGTCGAAGAGGCGGCGCAGACACTGCGCGAAATGACAGGCATCGACGAAAGCGTCACGGCCGTGCGGCAGGGCTTTCGCTCGGATATCAAGGGCGAGTCGCTCGTCATCTGCCGCAGCAGCGGAGTGGGCAATCTGTGCTCTCTCGTCAACGATCCCTACATCCATTCGGCTTATGAATCCGTAAGCCAGACCGAGCTGATGTTCGACGTCGCGAACGTCCTGACGGGCGCGTGCGTATCGTCCATCATGAACCAGCTCGATCGCACGCCGATCTTTTCGGCGCCGGGTCTGCTCGGCGAAAAAATCGCGCTCGAGGACGTTTTCCAGGCGGACGTCCTGGCCTGGAAAATGGCGCTTTTGCTCGAAGTCAACTTTGCGCTGGAGGACCAGACTTTCCGGGCGCATCTGGTGATGCTGATGGCAGAGGACTCGATCCGACGGGTGCACGAGGCGCTCAATGCGCTATTGTCGAGCCTATGAATCAATCGATGGAGCAGTCTCTCAGCGATTTGGTGCTCGAACGCGTCGGCTTCGGCATTTTCGTCCTCGATCGCTCGATGAAGGTGCTGATGTGGAATCGCTTCATGCAGGACCACAGCGGTCTATCGGCGGAGCAGGTCGTCGGCAAGTCGATCTTCGAAAACTTTCCCGAGTTGCCGCGCGTCTGGCTCACGCGCAAGGTCGAGAGCGTGTTCCAGCTCGGCAGCTTCGCCTTCAGCTCATGGGAGCAACGGCCCTATCTGTTCAAGTTCGATCACGACCGGCCGATCACGGGCGGCGTCGACTTCATGCAGCAGGACTGTACCTTCATGCCGCTCACGCGCGGACGCGACGTCATTGCCGTGTGCGTGACGATTTCCGATGTGACGCATGTGAGCGTCATGCAGCGCGAGCGCGAGGAAGCCGTCGTCAAGCTCCGTGAATACGCGAACCGCGATGGCTTGACGGGTATCGCCAACCGCCGCTATTTCGAAGCGCGTCTGCGCGACGAGTTCTCGCGCTGGGAACGGTACGGCGGCGAATTGTCCGTGCTTCTTTTCGACCTCGATCACTTCAAGAACATCAACGATCGTTTCGGCCACGCGGTCGGCGACACTGTGCTGCGCGTCATGGCGCAGCGCGTGGCCGAGGCCGTGCGCGTCCAGGACATCTTCGGCCGCTTCGGCGGCGAGGAATTCGCGCTGCTTCTGCCTTGTACGCCGCTTGCCGATGCCATGGTCGTGGCCGAGAAGATCCGCACGACGATCGGCGATACGCCAGTCGAAGCAGAGGGCGTGCGCGTGCCCGTAACGGCAAGCGTCGGCTGCGCCGCCGCGCGGATCGGCCTGCCGACCTACGAAGTGCTGATCAACGAGGCGGACGCCGCGCTCTACAGCGCGAAGCGCCAGGGACGCAATCGCTGCGTCGCCCTGACCTGACGGGAAGCTTTCGCGCTCCACCCGGGACTTCATTTCCGTTGGCCTGACGCGCGCGGCGGCTGGCGTGCCCCTTGCTGTGGCACCGATTAAAAGATTGCTATACTTTTGCCGGTTTCCGGGCTGCCGGCGCACCGCGGCCGAGAAAACGGGGCGCGGCACGTCGATGCGGCGCACTTGCGGCACGCCGCCTGGAGAGTATCGATTTTCACTCGCCCGCTACGGGCGCCACAGCGGAGTTCGCCTTGTCCGTTTCAAATCTCGTCGCAGACGAACCAGAAATCGACGCTGCAGCCATGACTTCCGGCAGCTCGTTCTATCTGGCAATGCGCATATTGCCGGCTGCCCAACGCGACGCGATGTTTCAGATCTATGCGTTTTGCCGCGCCGTGGACGACATCGCGGACAGCGATGCGCCGCGCGCCGAACGCAGCGCGGCACTCGATCGCTGGCGCGAGAATATCGACGCATGCTATGCCGGCGCCCCACGGTCGACGCTGGCGGCGCTTGCCGGCCATATTCGAACGTTCGGCCTGAAGCGCGAGGATTTTCACGCCATGATCGACGGCATGGCGATGGACGTGGCCGAGGATATTTGCGCGCCCGACGAAGCGACACTCGATTTGTACTGCGATCGCGTCGCGAGTTCGGCGGGGCGGCTATCGGTGAGAATCTTCGGGATGGAAGAGGAGCCGGGCCGACGGCTCGCGCATCACCTCGGTCGTGCATTGCAGTTGACGAACATCCTGCGCGATATCGACGAAGACGCGGCGATCAACCGTTCCTATTTGCCGCGCGAATTGCTTGCCCGCGAGGGGATTGCCGCGACGAACCCGGCGGCGATCGCCGACGATCCATCGTTGCCGCGCGTTTGCGCGACGCTTGCCGAGCGGGCGATCAAGCATTTCCGCGAAGCTGACGCAATCATGGACGCCGCGCCGAAAAAGGCCGTGCGCGCTCCACGTATCATGTCGGGCGTTTATCGGTGTCTGCTCGAGCGCACGCTCGAACGCGGTTTCGATCTGCCACGCACACCGACGCCCAAGCCGCGCGCGCGACTCTTATGGATCGTCGCGCGCTATGCGCTCTTCTGAGCCTGTCAAAACAATGAACGATTTCTCCGCACCGTCCGCCGCTCTCGCGGCGGCTTCCGACACGAACGAATTCGATCCGGCGGGCGCCGCGCTCGACGCGTCGATTGCGCGCGCGACGGACGCCATCCTCGCGGCGCAACGTCCCGATGGGCACTGGGTGTACGAGCTCGAGGCCGATTCGACGATTCCGGCCGAATACGTGCTGCTCGTCCACTATCTCGGCGAGTCGCCGAACCCGGAACTCGAGCAAAAAATCGGCCGCTACTTGCGCCGCATCCAACTGCCTGACGGCGGCTGGCCGCTTTTCGCCGAAGGAGCGCTCGACGTGAGCGCCAGCGTCAAAGCGTACTTTGCGCTGAAGATGATCGGCGATTCCGAGGACGCCGAGCACATGCTGCGCGCGCGCCGCGCGATTCTCGAGGCTGGCGGCGCCGAGGCGGTCAACGTCTTCACGCGGATTCTGCTGGCGCTGTACGGCGTGATGCCCTGGCGCGCGGTGCCGATGATGCCGGTCGAAATCATGCTGTTACCCGCATGGTTTCCGTTCCATCTCTCGAAGGTGTCCTATTGGGCGCGCACGGTCATCGTGCCGCTCTTGGTGCTGAACGCGCGGCGTCCCGTCGCGAAGAATCCGCTCGGCGTGCGCATCGACGAGCTCTTCCGCGGAAATCCCTCCGACTCCAGGATGCTGCCGCGGGCGCCGCATCAAAGCCGCGGATGGTTCTCGGCGTTTCGCCTCGTCGATACTGTGCTGCGCGCAGTGGACGGCCTCTTTCCGAAAGCGACGCGCGAGCGCGCGATCGATGCCGCCGTTGCCTTTGTCGACGAGCGGCTGAACGGAGAAGACGGACTCGGCGCGATCTTCCCGGCGATGGCGAATTCCGTGATGATGTACGAGACGCTCGGCTACGCGCCCGATCATCCGAACCGGGCCATCGCGCGCGCTTCGATCGAAAAGCTGCTCGTGGTGGGCGACGACGAAGCCTATTGCCAGCCTTGCCTCTCGCCCGTATGGGATACGTCGTTGGCAGCGCACGCGCTGCTCGAGACGCGCTTGCCGCGCGCTGAGCAAGCGGCGGAAAGGGGGCTTCAATGGCTGCGCCCGCTGCAAATCCTCGACGTCCGCGGCGACTGGATTTCCCGACGTCCCGACGTACGTCCCGGCGGGTGGGCGTTTCAGTATGCAAACCCTCATTATCCGGACGTCGACGATACGGCCGTCGTTGCGATGGCGATGGACCGCGCGGCGCAGGTGACGCGCTCGAACGTCGACCGCGAAGCGATCGCGCGCGCGCGCGAATGGATCGTCGGCATGCAGAGCAGCGATGGCGGATGGGGCGCATTCGAGCCTGAAAACACGCACTTCCACCTCAACAATATTCCGTTTTCCGATCACGGCGCCTTGCTCGATCCGCCGACGGCGGACGTCTCCGGTCGCTGCCTTTCGATGCTCGCGCAGCTCGGCGAACTGCCGCGCAATAGCGAGCCGGCTCGTCGCGCCTAC
>JBCNPL010000095.1:0-7876 GCA_039593375.1 Paraburkholderia sp. | reverse complement strand
CGCCACGACGTTGATCTGAGCGCCGATCGAATCCCCTTCCTTGCGCAATTCGTCCATATAGGCTTCGAGCTGGGGCACGATCTCGGCGTTGGGTACGAAAAACGGGTTCTCGCTCACGTGCGACCAATCGACGAAAGGCACATCGATCGTACCTAGCGCGCTCATATACCCGCGCACTTCCATGCCGAATCGTTCTCGCAACCACTTCTTCGCCACGGCGCCCGCCGCCACGGTCGCGGCCGTCAAGCGCGCCGACGAACGCCCCCCGCCGCGGTAATCCCGCACGCCGTACTTCTGCCAATAGGTGTAATCGGCATGCCCGGGGCGAAACGTCTCGGCGATGTTGCCGTAGTCCTTGCTGCGCTGGTCGGTATTGCGAATCAGGAGTGCGATCGGCGTACCCGTCGTCACGCCTTCGAAAACACCGGAGAGGATCTCGACCTTATCCTCCTCGCGACGCTGCGTGACGTGGCGCGACGTGCCGGGCTTGCGGCGATCGAGTTCGATCTGCACGTCGGCTTCGGCCAGCGCCATGCCGGGCGGACAGCCGTCGATGACGCAGCCGATAGCCGGCCCGTGCGATTCGCCAAACGTCGTGACGGTAAAGAGCTTGCCGAGAGTGTTGCCGGACATGGACGTGGCCCTACGAAATCGATGCTGAAAGATCGATATTATGCAGCACCGCGGGCTGCCAGGCTGAGCCGGGTCCTATTTGCGCGGCCCGCGCAGCTCGGTGACGATGCGCTGCAACGTCTCCGGCGTAGCCGCATCCGGCTCGAGCGGCTCGGCCACGGCGAGCGTGAGCCGGCTCATAACGCCCTTTTTCACTGGCCGCGGCCATTGCGCTTCAGTCGCGCGGGAAAAGACGCTGCCCCAGAGCCCGCGCAGTGCCATCGGCACGACGGGGACCGGCGTGCGTTCGACGATCCGCGTCACCCCGTGGCGAAACGTGTTGATCTCGCCATCCTTCGTCAGCTTGCCCTCCGGGAAAATGCAGACGAGCTCGCCCTCCTCGAGCGCCGCCGCACAGGCTTCATAAGCGCGCTCGAGCAGCGCCGGATCTTCGTGCGCGGGCGCAATCGGAATCGCTTTGGCATGCCGGAAAAGCCAGCCGGCGAACGGCGTCCGGAAGATGCGGTAATCCATCACGAAGCGTATCGGACGCGGGCTCTCGGCCATGATGACGAGCGCATCGACATAACTCACATGGTTGGAGACGAGCACGGCGGCACCGTGCTCGGGTATGCGCTCCGCATGCACTAGCCGGATCCGGTAGAACGTATGGACGAGAATCCATGCCACGAAACGGAGCAGAAACTCCGGCACGAGCGAATAGATATAGGCCGCGACCACGACATTGAGAAGCGCGGTCGTCAGGAAAACCCCGGGAATGCTGACGCCTGCCGACGTGAGCGCGATCGCCATCAGCGACGAGACGATCATGAAGAACGCATTGAGAATGTTGTTCGCCGCGATGATCCGTGCGCGATGCGTGGGCTGACTTCGGCTTTGAATCAGCGCATAGAGCGGGACGCTGTAGAAACCGCCGAACATCGCGAGCAGGAACAGATCCAGGAGAATGCGCCAATGCGCCAGCTCGCCGAGAAACGCGCCAACGCCGAGCAGATGCGTGGCCGGGGGCAGCGCGTGGCTCGCAAAATAGAGATCGATCGCGAAGACGCTCATTCCAATGGAGCCGAGCGGCACGAGCCCGACTTCCACGCGCCGCTTCGAAAGCCGTTCGCACAGAAGCGAGCCCGAGCCGATGCCGATCGAAAACGTCGCCAGCAGGACGGTGACGACATCGGGGTTGGCCGAAAGGACATCCTTTGCGAAGCTGAAAAACGAGGTGAGAAACGTTGCGCCGACGAACCAGAGCCAGGAAATGCCGAGCAGGCTCAGGAATACGGTGCGGTTCCCGCGCGCGAGCGCAAGGTTGCGCCAGGTTTCGCTGAACGGATTCCAGTTGATCCGCAATTCGGGTTGCGATGCAGGCGAAACGGGAACGAAGCCTGACACGGCACGTCCGCAGAGCGCGACCGTCACGCATGTGCATGCGAGAATCACCGCCCCCGCCCCCGGGAAAGCAGCGGCCGCTCCGCCGATGATCGTGCCGATCAGAATCGCCACGAACGTGCCCATCTCGACGAGCCCGTTGCCGCCGACGAGTTCCTCCTCGCCGAGATGCTGCGGGAGGTAGGCATACTTGACCGGGCCGAATACAGTCGAGTGAACGCCCATCAGGAACGTGCAAAGATAGAGCAGCAATGCGTGGTGAGAGAGAAAGCCCGCGGCGCCGATCAGCATGATGCCGATCTCGAACGTTTTCACGAGCCGCGTCAGCGTCGCTTTATCGTATTTATCGGCGATCTGACCGGACGTTGCCGAAAAGAGGACGAACGGCGCGATGAAAATCGCCGAAATGAGGAATGCCGCCGTTTTCGCGTCGACGCCAGAAAAACGCGCGGTTTCATAGGTGACGAGCGAAGTAAATCCCACCTTGAAAACGTTGTCGTTCAGCGCACCGAGGAATTGCGTCCAGAAAAACGGAGCGAACCGGCGCGTTTTGAGGAGAGCGTATTGCGAATGAGGTTCGCGCTGGGCGCGCCGGGCCTGCGGCGAAATCGACAACGGGCGGTCACTCATGGGTCAGGAAGGCGTCAAATCGAGGCGATGACCGCCGAACGGCCGATGCCCCGGTGGGTCGACAACCGCCGCACCAGGCGGCGGTCAGCGCAGGGCGCGGCATCCGCGCGCCCCGAAGGTCCGAGGAGGTGCCCGGAAGGGGCGGCAATACCCGAAGAATCGTAGGCTCAGCTCAACTGCTGCGGCTCGCCCTCTTCGGGCCAATCGCGAATGTATGCCTTCAGCATCCGGTTCTCGAAGCTCTGCTCTTCGACGACGGCCTTCGCCACGTCGTAGAACGAAATGACGCCCATCAGCGTCTTGCTGTCGAGGACGGGCAGGTACCGGACATGGTGCTCGAGCATCATGCGGCGAACTTCGTTCACGTCGGTCTCGGGCGTGCAGGTGAGCGGATGATCGTCCATGACGTTGCGGATGATCCGCTCGCCGACCGATCCATTGTTTTCTCGCAGCGTCACAATGATCTCGCGAAACGTGAGCATGCCCACGAGATCGCCCAGCTCCATCACGACGAGCGAGCCGATATCGTGCTCGGCCATTGTCACGACCGCGGCACTCAGTGGCGTATCCGGTGTGACGGTAAAGAGCGTGTTGCCCTTCACCTTGAGAATATCGCTGACTTTCATTGTGCCTCCCCCTCCTTCTATAACCTCACTCGATCAACCGATCCTATCGGAAAGGCCCCTAAAAAGAAAGCCGAGCGCCGTTTTTCAGACAATTCCGACCCTTGGGCCGACAAGGAGTCAACGGGCTTGAACCGGCGCCGCGCGATGATACGATGGCCGACACCCCAACCCACGCCGGACGCCTCCGGCCGCCATCCGATGTCAGCCAACCGCTTCGACACGCTCGCCGTGCACGCCGGCGCGGCGCCCGACCCCGCGACAGGCGCGCGCGCCACGCCGATCCATCAGAGCACAGCGTTCGTCTTCCGCGACAGCGATCATGCCGCGGCGCTCTTCAACATGGAGCGCGCGGGACACGTCTACTCGCGGATCTCCAACCCCACCGTCGCCGTGTTCGAGGAACGCGTCGCCGCGCTCGAAAACGGCGCCGGCGCGATCGGCACGGCGAGCGGACAGGCCGCCCTGCACCTCGCGATCGCGACGCTGATGGGCGCCGGCTCGCATATCGTCGCCTCGAGCGCGCTCTACGGCGGCTCGCACAACCTGCTGCACTACACGCTGCGCCGCTTCGGCGTCGAGACGACGTTCGTCAAGCCGCGCGACGCCGACGCATGGCGCGCCGCCGTGCGGCCGAACACGCGGCTGTTGTTCGGCGAGACGCTCGGCAACCCGGGACTCGACGTGCTCGACATCGCGGCCGTCGCGCAGATCGCTCACGAGCACCGCGTGCCGCTTCTCGTCGACTCCACGTTCACGACGCCGTATCTTTTGAAGCCGTTCGAACATGGCGCGGACTTCGTCTATCACTCGGCGACGAAATTCCTCGGCGGCCACGGGACCACGATCGGCGGCGTGCTTGTCGACGGCGGCACCTTCGATTTCGCGGGCTCCGGCCGCTTCCCGGAGCTCACCGAGCCCTACGACGGGTTTCACGGCATGGTCTTTGCCGAGGAGAGCACCGTCGCACCGTTCCTGCTGCGCGCCCGGCGCGAAGGATTGCGCGATTTCGGCGCGTGCCTTCATCCGCAGGCCGCGTGGCAATTGCTGCAAGGTATCGAGACGCTGCCGCTGCGGATGGAAAGGCATGTCGCCAATACCCGCAGGATCGTGGAATTCCTCGCCGCGCACCCGGCCGTCGAATCCGTCGCGTATCCGGAGCTCGAGTCGCACCCCGATCACGCCCTCGCGCGGACGTTGCTGCCGCGCGGCGCCGGCGCCGTCGTCAGTTTCGATCTGCGCGGCGATCGCGCGGCGGGGCGGCGCTTCATCGAGTCGCTGACGCTGTTCTCGCATCTCGCGAACGTCGGCGACGTGCGCTCTCTCGTCATCCATCCCGCCTCAACGACGCACTTCCGCATGGATGCCGCGGCGCTGGGTGCGGCGGGGATCACCGAGGGGACGATACGTCTTTCGATCGGACTCGAAGACCCCGACGACCTCATCGACGACCTCAAACGCGCGCTGAAGGCGGCGGCGAAAGCCGCGGCCAAAAAGGAGCAGCAGCCATGATCGTCGACGTCAACGGCAAAGCCGCCTACGCCTACACGGCGGGCAAGAACTTCGACCCCGCGCGTCCGACGGCGATTTTTCTGCACGGCGCCGAGCACGACCATAGCGTCTGGGCGCTGCAGAGCCGCTATTTTGCCCACCACGGATTCAATCTGTTCGCTCTCGACCTGCCCGGTCACGGCCGTAGCGCGGGCCCCGCCATGACGAGCGTGGGCGCGCTCGCCGACTGGCTCGCCGCGTTTTGCGACGCCGTCGGCGCCGCCTCCGTCTTCGTCGCCGGCCACAGCATGGGCTCGCTCGTCGCCCTCGATTTTGCCGGACGCTACCCAGGGCGGGCCGCGCGGCTCGCGCTGCTCGCCACGGCTGTGCCGATGACAGTTTCGGATGCGCTTCTCGACGCCGCGCTCAACCGCGAAGCCGAAGCGATCGACCTCGTCAACCGCTGGTCGCACTCGACGATCGCCGCGAAGCCTTCCTGTCCCGGCCCTGGCTTCTGGCTGCACGGCATGAACCAGCGTTTGATGGAGCATGTGGCCGCGCGAGGAGAAGCGCATCTGTTCCACACCGATTTCGCGGCCTGCCACGCCTATTCGGAGGGCCTCGAGCGCGCCGCGCGGATACGGTGCCCGGTTCGCCTCGTCGTCGGCGCCAAGGACGTGATGACGCCGCCTCGTGCAACGCGCGCCTTGGCTGACGCGCTGGCGGCGGCCGGCGTCGAAGTCGATACAGTCGTGCTCGACTCCGGGCACGCCTTGATGACCGAGCAACCCGACGGCACGCTCGATGCACTTGTCGAATTTGCCCGCCCGCTGCTCGCCGAAGCGCCGTGATCGTGACCACCTGCGCGCAAGGCCGAGTTGCGGCAATCCCGGTTTTCGCCGCACAATGAACCGATCAACGGACCGCTGCCATGGGCTTTTATCGCCCGTTGCGAGACCAACCGGCGGAGTTCGGAGCAAACGGAGGTTGTCATGGATCACGGCGCTCATCCAGCTCAGTTCGGAAGCTTTGCCGAGTTCTATCCGTTCTATCTGAGCGAACACCGCAACGCGGCCTGCCGGCGGCTCCATTTCATTGGCTCACTCGGCGTGATCGGTTGCATCGCGATGGCCGTCGCGACCGGACACTGGCTCTGGCTGCCGGCCGCGATCGTCTGCGGATACGGGTTCGCCTGGACCGGCCATTTCTTCTTCGAAAAGAACCGGCCCGCCACCTTCCGTCACCCGATCTACAGCCTGATGGGCGATTGGGTGATGTTCAAGGACATCTGCGCCGGAAAGATCTCGCTGTAGCGCGGGCAGCGCAACGCGGCCAGGGACTGTCGACGGGCGTGCCGGAATCAGACCGCGTGACGGGGCCTCGCGGCCGGTGCCCTCGACGTGGCGTCGCCGGAGTGCGCGGCGCGGGCGTCCCGAACAGCGAGCAGCGTGGCGAGCGAAATGTCGAGCTTGTCGTTGTTGAGCGCGCTGAGCAAAGCGTCGGCGTCCACGCGTGTCGAAGTGAGCTTGAGCTGATATTCGAGTTCGGTACGGTCGATGACGAATACGTCGAAAACCCGTGACACGGTGATCTGCGCCGGGTTTCCGAGCAAAGCGTAGCGCGGTATGCCATCGCTGCCGTCCTGCAGGCGCGTGATCCAGTCGCGTCGACTCAACGTTTCGACGAGTCTCGTCGTCGTATCCAGATCGCAGCGCGCGGCGCGAGCGAGCTCTGCGACCGTGCATCCGGGCCGGCCCGCCTCTCGCGCGTCGTCTAGCCGCGCCAGCAGCTCGAGCGCGTCGAGGAGATCGCCTCCCGGATAGGCGCGCCTGTGAAAATCGCCGGCGCGGATCGCGGGCAGTGCCGATACGATCGTTGCGCCAGCCAACGTGATGAACCAGCTCAAGTAGACCCAGAGCAGGAACATCGGCACGGTCGCGAATGCGCCATAGACGGCCGTATAGGTCGGGATATGGCGCACGTAGTAGCCGAAGCCGCGCTTGGCGATTTCGAACGCCACGGAAGCCGCGAGCCCGCCCACCAGGGCGTCGCGCCACTGAACCGAGCAGTTCGGCAAATAGACATAGAGCATCGTGAAGACAAACGCGGTGAACGGCAGCGCCGCGCCGGAAAGCGCCCATTCGATGAGCGGCGACAGCTCGCTCGCGAGCCCGGTCGGGCGTGTGAAAAGATGCGAGGTGATCGAAAGGCTCACGCCGATGAGGAGCGGCCCGAGCGTGATGATCGCCCAATAGACGAGCACGCGCTGCGCGAACGGCCGCGGCTTGGGAACACGCCAGATCAGGTTGAACGCCGATTCGACCGTCATCATCGTCATGACGGAAGTGACGAAGAGCACGATCATGCCCGCCGTCGTGAGCCCTTTCGCCTTCGACGCAAACTGATTCAAATAGCGGAAAATCTGGTTGTTGATCTGATCCGGCATCAGATGCTGAGCGAGAAACGTCTGCAGCGACGCCTGGAACGTCGAGAAAAGCGGAAACGCCGTGAACAGCGCAAACGCGACCGTGGCGAGCGGGACGATCGCCAGCATCGTGGTGAACGTCAGGCTGCCTGCCACTTGGGCGATACGGTCTTCGCCGCTGCGCTTTGCGGCAAAATGCGCAAGGCGTTTGAGCGTAACGAGATCGAAACTCAGCTTGGGCAAGAAGTTCTCCGCAGGATGGAAATGCCGGGTGGCCACGCGACCGGGGCCGCTCGATGCATCAGGCCTTGCCTTGCCGCACCTTGCGCGCCATCGCCCGTGGCTTATGCCCCATATAATAGGCCGCTCACAAGTTAGGCTCATGAACGATATTCTCGTACTCTATTACAGCCGTCACGGCGCGACCCGAGAGTTGGCGCTTGCGATCGCGCAAGGTATCGACAGCGTGCCCGGCATGCAGTCGAGAATCCGGACCGTGCCGAGCGTGTCGCCCGTCACGGAAGCCACTGAGCCGGACATCCCCGCCGACGGTCCGCCTTATGCGGAGCTGCGCGATCTCGAGGAATGCGCGGGGCTCGCGCTCGGCTCCCCGACGCGGTTCGGCAACATGGCGGCTTCGCTCAAGCATTTTCTCGACGGCACGACCCCGCAGTGGCTGAGCGGCGCGCTC
>JBCNPL010000094.1:0-7929 GCA_039593375.1 Paraburkholderia sp. | reverse complement strand
CGAGCCTTACGATCTCGTGCTGCTCGACCTGGGCCTGCCCAAGCGAGATGGGCTCGACGTGCTGCGCGCGATGCGCGCGCGCGGCCTCTCGATGCCGGTCCTCATCGTGACGGCGCGCGACGCCGTGGCCGATCGCGTGAAAGGACTCGACGCCGGTGCCGACGATTACCTCGTCAAGCCGTTCGATCTCGACGAGCTCGGCGCGCGCATGCGGGCGCTGATCCGGAGGCATACGGGACGCAGCGAATCGGTGATTCGCCATGGCGCGCTGACGCTCGATCCGGCCGCGCACCAGGTCACGCTCGATGGCGCGCCCGTCGCGCTCTCGGCGCGCGAGTTCGCGCTGCTCGAGGCGTTGCTCGCGCGTCCCGGCGCCGTGCTCTCGAAGAGCCAGCTCGAAGAGAAGATGTACGGCTGGGGCGAAGAGATCGGCAGCAACACGGTCGAAGTCTACATTCACGCGCTGCGCAAGAAGCTCGGCGCCGATCTGATCCGCAACGTGCGCGGCCTCGGCTACATGATCGCCAAGGACGCCTGAGCGGCCCCGGGAGACCGCTTCCATCCCTATGCGTTCCATTCGCCATCAACTGCTGTTCTGGCTCGTCGCGATCGTCGTGGCGGGCGTCGGCGCCGCGGGCTGGCTCATCTATCGCCAGGCGCTCGCCGAGGCGAACGAGCTCTTCGACTATCAGCTTCAGGAGATCGCCGCCGCGCTGCCGTCGGAGCCGTTCACGCAGATTCTCGGCGCGCACAACGATGCGGACGAGGGCATCGTCATCCAGATCTGGAGCCGTACCGGCGCGCTGATGTATTACTCGCACCCGCGCGCTCCGCTCGCGCCACGCGCGGAGCTCGGGTTCTCGACGGAGCGCACCGAGCGCGGCGACTGGCGCGTCTATGGGGCGATCGTCGGCGACAACGTCGTTCAGCTCGCGCAGCCGCTATCCGTGCGCAACCGGCTCGCGGCCGACGTCGCGTGGCGCACGCTCTGGCCGCTCATCGTGCTGTTGCCGTTTCTCGGCCTCGCGGTCTGGATCATCGTCGGGCGCGGGCTCGCGCCGCTCGCGCGCGTGACGCGCGCGCTCGAGGCGCGCCGTCCGCAGGCGCTCGATCCGTTGCCCGACAAGCGCTTGCCGCTCGAAGTGCAGCCGCTCGTGCGTGCGTTGAACGGGCTGCTCGCGCGGCTCACCGAGGCACTCGACACGCAGCGCGCTTTCGTTGCCGATGCCGCGCACGAGCTGCGCACGCCGCTTGCCGCCGTGCAGATCCAGTCGCAGCTCGTCGCGCGTGCGCAGGACGCGGATTCGCGCCGCGAAGCGCTCGTCGATTTGCAGGCCGGCGTGACGCGCGCCACGCGCCTCGCCGAGCAGTTGCTCGCGCTCGCGCGCGCGGAGCCCGTCGACGGCGCTGTCCGGGCAGCCGTCGATTTGCGCGCGCTCGTCGCCGAATGCGTCGCGGCTCACGCGCCGCTTGCCGAGCGGCGCGACATCGATCTCGGTTTCGAGAAGGCCGAGCCTGTTACGGTCGTCGGCGACGCCGACGCGCTGCGCGCGATGGTCGGCAATCTGCTCGACAACGCAGTCAAATACACGCCGCCAGGCGGCCGCATCGACGTGGCCCTGCAACGCGGCGAGGACGGCCTCGCCTGCCTGCAGATCGGCGACAGCGGCCCCGGCATCGAGCCCGACGAGCGCGAGCGCGTCTTCGACCGCTTCTACCGCGACGCGTCGGCGCGAGCCCGCACCGACGTGGCGGGCAGCGGGCTCGGGCTGGCCATCGTCAAGCGAGTCGCGGCACAGCACGGCGCGGCCGTCGAGCTTGGGCGTTCGCCGCTCGGCGGCCTTCTCGTGACGGTCCGGTTCGCTCAGGGAAACGCCGCCCAAGAGAAAGCCGCTCGAGCGGCGGCCGTGCCCAGGCTTCCTTGACGACGCCGGCGCGGGGCGAGGCGGCAGAGCGGAGACGCTGATTAAGTCCCGTTTAAGTGAGCCCTCGTATTCTGCGTTCCATCAAGCAAGGAGGCCCATTCGATGAATACGAAGACTCTGTCTCGCGGCGCAGTCGCGGTTGCGGTGGCGGTCGCGCTTTCGGCCGGCTACGTGGCAGGCACGCGCCACACCGATCCGCAGATCATCGCGTCCGCGCACGCCGCCGCCATGATGCCCGCCGAAGCGGCGGCCAAGACCGGCATTCCCGATTTCTCCGGGCTCGTCGAGACGTACGGCCCGGCCGTCGTGAACATCAGCGCGAAGCATGTCGTCAAGCGCCCCGCGCGCCGCTCGATGCAGCAGCTGCCGATCGACCCGAGCGACCCGTTCTACCAGTTCTTCAAGCGGTTTTACGGCCAGTTCCCCGGCTTCAACGGGGGCGGGGGCGGCGACGACGGCGGCGCGCAAAGCGACGTGCCGAGCGCGAGCCTCGGCTCCGGCTTCATCGTCAGCAGCGACGGCTACATCCTGACGAATGCGCACGTGATCGACGGCGCGAACGTCGTCACGGTGAAGCTGACGGACAAGCGCGAGTTCCGCGCGAAGGTCGTCGGCTCCGACAAGCAGTCCGACGTCGCCGTGCTGAAGATCGACGCCTCGAATCTGCCGACCGTCAAGATCGGCGACCCGAGCCAGAGCAAGGTCGGTCAGTGGGTGGTCGCGATCGGCTCCCCATACGGCTTCGAGAACACCGTGACCTCCGGGATCATCAGCGCGAAGGGCCGCTCGTTGCCCGACGAGAACTACACGCCGTTCATCCAGACCGACGTGCCGGTCAATCCCGGCAATTCGGGCGGGCCGCTCTTCAATCTGCAAGGGCAGGTGATCGGGATCAACTCAATGATCTACTCGCAAACGGGCGGCTTCCAGGGGCTTTCGTTCGCGATTCCGATCGACGAGGCGATCCGCGTGAAAGACGAGCTCGTCAAGACGGGCCACGTGAGCCGCGGCCGTCTCGGCGTGGCCGTGCAAAGCGTGGATCAGACGCTGGCCAACTCGTTCGGCCTCTCGAAGCCGGCCGGCGCGCTCGTGAGCTCGGTCGATCCGGGCGGCCCGGCCGCGAAGGCAGGCCTGCAGGCGGGCGACGTGATCCTCGCCGTGAACGGGCAGAGCGTCGAGGATTCGACCGATCTTCCCGCGCAAATCGCGGCGATGAAGCCGGGCTCGAACGCGACGCTCGACATCTGGCGCGACAAGGCGAAGAAGCAGGTGACGGTCAAGCTCGGCTCGATGTCCGACACCAAGGTGGCCAGTAACGGCGGCCCGAGCGCCGAGCAAGGCCGGCTCGGAGTGGCGGTGCGCGCGCTCACGCCGCAGGAAAAGAGCGGCACTTCGCTGACTCACGGGCTGCTCGTCCAGCAATCGTCGGGCGCGGCCGCGAGCGCGGGGATCCAGCCCGGCGACGTGATCCTCGCCGTCAACGGCAGCCCGGTTTCGTCGCCGGAGCAACTGCGGCAGATCATCGGCAAGGCCGGCAACAGCGTGGCGCTGTTGATTCAGCGCGACAACGCGCAGATCTTCGTGCCCGTCGATCTCGGCTAAGCCGTGAAACGGCCCGGCATCCCGAGCCAAGCCTCGGGATGCCGCCCGCGCTTCCATCGGCATTTGTGGGGTCTTATCCGCGCAGGCATGCGAATTGCGGGTCAATATCATGGGGCGGGATGCCGCTCCCCGGCAACGCGCCGGGCTCACGGTCCCGACAGGCGGTCAATGAAAGGAGCGATGCCATGAAAACGCGACGCAATCAATCGGCGGACAAACGGATGAACGAACCAGCAAACACGCGGGCAAGCAAGCGGATGAGCAAGCGGGTGGGCGTTGTCGTCGCGACGGCGCTGGCGCTCGGGTTCACGGGCGGCGCGTTCGCGCAGGGCGCGTCGCCGGTCGTCGGCGGCACGACCACCGACATGACGAGCGCCGGCAACCAGAACGGCGGCGGCTTGCCACAAATTCAGCACGAAGGCGCGGTATCGTACGTATCGGGCGGTGTCGGCCTCGACGAATCGACGGCGCTCAAGCGCGAGGAACATCAGTGGCCGCTCGCGATGCGCTTTACGGGACCGACGTCCGACTACCTCGCCGATGTCCATGTCCGGATCGTCGGCGCGCAGGGTGCCGATGTCTTGACGGCGGACTCGCGCGGCCCCTACATGCTCGTCAAGCTGCCGCCGGGCCGGTACACGGTGCATGCGCGTTACAAGGACGAGGAGCAGACCCGCGCCGTAACGGTCTCTTCGCAGCCGGGCGCGCGGGCCGACTTCCACTGGAACATCCAATAGCGCTCAACGCAGCCCGCGCACGGCGGCGGGCTTTGACAGATAATGAGAGCCACGGGTACCCGCCCGTGGCTTTTTTTGGCATGTGCAGGGCGAACGCAGTGAGCGACGACGGTTGCGCATTCGCGCCGCGTGGGCGGGGTGCCGAACAAACGAACCAGGTCCCAGGGGAATCGCCATGACGAATGACGATGTTCATCGTGTCGAGATTGCGCCCAATCCTCACCGGTTGCGCGTGATTCACGGCGGCATCACGCTCGCGGATACCTGGCGCGGGCTCACGCTCACCGAGACGGGCGAGCCCGTGGTCTTCTACTTTCCGCGCGAAGACGTCAACATGTCTCGCTTCGAGCGGTCCGATCACACGACACACTGCCCATACAAGGGCCAGGCATCGCATTACCACTTGCGCACGGAACTGGAGGGCATCGTCGAGAACGCTGCCTGGAGCTACGAAGAGCCGCTTGAGGCCGCGGTGCGCGTGAAGGGCTATCTCGCCTTCTATTCGTCGCGCGTGGACAGAATCGACCAGACCTCATAGGCGAAAAGGCGCATGCATCGAAGGGGACCGCGATGGAGTTGACCGATGCATTGCGCATTCCGCTCGATCCCTCGATCGTTGCCGAATCGCTCGACGACGGCGCGCTCTTGCGCGCGAGCCTCGAGAATTGCGAATCGTTCGAGCGCCGGCCCGGCGGGGAATATGCGCTCGTCATGACGGTGCCGGTCGGGCCGCTGCGCGGCCGCTACGAGGTCCGCATGCATATGACGAGCGCGCGCGGTGTTCACGATGACGCGCCCGCCGGTAACGACCGACGGCTCTCGCGGACGCTGAATCTGAAGGCATCGGCGGCGGGCGTCGGCTCGCTGCGCGGACAGGTTACGATCGAGCTCGAGGCGGACGCCGACAACGCCGATCGCGAGGCCGGCCCGAGGGCGAACGAAAGGGGCGGCCGTGAAGCGAGTGCGACACGGGTTCAATATGCGATCTGGGCGACGCTGACCGGACCACTGGCCGAACTGGCCCCGCGGCAGGTCGAAAACGCGCTGCAGGCGCTCGCCGAGGATTTTTTCGCGGAGTTCTCGGCGGTCCTGCAAGCCAAGTACGGCAAGGGGCCGAACCGATCGCGCTCGGGCACCGGGCACCGCCAGCACGTGTTCCTGCGGCCGATCAGCCTGGCCGGGCTTGCGCGCAGGAGCGCATCGAGCGAGCCGCTCGACGGAGCCCCGCGCCGCCCGGGCGATGCGCTCGTCGGCCAGCGCGGCGCGGAGGGACTCGGCCGCCGCAAGCCGCAAGCGATGCCGGCATGGGCGTGGACCGTCGCGTTCGCCCTCGGCGTTGCATTGCTGTATTTGCTGCATCGGCTCGAATGACGGCCGGGCACCGCCCGGCCGATTTTCTCTAGCCTCTGTCTTCGCTCGCCGAGAGCCGCAATGCGGGGCTCGTGCGTACCGTATCGAGGGCGGCATCGACGAACGGCTCGATCTGGGCGGGGAAATCGATCGATGGCGGCATCATCAGCGAGTCGCGCAAACAGCCGCCGATGAACGCATGCAGGTAGAGCGCCGCGCGCCGAGTATCGAGATCGGCGGGGACCTGGCCCTTCGCGACGGCCCGCTGCAAGTCACGCTCGATCTTGCCGACCCCTTCTTCCATGTTCGTCTGATGGCGCACCTTGACGGGCCCCATCTCGTCGACGAACTCGCATTTGAGAAAAAGAATATCGAACACGCGCCGACGTTGCGGATCGTTGCAGCAGGCGCGTAGACACCATTTCATCATCTCGGCGAGCCTTCCGAGCGGATCGGCGGGATCGTCGCGACCTTCGATGAGCTCGTCGAGCGGCAGCAGCACGCGATCGAACATCGCGGTGAAAAGATCGCCCTTGTTCTGGAAATGCCAATAGATGGCGCCGCGCGTGACGCCCGCGTGCGCGGCGATTTCGGCGAGAGACGTCCGCGACACCCCTTTGTCATAAAAAACCCGCTCGGCGGCGTCGAGAATGCGGTTACGCGTCTCTCGCGCCTCTTCCTTCGTTCGTCTGACCATGTTGCATGCCCGCTCACGCGGCTTTCCGTAGACTAAAGCGTTGCGCGTCGAACCGCTCCGCGGGGTGCGACGCGAGCGGATTGTTGCCCGCGCGGGATAGTTCGTGCAACGAAAACCTTTTACATACATTCCCGAATGTATATACAATACGCGCTACGTTTGAACGGTTCAAGTTCGATGCACTGGGGGAAATCCCGGTAATATCCGGCACTGACCGACGCTCGCACGGCTGCGGCAAGCGGCACGCTTTCGCACCGACGGTTCTCGTGAGCGCACCATCGGGGCGGTGCGGCGCTCGTCGATCTCGACGCCTCGCCCGCCGCTTCCTGTCGGCTTCTTCAAGCGTTTTTGCGACGTGACGTCGCGCCGCGCGCCTCGTGGGGATCGGGCGCAGCGGGCCTACATGAGTTCCCGTCATTGACCAGAGGTCGCTCCATGCGTGTCGAACCGGTTCACCTCCGCCTAATCTGCGCCGCGACGGCTGCCCTCATCCTTGCCGCGTGCGGACAAAAACAATCGGCGCCTCCGCCGCAAACGCCCGAAGTCGGCGTCGTGGACGTGAAGACGAGCGCCGTGCCGGTCGTCACCGAACTGCCGGGCAGAACCAACGCCTATCTCGTCGCACAGGTGCGTGCGCGCGTCGACGGGATCGTGCTTTCGCGCGATTTCACCGAGGGCAGCGAAGTGAAGGCCGGCCAGCGTCTCTACAAGATCGATCCGGCGCCTTACATCGCCGCGCTGAACAGCGCGAAAGCGACGCTCGCGAAAGCCGAGGCGAACCTCGCGAGCACGACGGCCCAGGCAAATCGCTATAAAGTGCTCGTTGCGGCGAATGCCGTCAGCAAGCAGGATTACGACAATGCCGTGGCGGCCGAGGGCCAGGCCGCGGCCGATGTCGCCGCGGGCAAGGCTTCGGTCGCCACGGCGCAGATCAACCTCGGCTACACCGACGTCGTCGCGCCGATCAGCGGCCGCACCGGCGTCTCGCAGGTCACGCCGGGCGCTTACGTGCAGGCGAGCCAGGCAACGCTCATGGATACGATCCAGGCGATCGATCCCGTTTATGTCGATCTCACGCAATCGAGCCTCGAAGGGCTGAAGCTGCGCCGCGACATTCAGGAAGGACGCCTCAAGACGAACGGGCCCAACGCCGCGAAGGTCACGCTGCTCCTCGAAGATGGCCGCCAGTACTCGGAGAAGGGCAAGCTGCAGTTCACCGACGTGACGGTCGATCAGTCGACGGGGTCGGTCACCGTGCGCGCGATCTTCCCGAACCCGAACCGCATCCTGCTGCCGGGCATGTTCGTGCGCGCGCGCATCGAGGAAGGCGTCAACGAGAACGCAATGCTCGTGCCGCAGATCGGCGTCACGCACGACCAGAAGGGGCAGGCTATCGCGCTCGTCGTCGGTCAGGACGACAAGGTTGCGCCGCGCACGCTCACCACTTCGGGTATGCGTGGGCCGGACTGGATCGTCGAGGCAGGCTTGCAGCCGGGCGACCGCGTGATCGTCCAGGGCACGGAAAAGGTTCACCCCGGCATGACCGTGAAGCCGGTGCCGGCGCAGCTTCCCGCTCAAGCGGGCGGCGCCTCCTCCGTGGGCAACAGCCAGAGTGCTT
>JBCNPL010000093.1:0-7944 GCA_039593375.1 Paraburkholderia sp. | reverse complement strand
GGTCGCCATATGCGTTGTCCGCGCGGCCGACGGGCGGCCAGTATTTCCTGGCGGCGATCGACGGCAGCGGGTAAGCCGCCGTTTCACGCGAGTACGCATGCGTCCATTCGTTTGCCGTCACGACGGCTGCCGTATGCGGCGCATGCTTGAGCGGATTGTCCTCGCGATCGGCGCGCCCCTCCTCGACGGCGCGGATCTCTTCGCGGATCGCGATCATCGCTTCGATGAAGCGATCGAGTTCCTCCTTCGATTCCGACTCGGTCGGCTCCACCATCAGCGTGCCCGGCACCGGGAAACTCATCGTCGGCGCATGGAAGCCGAAGTCGGTGAGGCGCTTCGCGACGTCGTCGACCGTAATGCCGCTCGCATCCTTGATCGCACGCAGATCGAGAATGCACTCGTGCGCGACGAGCCCGCCGGGACCAGAGTAGAGCACCGGGTAATGAGGGGCGAGCTTCTTCGCCACGTAGTTCGCGTTGAGAATGGCCACTTCGGTCGCCGCCGTCAGGTTCTTGGCCCCCATCATCGCGATATACATCCACGAGATCGGCAGAATCGACGCCGACCCGTAAGGCGCGGCCGATACGGCGCCGATGCCGCCTTCCGCGCGGCGATAGCCGGTGGAGGTCTGATTCGGCAAGAACTGCGCGAGATGCGGCCCCACCGCGACGGGACCGACGCCCGGACCGCCGCCGCCGTGCGGAATGCAGAACGTCTTGTGCAGATTGAGGTGCGAGACGTCGCCGCCGAATTGCCCCGGCGCCGTCAGGCCGACCATCGCGTTCATGTTCGCGCCATCGACATAGACCTGTCCGCCATGCGCATGAACGATCTCGCAGATCTCGCGCACGTTCTGCTCGAACACGCCGTGCGTCGAGGGGTAGGTGATCATGATCGCCGCAAGCCTGGCCGCGTGCTCGGCGGCCTTCGACTTCAGATCGCCGATATCGACATTGCCCTCTTCATCGCACGCCACGACGACGACCTTCATGCCGGCCATGTGCGCCGACGCCGGATTCGTGCCGTGCGCCGAAGCCGGGATCAGGCAGACGTCACGATGGCCTTCGCCACGCGATTCATGATAGGCACGAATGATCAGCAGCCCCGCATATTCGCCTTGCGAGCCCGCGTTCGGTTGCAGCGAGACTGCCGCGTAGCCGGTTGCGGCAACGAGCATCTGCTCGAGCTGGTCGATCATCTCGCGATAGCCGGCCGTTTGCCCGGCCGGCGCGAACGGATGAATGCGGCCGAACTCGGGCCACGTGACAGGCAGCATCTCCGATGTCGCATTGAGCTTCATCGTGCACGAGCCGAGCGGAATCATCGAGCGGTCGAGCGCGAGATCCTTGTCCGCGAGGCTGCGCAGATAGCGCAACATCTCGGTCTCCGAATGATGCCGATTGAAGACGTGATGCGTGAGGTAAGCGCTCGTGCGCACGAGCGTCGCCGGCAGCGGCGCCGCTTCGCCTTCGCCGTCGCGCCCGCCTTGGCCACGCTCCGCCGAGGCGCGGACGAGCGCCGCGTCGAGCGCATCGATGTGCGGCACGTCGATCGCGCCGGCCGCGTTCGCGAAAACCGCGAGCAGATCCGCGAGGTCCGCGCGCGTCGTCGTTTCGTCGACGGACACCCCGACGCGCGAATCGCCGATGCGGCGCAGATTGATCGACGAACGCTGCGCCGCCTCGTGTACGAGGGCGGTGCGGGCGCCCGTTTCGATCGTCAGCGTATCGAAGAACGTATCGTTGACGACGGCGTAGCCGAGCTGCCTGACGCCGGCCGCGAGCAGCGCGGCGATGCGATGCACACGAAGCGCGATCGTCTTGAGACCGTGCGGGCCGTGGTAGACCGCGTACATGCTCGCCATGATCGCCAGCAGCGCCTGCGCCGTGCAAACGTTCGACGTTGCCTTTTCGCGGCGTATGTGCTGTTCGCGCGTTTGCAGCGCGAGACGCAGGGCCGGGTTGCCTTGCGCATCGACGGTCACGCCGACGAGCCGCCCCGGCATCTGCCGCTTGAATTCGTCGCGCACGGCGAGATACGCCGCGTGCGGCCCGCCGAAGCCGACGGGCACGCCGAAGCGTTGCGAGTTGCCGACGGCCACATCGGCGCCCCACTCGCCCGGCGGCGTCACGAGCGTCAACGCGAGCAGATCGGCAGCGACGACGACGTGCCCGCCGGCCGCATGGATTGCCTCGGTAAGCGAACGATAATCGCGCACGTGGCCGTCGACGCCCGGGTATTGCAGCAATACGCCGAAGGCATTCGATGTGGCCGCCGCATCGGCCGGGCCGACCTGCACCTCGATGCCGACTGGCCGCGCGCGCGTGCGCACGACCTCGATCGTTTGCGGCAGCACGTCGTCCGCGACATAGAAAACGTTCGACTTCGACTTGCCGACGCGCTGCAGCAGCGTCATCGCCTCGGCCGCGGCCGTCGCCTCGTCGAGCAGCGAGGCATTGGCGATCGCGAGCCCCGTCAGATCCGTGATCATCTGCTGAAAGTTCAGGAGCGCCTCGAGCCGCCCTTGCGAGATTTCGGGCTGATAGGGTGTGTAGGCCGTGTACCAGGCCGGATTCTCGAGCACGTTGCGCAGAATGACGGACGGCGTGTGCGTGTTGTAGTAGCCCTGCCCGATATAGGAGCGAAACACCAGGTTCTTGCTCGCGAGCTCGCGCAGCGCCGCAAGTGCCTCCGCCTCGCTCTTCGGCTCCGCGAACGGACCGAGCGGCAGCGGCTCCGCGCGGCGAATGGCCGGCGGAATGACCGCATCGACGAGCGCGGCCCGCGACGCGAATCCGAGCGCGTCGAGCATCTTCTGCTGATCGGCGGCGTCCGGGCCGATGTGCCGCTCGGCGAAGGCGTCGTGCACTTCGAGCGCGGCGAGCGAAACGGGGGTGCGGTTCATCAGACGATCCGGGTGTTCGAGCTTCATGATGGGCAGGCTTTCAGCTTATTTCGCGCGGCGCCTTTTCGGTGAGCTGTTTCCGACGAGTGCGGAACGGAAACGAACGAGACGTAAAAGGCAACGCGCCGCGCGGGCAGTGGCAAGGAAATTCAGTCGATCAGTTTCGAGTACGCGGCGGCGTCGAGCAGCTTGTCGGTCGAGGCGCCGGGAGCGAGCTTGATCTTGAAGAGCCAATTCGCGTAAGCGTCGTTGTTGACGGCATCGGGCGTATCGAGAATCGACTCGTTGACTTCGACGATCTCGCCCGAGACAGGCGAGTAGATATCGGAGGCGGCCTTCACCGATTCGACGACGCCGACCGCATCGCCGACCGTTACCGTTTTGCCGACTTCGGGTAGTTCGAGAAAGACGATGTCGCCGAGCGTGCTTTGCGCGTGATCGGTGATGCCGATCGTCAGCGTACCGTCGGCTTCGGTGCGCAACCACTCGTGTTCGTCGGTGTACTTGAGATCGGCCGGAACGTTGCTCATCGGAGGCTCCTGAGAATGAAGAAATACGTCGGTAACAAACGGTTGACGCGCGTCAAGCAGCGCCGGCCCTCAAGCGACGAGCACCTTGCCGTTGCGCACGAACGGCAGTTTTACCACGCTTGCGTTGAACCTTCTGTCGCGGATCTCGACTTGCACCGTGTCGCCCGGCTGCACTTCCTTGGGAACGCGCGCGAACGCGATCGATTCCTGCATCGTCGGCGAGAATGTGCCGCTCGTGATCTCCCCGTCTCCCGCCGCCGTCAGCACCTTCTGATGCGCGCGCAGCACGCCGCCCGCCTTGCCGTTTTCCTTGCGCAAAACGAGCCCGACGAATGCGCGCCGAGCGCCGTTCGCTTCGAGCGCCGAGCGGCCGACGAACTCGCGCGGCGCCGATAGATCGACGGTCCAGGAGAGTCCGGCGTCGAGCGGCGACACCGATTCGTCCATGTCCTGACCGTAAAGATTCATGCCAGCCTCGAGGCGCAGCGTATCGCGGGCTCCAAGGCCGCACGGCCGCACGCCCTGCTGTTGCAGCGCCAGCCAGAGCGCCTCGACCTGCGCGGCGGGCACGATGACCTCGAAACCATCCTCGCCCGTGTAGCCGGTGCGCGCGACGGTCAAGTCGCCGAACGGCGTCCCAAGGACGCGCGCGGCGTTGAACGGCTTGAGCGCTTCCGTTGGCTGCTGCACCGCCGGCACGGCCTGCCAAACCTTGGCGCGCGCATTCGGCCCTTGCACCGCGACGATCGCGAGGTCGCGCCGCGGCGCGATCGTGAGCCCGAACCCGCGCTCGGCGTTGAGCCGGTTGAACCAGGCAATGTCCTTGTCGGCGGTGCCGGCGTTGACGACAACGCGGAAGCAATCGTCGGCGAAGTAATAGACGATCAGATCGTCGACTACACCGCCTTTCTCATTGAGCAGACAAGAATAGAGGGCGCGACCCGGCGTCCGCAGCTTGCCGACGTTGTTGGCGAGCGCGAACTCGAAGAACGAGCGCGCGCGCGGGCCCATGAAATCGACGACGCACATGTGCGAGACGTCGAACATACCGGCGTCGCCGCGCACGGCCTGATGTTCTTCGATCTGCGACCCATAGTTGACGGGCATGTCCCAGCCGCCGAAGTCGACCATGCGTGCACCGAGCGCACGATGGGTGGCGTGAAGGGGGGTGCGTTTCAAATCGGTCATCGGGGCCTCGGCACTCACGGTTTCGCGAAAACAAAAAAGGGCCATGCCGATCACGCCGCGAGCCAACCCGACGGGTGGCGGCGGAAACCAAGCATGCCCCTCTGTCCTCGGTACCTGAGAGATTGCGCTGCCGGGAACGATCGAATTCTCGTTCGCGATTGAACGCGCGCCCCTTCGGTGGGCAGCCTGCCCGGCTATCACTTCCCATTTTCCGCGTGCGGCGCGGAGGGTTGCGCTTGGCCGCTTCGACCGGTTTTCGGCCAATAGGCTACTGCCGCTCTCCAGAGTGCGAAACGCCGCGAGAAATGCGGTGCGTTTCGACGCAGTCGGTCCTTTTGCCTGAGAGTTTGTGGGTGTGCCCCTTCGGCGGCGTCGCGGACGGACAAAAATCCGTCGCCAACGCGCTCTCCCGACGCGTGGCCGCAATTTACGCGACGGTGGGGGGCTTGTCAAACGAGGTGAAACCGCCGCCGGCAGATGAAACAAAACAGGCTGAACGGAGCCAGCCTGTTCCAAAGTGTGTCTTTACTTCGCTCTTCCGACGGTCTTCGAGTTATTTCGCGGCCGTCGCCTCGCACTTCTTCATGAACGACGTCTTCGCGGCGCCCGCGAGCGCTTTGCCGTTCGAGCCGACAGCCTTCGATTCGCAGCTGGCCTTCGCCTCCGTCTTCATGCATTTCTTCAAGAACGATGTCTTGGCCGCGCCGGCAAGCGGCTTGCCGTTCTTGTCGACGGCCTTCGCCTCGCAGCTCGAGCCCGACATGGCCGTGTTGCCCGACGTGGCGGCGGGTGCCGATGCCGGCGTCTGCGCATAGGCCATCCCTGCCATGAACATACCGGCGATTGCTACCGCGATAAATCGTTTGAACATGACCAACCCCTCCTTAGTGGCGTGAAGCGAGGCGCTTCACATGCCCATAACGGGGGTCGAGGCGCTCCGGTTGACCGCGCTCGATGCATCGGCCGCGCGACCCTCCTCCCGCTTCGCGATCCGGCGCCGTTGGGGCCGGCGATCAAACGGTCGATGGCGGCCCCATGCGACTTGCAAACCATGCAAAGAACGTCGCGTAGGCCGATCGATTAGATCCGCAGATTCGTCCTCGCCAGCTCCATTACCTCGTCGCCGCGACCGTTGATGATGGCCTTCAGCATATAAAGGCTGAACCCTCTCGCCTGCTCGAACTTGATCGCGGGCGGAACCGCCAGTTCCTGCTTGGCCGTCACCACGTCGACCAACACCGGCCCATCGTGCGAAAACGCGCGCCGCAACGCGCTTTCGAGTTCCTCCGATTGCTCGACGCGCAGGCCCAGCACACCCATCGCGTTCGCCATTGCCGCGAAGTCGGGATTGCGCAGATCCGTTCCGGTGTCGAGATAGCCGCTCGCCTTCATCTCCATCGCGACGAACCCCAGCGTCGAGTTGTCATAAACGATTACCTTGACCGGCAGGCCGAGTTGAACGAGCGAGATGAAATCGCCCATCAGCATCGAGAAACCGCCGTCGCCCGACAATGAAATCACCTGCCGCCCCGGAAACGCCGCTTGCGCGCCGAGCGCCTGAGGCATCGCGTTGGCCATCGAACCGTGGTTGAACGAGCCCAGCAGCCGGCGCTTGCCGTTCATGTGCAGATAGCGAGCAGCCCAGACCGTGGGCGTCCCGACATCGGCGGAAAAAATCGCGTCTTCATCCGCCAACTCGCTCACGAGACGCGTCAGATACTGCGGGTGAATAGGCCGGCCCGCCGGCGATGGGTGCGCCAGATCGTCGAGCCCCTGACGCGCGTCGGCGTAGTGCTTGAGCGCCGCTCCGATAAAGCGCCGATCGGACCTGCGCTGCAGCTTCGGCAGCAATGCCTCGATCGTCTCGGCGACGCCCCCGACGATACCGAGCTCGAGTTGCGCGCGGCGCCCGAGCGCGTCGGGATTGATATCGATCTGGACGATCTTGGCGTTGCCCGGATAGAAGTGCCGATAAGGGAAGTCGGTACCGAGCATCACGAGCACGTCGCAGTTGAGCATCGCCTGGTAGCCGGAGCTGAACCCGATGAGTCCCGTCATTCCCACGTCGAACGGGTTGTCCCATTCGACATGCTCCTTGCCGCGCAGCGCATGGACGATCGGCGCACCTAACTTGTCCGCCAGCGCGACAACCTGATCGTGCGCGCCCGCGCAGCCGCTGCCGCAAAGCAGCGTGATCGCCTCGTGAGCATCGAGCAAGCGCGCGAGGCGTATGAGCTCGGAGTCCTCGGGGACGACGCTCGCCGGAAGCGGCGGCGTCCAGCGAGTGCCCTCCGATGCGGCCTCCTGCAGCGCCACGTCACCGGGGAGCACGATGACGGCGACGCCTCGTTTCGCGATCGCCGTGCGCATCGCGCGATGCAGAACATGCGGCATCTGCGCCGCATTCGTCACTAGCTCGACGAAGTGGCTGCATTCCTTGAAAAGCTCTTGCGGATGCGTTTCCTGGAAATAATTGAGGCCGATCTCCGACGACGGAATGTGCGCGGCGATCGCGAGCAGCGGTACGTGATTGCGATGCGCATCGAAGAGCCCATTGATCAGATGAAGATTGCCGGGACCGCAGCTGCCCGCGCAAACGGCGAGCTGACCCGTAACAGCCGCATCGGCGCCGGCCGCGAACGCCGCGACTTCCTCGTGCCGCACGTGCATCCACTCGATCGTCTTCATCCGCCGCAAGGCGTCGGAGAGGCCATTGAGGCTATCGCCCGTCACGCCCCAAATACGTTTGACGCCGGCTTGCTCGAGCGTTTTCGCCAGTTGCTCCGCTACGGTAATATTGGCCATCGGATGCTCCTCGGTAGTGTCAGGTTGACTGCCAGGAATTGCGGTCGGTCAGCGCAAACTGCAAAACCAATGATAGGAGCTTGGCGTCGGAGTCGCCGCCAACGTGCGCATGGGCGGCGCGGCGCGGCGCAGGGGCGCGCGCCGAAAGCGCTCAGCGTCGTTGGTGACAGAACCGTGTCAGCGCGCTCGCGAGTATCTCGACGGCGTGCTCCGTCACCGCGTTGTACAGCGAGACACGCAGGCCGCCGATCGAGCGATGCCCTTCGATGCCGACGATCCCCTGCTCGCGCGCCGTGGCGATGAATGCGTCGTCGAGACGTTTGTCGCCGAATGAAAACGCGACATTCATCTCCGATCGCCAGGGGCGGTCCGCATGAATCGTCACGGCGTCACTCAGCGTATCGAGCGTGTTATAAAGCCGCCTCGACTTTCTTTCGTTGATCCTTCGCATTGCTTCCAAACCGCCTATGTCGAAGCGCAGCCACCGCGTAACGAGCGTCAGCACGTAGATCGCAA
>JBCNPL010000092.1:0-8062 GCA_039593375.1 Paraburkholderia sp. | reverse complement strand
CGAAGCTCGAAATGCGGCGACGCACGACGCTGATCGGATCGATGCTGCTCGAGAAAGGCGAGGCCGACGGGATGATGTGCGGCACGATCAGCACGACGCATCGGCACCTGCATTTCATCGACCAGGTGATCGGCAAACGCGAGGGCTGCAGCGTTTATGCCGCGATGAATGCGCTCGTACTGCCGGGGCGGCAGATCTTCCTCGTCGATACGCACGTGAACGTCGATCCGACGCCCGAGCAGTTGGCCGAGATCACGATCATGGCGGCCGAGGAAGTGCGGCGTTTCGGCATCGAACCAAAGGTGGCGCTCGTGTCGCATTCGAACTTCGGCACGAGCAACGCACCGTCGGCGCAGAAGATGCGCGATACGCTCGCGCTCCTGAAGGAGCGGGCGCCCGATCTGCAGGTGGACGGAGAGATGCACGGCGATGTCGCGCTCGATTCGAACTTGCGTCGCGAGGTGCTGCCCGAATCGACGCTCGAGGGAGACGCAAACCTGCTCGTGCTGCCGAACATCGATGCGGCCAACATCGCGTATAACCTGCTCAAGACGGCGGCCGGCAACAACGTCGCGATCGGGCCGATCCTGCTCGGCGCGGCCAAGCCCGTGCACGTGCTGACGGCCTCGGCCACCGTGCGGCGAATCGTCAACATGACGGCGCTGCTCGTGGCGGATGCCAACGCCGCGCGCTAATTTGCGCGGTGCGGCGCAGCAGGGACGCGCGGTATGCCGGCTAGGGCTTTAGCGGGCCGGCGGAAGCGACGAGCAAAAAAAACGGCGTGCCCGTGAAGGGCACGCCGTGGGCGAGAGAGAGGATTGCCGCCCAAAAGCGTGAAACGACGACTCCCGGGTTCGGAACCGGCGACGAGGAGGCAAAGACCCGTCGCGATCGGAGCCGTCACTGTTAGCTTAACGTAAACTAGATAAAAATTCCGCGAAAAAGATAAAAAGATACGTCGGAGCGCATGCGCGGCCCCGCCATCGAGGTCGGCGGCTCTCGTAAACCTTTCATTTTCCACACAAAGATTGCTTCCGAGGACCGTTAGGGATACCCTTACGCTTTTCGTGGTCGTTCACGTCGAGAAACGAAAGCAGGGAAATCGGGCCGATCAATGAAGAAGAACGCGCGGGGAGGCGCGGCGGTGCCAGGAAGGCGCGGCGGAGCATTCATCGCCCTACTGGTGGCAGCTGTGCTCGGTGGCTTCGGGAGCATTGTTCCGGGCGCCGTGGAGCCGTTCGGCTGGCAGGTTGCGCTGGCCCGCGAGCCGGCTGGGGACAATGGCGAGTCAGAACGGAGCGGCCCAACCGTCGCGCGGGCGCAATTGCCGCGCGAGGCGCAAGGCACATTGAACTTGATCGCGGCCGGCGGGCCCTATCCTTACGCGAAGGATGGCGTGGTGTTCGGCAATTTCGAACGTCTATTACCGGCGCGTCCGCGCGGCTATTACCACGAATATACGGTTCCTACGCCGCGAGCGAGAAATCGCGGCGCTCGCCGCATCGTCTGCGGCGGGCCGCCCAGGCGGATCGACAACTGTTTTTATTCGAACGACCACTACAACAGTTTCAAACGCATTGTTGAATGATATTGGGATGAGCGGCATGAGCGACAACATCTACGCGCACGATTCGCAAGTCGCGACGGATCTGTTCGCGGCCGGCGACGGCAATCTTTTTCAGCGCGTCATGCAAATGCGCATGGCCGAGCGCGGCCAGGGCGCGCAACATGAGGCCGAGCCCGGACGTTCATCGAAAGAGGAGCCTATGAGCTTATTCGCGACGGTGCGGCCGAACATTGTGCAGTCGATCCGGGCGTTCCGCGTGCAGGATCTCGCCGACGAGGCGGGCCGGCTCGGCCAGCATTTTCTTTATGCCTACTGTGGCGCCGCGGCTTCGAAGCAGGAGGTACTCGAGACGATCGCGACCTCTTTTCTGTTTCCGAAGCACTTCGGCAAGAACTACGATGCGCTCTACGACTGCCTGACCGATCTCGTGGACAAGGCCGGGACGCAACCGGGATTCGTGATCGTGCTCGAAGCGCTGCCGATCGCACAGAAGTTCGATAAGGAAGGCCGCGAGACGCTGCTCGACGTGTTCCGCGAGGCGGCCGAATTCTGGGCCGAGCGCAAAGTCGCGTTCCGCGTCTTTTACTCGTTCGCCTGAACGAGATAAACGCGAGCCACCACCGCCGTCGGCGGTTACTCGCCGCTGTTAGCTCTCAAGGCCTGCCGCTGCGCAGGCCTTTCTTTCGTCTGTGCGCGGTCGCCCCCGGGCTTACGTACATCAGGTAAAGGGGTACCGAATTTCGGTATCAACGACTGCGCGGCCGCGTGAAGCGTCTCGTGCCGGCTTGCTTCGGCCTCGAGGCAGTCCGGCTGGCAATCTGATCGGGCTACCAACCACCCCATCGCGCGGCGAGCGCGGCCAGCACGGCAATTCCCGCGGTCTCTGTGCGCAACACGCGCGGACCCAGCGAGAGCGCCGTGAAGCCACGCGTAGCGGCGGCATCTTCCTCTTCCGGAGCAAGCCCACCTTCGGGCCCGATCAGCAACGTCACCGATGCGCTCGGTGCCGCGGCCGGCAACGCAGCGAACGGAAGCTGCGCACGTGGGGAGAGCATGAGCCGCAGCTCGCCTTCGGCAGCCGCGGCGGGCATCGCTTCAAGCCACCGCGCGAACTCGCTCGGCGCTTCGACCGCCGGTACGCGATTGCGCCCGCACTGCTCGCATGCGGCCTGAACGAGCGCTTGCCAATGCATCCGCCGGCGCGCGGCGCGTTCATCGGTGAGCCGGACGACGCTTCTTGCCGTCGCGAGCGGAACGAAGCGCGCCGCGCCGAGCTCGACCGCCTTCTCGATGAGCCAGTCCATCTTGTCGCCGCCCGCGACGCCCTGCGCGAGCGTGATCTCGTAAGGCGGCTCGACATCGATCGCCGAAAACTCGCCGACTTCGACCACGGCGCTGCGCCGGCCGACTTCGACGAGCCGAGCGGCATATTCGCCTCCTTGGCCGTTAAAGAGCGTGAGCGGGTCGCCCGGATTGAGACGCAGCACTTGAACGTGGCGCGCCAGGTCATTGGGTAGAGTAAGAACGTCGCCCGGATGGACGGAGGCATCGAGAAAGAAGCGGGGCATGGCGAACGAGTCGAAAATCCGCCGCTCGCGACAGCGGCGGCAAACGCGGGGCGCAACAACCCCGCGATTATAGGAGCGGACCCTCGCCGAGGCATCGGCCCGCGGACGTTTGGCGGCCGGAATCCTGGCGGCTATCTGTTAGAATTACACGCTTTGCAGCCCCGTCCGTTCGCTCCCGCGGCTTGCGCCTCGGTCACTGCGAGCCCGCGCGGCCGATGCCGTCATGCCGTGGCCCTCGCGGCTCACGCCGGCGACGCCGAAAAGCGCGCAGCCGCATGAGCGACGGTCCGCCCTCGGCCCCGCTTTCTCGACTCGTTCTTCCGCACCGACATGACGACCTCGTCCCCTGCTCCGACCGCCCTGATGGCGAACGCGATTCGCGCGCTCGCGATGGATGCCGTGCAACAAGCGAACATAGGCCATCCCGGCATGCCGATGGGCATGGCGGAGATTGCCGTCGCGCTCTGGTCGCGGCACCTCAAGCACAATCCGGCGAATCCGCACTGGGCCGACCGCGACCGCTTCGTGCTCTCGAACGGACATGGCTCGATGCTGCTCTACTCGTTGCTGCATCTGACCGGCTACGAACTGCCGATGGCGGAGCTGAAGAACTTTCGCCAACTCCACTCGAAGACGCCGGGCCACCCCGAATACGGCATGACGCCCGGTGTCGAGACGACGACCGGCCCGCTCGGCCAGGGTCTTGCGAACGCCGTCGGCATGGCGCTCGCCGAAGCGCTGCTCGCGGCCGAATTCAACAAGGCCGATGCCGAGATCGTCGCTCACCATACGTACGTCTTCCTCGGCGACGGCTGTCTGATGGAGGGCATCTCGCACGAGGCGTGCTCGCTCGCGGGCACATTGAAGCTCAACAAGCTCATCGCCCTTTACGACGACAACGGAATTTCGATCGACGGTCACGTCGAGCACTGGTTCCACGACGACACGCCGAAACGTTTCGAGGCCTACGGCTGGAACGTGATCCGCGCCGTGGACGGTCATGACGTCGACGCCGTCGATGCGGCGATCGAGGCGGCCAAGCGCGCGGACCGGCCGACGCTCATCTGCTGCAAGACGGTGATCGGCAAGGGCGCGCCGACCAAGGCGGGCACCCACGACGTGCACGGCGCGCCGCTCGGCGCAGCCGAGGTCGCGGCCACGCGCGAGGCGATCGGTTGGAAGTGGGAGCCGTTCGTCATCCCGCAGGAGGTCTATGCGGCTTGGGATGCGAAGGAGCAGGGCGCGCGCGACGAGTCGAAGTGGAACGACGCCTTCGCGCAATACCGCGCGAAATATCCGCAAGAGGCGGCCGAATTCGAGCGCCGCGCCTCGGGCCGGCTACCCGCCGACTGGGCCGCGAAGGCGCGGGCGATCATCGCCGGCGCGAACGAGCGTGCCGAGACGGTCGCGACGCGCAAGGCTTCGCAGCAAGCCATCGAAGGGCTCGCCGCGGTGCTGCCCGAGCTGCTTGGCGGCTCGGCCGATCTGACGGGCTCGAACCTCACGAACTGGAAGGCGAGCAAGCCCGTGCGCGCGGCCGAAGGCGCCGCCGCCGGCATCCAATGGGGCAACCACATCAACTATGGCGTTCGCGAATTCGGCATGAGCGCCATCATCAACGGCGTCGCGCTGCATGGCGGCTATAAGCCGTTCGGCGGCACGTTCCTGACGTTCTCCGATTACAGCCGCAACGCGCTGCGCGTCGCCGCGCTGATGAAGGCGCCGTCGATCTTCGTGTTTACGCACGATTCGATCGGGCTCGGCGAGGATGGCCCGACGCACCAGCCGATCGAGCACCTCGCGAGTCTGCGCCTGATCCCGAACCTGCAGCTCTGGCGTCCCGCCGATACGGTCGAGACGGCGGTGGCGTGGACGCAGGCCATCGAACACCGCGGCCCGTCGTGCCTCGTGTACAGCCGCCAGAACGTGGCCTTCGCGACGCGCACCGACGCGCAGATCGCCAACATTGCGAAAGGCGGCTATGTGCTGCGCGACTGGAACGACGAGATCGTTGCGCGCAAAATCATCCTGATCGCGACCGGCTCGGAAGTCGAACTCGCCTTGAAGGCGATCGAGCCGCTCGCGCGCGAGGGCATCGGCGCGCGCGTCGTGTCGATGCCGTCGACGACGGTCTTCGACCGTCAGGACTCCGAATATCGCGAGCGCGTGCTCCCGAAGGGCGTGCGTCGCGTGGCGATCGAGGCAGGCGTGACCGACTACTGGCGAAAGTACGTCGGGCTCGAGGGTGGCGTGGTCGGTATCGACACGTATGGTGAATCGGCCCCGGCCGGCGTGCTGTTCAAGCACTTCGGTTTCACGGTCGAGCATGTCGTTGCGCAAGCAAAGGCGGCGCTCGATTCATAAGAGGACGAGAGCGACGGAACGCTCGCGCGGCCGTCTTGTCGGTGCGCGGCGGGCTTTCGAATATCGAAGGTATTTTTTCAGCCCAAGATCAGGAGAAACAGCATGACGATTCGCGTTGCAATCAACGGTTATGGCCGGATCGGCCGCAACACGCTGCGCGCGTTCTACGAGAGCGGCAAGAAGCATGATCTCGAGATCGTCGCGATCAACGACCTCGGCGATGCGAAGACCAACGCGCATCTGACGAAGTACGACACGGCGCACGGCCCGTTTCCGGGGCAAGTTTCGGTCGAGGGCGAGTTCCTCGTCGTGAACGGCGACAAGATCCGCGTGCTCGCTCATCGCAATCCCGCTGAGCTGCCGTGGCGCGAGCTCAACGTCGACGTCGTGATGGAGTGCACCGGCTTGTTCACGTCGAAGGAAAAGGCGGGCGCGCACCTCGCGGCCGGCGCCAAGAAGGTTTTGATTTCGGCGCCGGGCGGCAAGGATGTCGATGCGACGATCGTCTACGGCGTGAACCATACGACGCTGAAAGCCGACCACACGGTCATCTCGAACGCGTCGTGCACGACGAATTGTCTCGCGCCGCTCGTCAAGCCGCTCAACGACAAGATCGGCCTCGAGTCGGGCCTCATGACGACGATTCACTCGTACACGAACGACCAGGTGCTGACCGACGTCTACCATTCGGACTTGCGCCGCGCACGCTCGGCCACGCACAGCCAGATTCCGACGAAGACCGGCGCCGCATCGGCGATCGGGCTCGTGTTGCCTGAGCTCGCGGGCAAGCTCGACGGCTACGCGATCCGCGTGCCGACGATCAACGTGTCGATCGTCGACCTCTCGTTCATCGCCAAGCGCGACACGACCGTCGACGAGATCAACGCGATCATGAAGGATGCGTCGGAAGGCGGAGCGTTGAAAGGGATTCTGGCCTACAACGATGCGCCGCTCGTTTCGATCGACTTCAACCACAATCCGGCTTCGTCGACGTTCGATGCGACGCTCACGAAGGTATCGGGTCGTCTCGTGAAGGTTTCGAGCTGGTACGACAACGAGTGGGGCTTCTCGAACCGCATGCTCGATACGGCGATCGCGCTCGGAACGGCGAAGTAAGCGGTTCGTCGCCGCGCCGGCCGGATCTTCTACCGGAGCCGGCCGGCGGCGCGCTTCGTGACGAAGCGGTGTGCCTCGTCACGAAGCGGCATGCGGTCAGTGCTTCCGGTGCGGACAGTTTTCTTTCGTGCAGGCGCCATAGAGCGCAAGCGCATGTTCTTGCAGCTTGAAGCCGCGCGCTTCGGCGATCGAGTGCTGACGCGATTCGATCTCGGAGTCGAAGAACTCCTCGACGCGCCCGCAGTCGATGCACACGAGATGATCGTGATGCTTCCCTTCATTGAGCTCGAATACAGCCTTGCCCGACTCGAAATTGCTGCGCGAGAGCAGCCCCGCCTGCTCGAATTGCGTGAGCACGCGGTAGACGGTGGCGAGTCCGATGTCGAGTTGCTCCTGGAGCAAGTTTCGGTAAACGTCTTCCGCAGTCAGATGCCGTACAGGGCTGCGTTGAAAGATCTCGAGAATTTTCAGGCGCGGTAGAGTCGCCTTGAGCCCTATATTTTTCAGATCCGTGGGATTGGTCATGGGTCGGCGTCCCTAGAGTACAATGCAGGGCTCCAATAGTAATGGTTTTTTTGCTTTTCCGGTCACCCTCAGTACGTGCCGGGCCGCCCAAAGCGTGCTGAGCGCCCCTGCGGGGGCGGCAAACGAAGTTAGCGTGGGGGTCGTTTCATCTTCGGTGAAACTCGCGGCCTCGTCGAACGCGAAAAGACGCTCAAGGATGGAAATGGAGGCCCGCACGGTGGGTGAAATGAGTCGAAATTTTATTTTGAAGACATATCGGGGGAGCCGAAAGAACACGCTGGCGCGCGGCGCTCTCGCCGTCGCGGCGGCCGTTGCCGTACTCGCCGGTTGTTCCACCTACGATAGTCTCACGCAGCGCGTCGCGCAAAGCATCACGCCCTATCGGATCACGGTCGTTCAGGGCAACTTCGTCTCCAAGGAAGCCGCCGCGAAGATGCATGTCGGCATGACGCGCGCCGAGGTGAAGAGCTCGCTCGGAACCCCGCTCCTGACCGACATGTTCCATGCCGATCGCTGGGACTATCTGTTCTATTTCAAGCGCGGCTCGACCTCGGTCGTGCAGCAGCGCGATTTCATCGTCCACTTCAAGGATGACCGCGTCGCGAGCTGGGAAGGCGGCGAGGATTTGCCGTCCGAGCTCGAGTTGCTCGCCGATATCGACGGCGACAAGCGCGGCAAGAAGGCCAAAACGGTCGCGGCCGTCGCGAGCGCGGCCAGTGCGGCGGCGCCGGCCGCCGTGTCGGCGGCGAGCGCGCCCGCAGTGGCCGAAGCGTCGGCGCCCGTCGCGGCTTCGGCCGCCGGCACCGATCCGAATGCGCAAGCCGCGCAGGCGGCCAACCGCGCCGTCAATCAGGTGCAGTCGCCCGCGGGCGCGGCGCCTTCGGTCCGTTCGGGCAATCCTTCGCCGGGCGGTCCCGGCGGC
>JBCNPL010000091.1:0-8207 GCA_039593375.1 Paraburkholderia sp. | reverse complement strand
CACGATGGGCAAACCGCTGTTCGTTCGCGACACCCGTAATCTGTCGTTGACGCACGCCGGCGAGATCCTGCTGGAGTATGCGCGCCGCATTCGCTCGCTGCAGGATGCAGCTTGGGCCGCCGTAGCTCGACCGGAGATTTCCGGCCACGTCATCCTGGGCGGGCCGGACGACTACATTTCTTCGCTGCTCCCGCCGGTGTTGCGGCGCTTTTCCGCGATGTATCCCGCGGTCGATATCACGGTGATTTGCGCGCAGAGTACGGCGCTCGCCCCGATGCTGGAAGACAACCGGATCGACCTCGCTTTCGTCACGCGCGACCGCAGCCTGCATTTGAACGGCGATTTCATCCGCCGCGAGCCTATGTTGTGGGTCGGCAAGCCCGACGAAACGCGGCTGTGGCAGACTCGCCCGCTGCCGGTCGCTCTGTACGAAGCGGGTTGCACGGCCCGCGCCAACACGATCGCCGCACTCGATCGCGCGTCTTTGCCGTACCGTGCCGCTTACAGCAGTCCCAGCATGTTGGGGCTGGTTGCGGTAGTGGATGCAGGACTTGCGGTATCCGCTCTGGCTCGTTGCAGCATTCCCGACCGGCTGAGCGTAGTCGGCAGCCGGTATGGGTTGCCCGAGATCGAGCCGCTGGACATCGTGGTCGCCCGCAGCGCCAAGTCCAACCGCCCGACGTGCGACTACCTCGCCGCCCAGATGCAGCAGGACCTCGGCAGGCCGGCGGAAAACGAGGCGTTGTCTTCTTCGGTTGCCCATGGTTGAGGCGGACGGCCCTTACCCAGATCGAGAGGATCATGAGTCCTGAGCTACAAGCCTTGCCGCGGGTCCCGGCGGACCCAATCAAACGCAGTCGTTTTCGGGGCTGCCTGTTGGGCGGTGCAGTCGGTGACGCCCTCGGCGCTCCAGTGGAATTCATGAACCTTGCGGAAATCCAGCAGCGTTTCGGTACCGAGGGTGTTCGCGACTACGTGCCGATCTACGGACGGCTTGGCGCCATCACCGATGACACTCAAATGACGCTCTTTACCGCCGAAGGCATGCTTCGCGGCTATGTGCGCGCAGTTATGCGCGGCATCGGCGCGGTCTTTGCGAGCGTGACGTCGCACGCGTACCTTCGGTGGCTGCTCACACAGGGCTATCGGTCTGACGCGCTGCAGACTGATGGGCCCACAGGTTGGCTGCTGGGCCATCGAGAGCTGTTCAGCGTTCGTGCGCCCGGGACGACCTGTATCACGGCTCTTCGCGCAGTCCGGAGTTTCGCCGAACGACCCCGGAACGATAGCAAGGGATGTGGCGGCGTGATGCGTGTCGCCCCCGTTGGGTTGTTCCACGCGAACTGGTTCCAGGACGGCGGGCGCGACCGCAAGCTTTCCGCCAAGACGTTCGAGATCGCGTGCGAGATCGCCGCCCTCACGCATGGGCATCCAACGGGGCAGCTTGCTGCCGGCGTCTTGGCGGCCATTGTCGCCTGGGTGGTCCGAGGCAAGCCTCTTTCGCTCGCCATCGAGTATGCGAAGAATGACCTGCGCCGGCATGCCGCCCACGAAGAAACGCTCGCTGCAATCGAGAATGCCCAGATCCTCGCGGCTGATCGTCCTATGCAGGCCGATGCTGTGCACGAATTGGGGGAAGGGTGGGTGGCGGAGGAGGCGCTGGCGATCGGCCTGTACTGCGCGCTTTGTGCGCCGGACTTCGAATCAGGCGTCGTGCTGGCGGTCAGTCATGGCGGAGACAGCGACTCGACCGGTGCGATCGCCGGCAACCTCCTTGGCGCGATGAACGGTGTCGAGGCCATTCCTCAGCGCTGGCTTGCACCACTCGAGTTGGGCAGTGTCATCGAAGCGATGGCTGATGACCTCGGCACCGTGCGGGATTGGAAAGTCGGTGAATACGATGACCCACCGGAACGTGATTTCTATTGGGAACGGTATCCGGGGTTTTGATCGCGGCTTTCATTCGCCATTACTCAGCTGGCATGCCACGGACAGCAGGCATGCGGCAAGGCCTTCTCTGTCTGTTACATGGATTTCCCCGCGCTGTGGGGTGCATAGGGTGACGGCTACTTCGCTGCCACGGCCTCGTATTCGTGAGGTTGCCATCCGCCACCGAGCGCCTTGAAGGCAGCGACTGCCGCGCGTGCGGATTCCGTTTGTGCCTGCGCGCGCTCATCGGAGGCGCGTAGCAAGTTGTCGTCGGCCTGCAAGACTTCGATCAGACTGACCACACCCTTTTGGTAGGCCGCGAAAGAGGCGGCTCGAGCGCGGCCGAGCGAGTCCACTCCCTGGGCGAGCACGGCGGCCTGTTCCTCGCGCTTGACGAGTGCGGAAAAGGCGTTTTCCACATCCTCGGTCGCGTGAAGCGCGGCGAGCCGATAAGCAGCCAGTAGTTCGGCCTGTTGTCCCTTGGCCTCATCGATCTGCGCATTGATGCGGCCAAAGTCGAACAAACGCCAGCGCAGACCCAGCACGCCAGCGGCCTGATTGGCGCCGCTGCTGAACAGGTTGCCGCTCGCTATCGAGGTGGCGCTGCCGATCAGTCCGCCGAGCGAGATCTTGGGGTAGTACTCGGCAATGGCCACGCCGATGCGTGCGTTCGATGCCGCGAGGCGACGCTCGGCCACGATCAGATCGGGCCGGCGCCTGAGCAACTCGCCCGGAGATCCGGTGGCCGCGATTCGCGGAGCGGCCGGGACGCTACCGGCTTCAATCAGCTCGGCCCGATGCGAGCCGGGCTGTGATCCCAGCATCACATCCAACGCGTTCATTGCCGCATCCAGACCCGCCTCGAGAACCGGCACGGATGCCTGAACTTGAGCGAGGGCCCCTTCGGCCTGGCTGACTTGAAGTTCCGCCGCCAATCCTTTGCTATAGAGAAGCTTGATGGTGGAGAGCAGATCCTGCTGCGTTCGCACCTGATCGCGAGCCATGCGCAGGCGCGCTTGCAGTCCACGAATGCTGATGTAGATGTCGGCCGTTTGCGCGGCCACGGCCAATCGCGTCGCCACCGCGCCGGCTTGCGACGCCTGATACTCGGCGAGCGCCGCTTCTCGTCCGCGACGCAGGCCTCCAAAGATATCCAGCTCCCAGCTCGCGTTGAAATTGGCCTCGTAGTCATTGCCGTAGCGATCGAAGCCGGGCGTCGAATTCAAGACACGTCCCAACGGCGTTTCGACGGACTGGTAGACCCGGGCAGCCTGGCCGCTGACGTTGCCGGACGGCAGCAGCGCCGCATTGGCCGCGCCAAGTCCCGCACGCGCCTGCGCGACGCGCGCGGCTGCCTGCACAAGATCCAGGTTCTGTTCGAGCGCAAGCGTCACGAACCGTGTCAGCTGCGGGTCGCCGAAGCCTGCCCACCACGTGGCGAGGTCTGCCGAGGCGCTCGCATGCCGTTGATCGACCGCGGCTTCGCCCTGAAACCGCTGTGGCATCGCGACTTCGGGCCGGACGTAATCGGGGCCGACCGCGCAGCCTGTCAGCAGGCTCGCGCCAATCAGCACGAAGAAGAGGTGTTTGAGCGGCATGGCATCTGTTCAAAGGAATGGCTGAGTGAGTGACTATAATACTAAATAGTCACTAGTTGTCCATAAGGAAGAGTGGCGGTAAGCTTGAGCCTATGAAAACAGCAGCTACTTATCCGGTGTCGGGCCGCGGCCCGGCCGATCACGAGGTACGCGATCAGATCGTTGCCGCGGCCACCGAGCATTTCAGCCGATACGGCTACGAGAAAACGACGGTCTCCGATCTCGCCAAGGCCATCGGTTTTTCCAAGGCCTATATCTACAAGTTCTTCGAGTCGAAGCAAGCCATCGGCGAGATGATCTGTGCGAACTGTCTGCACGAGATCGAAACCGACGTCCGCGCGGCCGTCGCGGAGGCCGAGCTGCCGCCGGAAAAGCTGCGGCGGATGTTCAAGGTTTCCACCGAGGCGAGCCTTCGACTGTTTTTCCGGGACCGCAAGCTTTATGACATCGCCGCATCGGCGGCCACGGAAAACTGGCAGGCGGTGCAGGCCTACGAGGCGCGTGTGCAGAAGCTTCTGCAGGATGTTCTCCAGGAAGGCCGGCAAAGCGGAGACTTCGAGCGCAAGACGCCGCTGGACGAAACCGCGATGGCGATCTATCTGGTGATGCGTCCCTATCTCAACCCGCTGCTGCTGCAATACAACCTCGATACCACCGATGTCGCGCCGACGCAGTTGGCGAGTCTGGTGCTGCGCAGTCTGTCCCCCTGACGCGAATGCGTTTGTGACTATTGACTAGTTTGGTCACGAGAAGCACAATGAAAGCCCCGATCACTTCGTCAATGGGACTTTCATGCTTCGGCGTCGCCTCGTTACCTCCGCAGTCGTCTCCGCGCTGCTCTTTGCGCTAGCCGCTTGCGGCGCAAAGGCCCCGACCGATCCGCGCACCGAGGCGCCGCTGGTGCGGACCGCCATCGTCGAGAGCGCGATCCCTGCAACCCGTTCGTTTACCGGAACCGTCGCTGCGCGCGTGGAGAGCGATTTAGGTTTCCGCGTCTCGGGCAAGGTGCTGGAGCGGCTCGTGGATGCGGGCCAAACTGTCAAGCGCGGCCAGCCGCTGATGCGCCTCGATCCCATCGATCTCAAGCTTGCCGCGCAGGCCCGGCAGGACGCGGTCACCGCCGCTCGGGCGCGGGCGCGGCAGACCGCGCAGGATGAAGAGCGCTACCGCGAACTGCGTGGTACCGGCGCAATATCCGCTTCCGCCTACGACCAAGTCAAAGCGGCGGCCGATGCCGCCAAAGCGCAGCTCAGTGCGGCCGAGGCCGATGCCGACGTCGCGCGCAACGCAACTCGCTACGCCGAGCTGATGGCGGACGGCGACGGCGTGGTGATGGAAACATTGGCCGAACCGGGGCAGGTCGTCGGCGCGGGACAGCCCGTGGTGCGCCTGGCCCACGCCGGGCGCCGTGAGGCCGTGATCGAGTTGCCCGAAACCTTGCGCCCGGCCCTCGGTTCGGTCGCGCAAGCCATGCTTTTCGGCAGCGGCGGCGCGGGCGAACCGGCCACGCTGCGCCAGCTTTCGGATGCGGCGGATCCCCGGACGCGCACGTTCGAAGCGCGGTATGTGCTGCAAGGTGCTCTGGCCAACGCGCCGTTGGGTGCCACCGTCACGATTCAAATCCCGGAAGCGCGTTCCTCGGCGCAAGGTGACTTGCAGGTGCCGATCGGCGCCCTCATCGATACGGGCAAAGGCGCGGGCGTCTGGGTCGTCAGCGGCGAGCCGGCGAAGGTCACGTGGCGGCCGGTTGCCGTCCGGCGCATCGATGACGAGAGCGCCCGCGTTGTCGGCCGATTAGAGCAGGGCGAACGGATCGTCGCGCTCGGCGCGCAGTTGCTGCGCGAAGGCGAGGAGGTAAGGGTGGCGAATCAAGCCGTCGCGGTCGCTTCCGAGGGAGGCCGTCCGTGAGCGAAGGTCGTTTCAATCTATCGGCGCTTGCCGTGCGCGAGCGCTCCATCACGTTGTTCCTGATTTGCCTGATCTCATTGGCTGGGCTCATTTCGTTCTTCAAGCTGGGCCGTGCGGAAGACCCTGCCTTCACGGTCAAGGTCATGACGATCGTCACGGCATGGCCTGGAGCCACCGCGCAGGAAATGCACGATCAAGTCGCCGAGAAGATCGAAAAGCGCATGCAGGAGCTGCGCTGGTATGACCGGACCGAGACCTATACGCGGCCCGGCCTGGCCTTCACGACATTGACGCTGCTTGACAGTACCCCGCCGGCGGAAGTGCAGGAGGAGTTTTATCAAGCCCGGAAAAAAATCAGCGATGAAGCGGCCAATCTTCCGGCTGGCGTGATCGGGCCGGTGGTCAACGACGAATATGCGGATGTCACTTTCGCGTTGTTCGCGCTGAAGGCCAAGGGTGAACCGCAGCGCGTGCTCGTGCGCGATGCCGAGACGCTACGCCAACGGTTGCTGCACGTGCCGGGCGTGAAGAAGGTCAATATCATCGGTGAGCAGGCCGAGCGCATCTACGTCCAGTTCTCCCACGATCGCCTCGCAACGCTGGGAGTGAGCCCGCAGGACATCTTCGCCGCGCTCAACGACCAAAATGCCCTGACGCCGGCCGGCTCCGTCGAAACCAAAGGTCCCGAGGTGTTCATTCGCCTGGACGGCGCCTTTGACAAACTGCAGAAGATCCGCGACACGCCAATCGTGGCGCATGGTCGCACCCTGAAGCTGTCGGATATCGCCACCGTCACGCGCGGTTATGAAGATCCGGCGACATTCATGATCCGCAACAACGGCGAACCTGCGCTGCTGTTGGGCATCGTCATGCGAGACGGTTGGAACGGGCTTGAGCTCGGCAAGGCGTTGGACGGCGAGGTCCGCTCGGTCAATGCCGAGCTGCCGCTCGGCATGAGCCTGACCAAGGTTACCGATCAAGCCGTCAACATCCGCTCGGCGGTCGACGAGTTCATGCTCAAGTTCTTCGCCGCCTTGCTGGTGGTGATGCTCGTGAGCTTCGTGAGCATGGGCTGGCGCGCGGGCTTGGTGGTCGCGGCGGCCGTGCCGTTGACGCTGGCCATCGTGTTCGTGGTGATGGCCGCGACCGGCAAGAACTTCGACCGCATCACACTCGGATCGCTGATCCTGGCGCTGGGCTTACTCGTGGACGACGCCATCATCGCCATCGAAATGATGGTGGTGAAGATGGAGGAAGGCTACAGCCGCGTGGCTGCCTCTGCCTATGCCTGGAGCCATACCGCGGCGCCCATGCTAGCGGGTACGCTCGTGACGGCCGTCGGCTTCATGCCCAACGGCTTCGCCCGGTCCACCGCGGGCGAATACACGAGCAACATGTTCTGGATCGTCGGCATCGCGCTGATCGCATCCTGGCTCGTCGCGGTGATCTTCACGCCGTATCTGGGTGTGAAGATGCTGCCCGACTTCAAGAAGATCGAAGGCGGTCACGACGCGATCTACGATACGCCGCGCTACAACCGTTTCCGTCAGTTGCTCGCGCGCGTCATTGCGCGCAAATGGCTCGTCGCGGCTTCGGTCGTCGGCCTCTTCGTCCTGGCGATCCTCGGCATGGCCGTGGTCAAAAAACAGTTCTTCCCGATCTCTGACCGTCCCGAAGTGCTGGTCGAGGTGCAGATGCCCTATGGCACGTCCATTTCCCGAACCAGCGCCGCTACGGAGAAGGTGGAGGCGTGGCTGGCTAAACAGAAGGAAGCCAAGATCGTCACCGCTTATGTGGGTCAGGGCGCGCCACGCTTTTACTTGGCGATGGGGCCGGAACTGCCCGATCCGTCGTTCGCCAAGATCGTAGTGCGCACGGACAGTCAGGATGAGCGCGACGCATTGAAGCAGAGACTGCGTCAGGCCATCGCCAATGGTCTTGCGCCCGAGGCGCGCGTCCGGGTCACGCAACTCGTGTTCGGTCCGTATTCGCCATTCCCGGTCGCCTACCGCGTCTCTGGCCCGGACCCGGGCAAGTTGCGCAGCATTGCGGGCCAAGTCGAGCAGGTGATGAATGCCAGCCCGATGATGCGCACGGTCAACACCGATTGGGGCACGCGCACGCCTACGCTGCATTTCACGTTGCAGCAGGATCGCTTGGAGGCGCTCGGGCTGACATCCAGTGCCGTGGCCCAACAGCTGCAATTCTTCCTGACGGGCGTTCCGGTCGCCGCCGTGCGTGAGGACATTCGAACCGTACAGGTTGTGGCGCGTTCGGCCGGCGACGTTCGGCTCGATCCGGCGAAGATCGGTGATTTCACGCTGGCGGGCGCGGGCGGGCAACGCATCCCGCTGTCGCAGGTGGGCAAGGTCGACGTGCGCATGGAAGAGCCGATCATGCGCTGGCGCGACCGCGTGCCGACGATCACGGTGCGGGGCGACATTGCGGACAACTTGCAGCCGCCTGATGTATCGACAGCCATCACCAAGCAGCTTCAGCCCATCGTTGCGAAGCTGCCTAGCGGCTACCGCATCGAACAGGCAGGCTCTATCGAGGAGTCGGCCAAAGCGACGAGCGCCATGTTGCCGCTATTCCCGATCATGCTGGCGGTGACGCTCATCATCATCATCTTCCAGGTGCGCTCGATTTCCGCGATGGTGATGGTGTTCCTGACAAGCCCGCTGGGCTTGATCGGCGTGGTGCCGACGCTGATCCTGTTCCGTCAGCCATTCGGCATCAATGCGCTCGTCGGCCTCATCGCGCTCTCGGGCA
>JBCNPL010000090.1:0-8309 GCA_039593375.1 Paraburkholderia sp. | reverse complement strand
CGCCAAGCCCGCCGCGACCATGCCGGCGCTGCCGAGCGCCAGATTGTCGGCAAGCGACGAGACGATCCCCGACATATGCGACGTATATTGCCCGACCGCGAGAAAGCCGCCGGCATTGGCCGCTCCGGCGACGAACGCGAGCGAGCGACCGAGGCGGCGGTTGGCCTCGTCGGTACGCTCGGGCATGGTGAAGCCGCGGAGGTATTGAATGGGCATACGGATCGACTCGCGTCGCTTCTCCGCCGCGCGAGATTCGATCGCCGAAATTGCGTGGAGAAACGCGTCAGATCGTAGCACGTACCACGGCGTTCCGCTTGGCGGTCATCGACTATTTCGGTGTCCGCGGTGGCTCGAACCAACGCTCGGCACACCCGTAAAGCGCCAGGAAGCGCGCATAGCGGCCTGCAACCGCCGCATCGCCGCTCGGTCCGGCAACTCGCTCGGCCGGCGGCGCAAGTGCCGGCAGATCGGCTTCACGCCAATGGCCGCACGAAAGACCGGCGATCAGCGCCGCACCGCGCGCACCGACGTTCGGGCAAGCAAGCGCCTCGAGCTCCGCATCGAGGGCATCGGCCAGCAACTGGCGCCAACGCGGATCGACGGAACCGCCGCCCGCGAGGCGCAACGTGCGCACATTTGCCGCATCCGCGCGGATCGCGTCGAGCCCTGCGCGCAATGAGAACGCCACGCCTTCGAACGCCGTGCGCATCATCGTGCCGCGCGTGTCGGCCAGGCTGAGCCCCAACCATCCACCGCGCGCATCGGGGTTCATCCACGGCGACCGCTCGCCGCTCAGGTAGGGCAGAAACGTCGGCGCGGCGTCGCCGGGATCGTTTTCGAACGCGGCATCGTAGGCGTCGGCCCAGCCGGAAAACGAGAGCCACGAGCGGACCGTCTCGAGCGCCACGCCCACGTTCTGCATCGCCGCCATGCGATACCACGCCCCCGTCGCCGTGCGATAACGATGCAGACCTCGAGCGGCTGCCGGCTCGTTCGCCGACAGCACGACGATCTGTCCGCCGCTACCCGTTGTCAGGAGCGCATCTCCGTCGCGCGACAAGCCGCTGCCGAGCGCCGCGCTCGCGGTATCCGCCGCCCCCGTCGCGAGCGGGATACCCGCGCGCAATCCGAGCGCGCGCGCCGCTGCCGCCGACAGCGTGCCGGCTTGCGCGTACGAATGGGGCGCGACGTGCGCAAACCATCCGCGCGGCAGGCCCAACGCCTCGATCAATGCTGCGTCCCACGCGCCCGAAGCGTCGGCAAGCGCCGTCGCACAGGCGTCCGAAGGGTCCGTTACGACTTCGCCGCCGAGCGCCACGCGCAGCCAGTCCTTCGGTTGAAGCGCCCAGCGCGTCCCAGCGAACACCTGCGGCTCGTTGGCCACGATCCAGCTCAGGATCGGGCCCGCCATGCCAGGCGCGACGGGATTCGGCTGAGGCTCTCTCCACGCATCGAGCAGCGCGGCCGCCCGCGTGTCGGGCCACAGAATGGCCGGCCGCAACGCCTGCCCGGCTTCGTCGACCAGAACGACGCCGTGCATTTGCCCCGCGACACCGATCGCCGAAACGGCCTCGCGCGCCTCGATCGGCAAACGCCTGGCGGCCTCGACGAGCGCAGCCCACCAGGCCGCCACGTTCGTTTGCGCCCAGCCCGGATGCGGCGTATCGACCGCATAGGCGGCGCCCGCCGATGCTCGCTCACGCCCGTCGCCGTCGAGGATGGCCACTTTCAGCGAGGCCGTGCCGAGGTCGATACCGAGGAAATACATAGTCGAGAGTTAGCCGTTAACGAGTTGCGGTGGACGCTGCTTCGCCGCGCCGGACGAAGCAACGCTCATGGATGCCGTCGTCTCGAATCATAAGTGAGCGCTCCCTGAAGCGCGAGGCGGTCGTCCCCGCGCGGTCGGATGCACGGGGCCTTCCTCGAGTCGACCTCAAGTCGGTCTGTTTTTCTGCCGTAGTCCGTAGCGTAGTTGCTCCGACCCGATATCAACCGTGACCGGTCCGATCGGCGCCGAGTCGTCGAACGAGGCGGCTCGATTCTCAACCCTTCTCCATCGACTCGACATCGCAATATGACCGTTTCACTTCGAAGCCGCATCCTGATCATCTCTTCGGCCACCGTGATCGGTGCGCTCGCCGTCTCCGGCACCGCCACCTACCTCACGGTGCGCGCCAATACGATGGACACGATCGAGCAGAACCTGGTCGCCATCTCGAGCGCGAACACGCTCGCGATCGATAAATGGGTCGCGGCGAAAGCGCTGGCCGTGCGCACCACCGCCGACGCGGTCGAGCACGGCGACCCGCAAGGCTTCGTCAAGCTCATGGGCGCGGCGGACGGCTTTCCGATCACGACCGTCGGGTGGACGGACAAGAGCTTCCTTTCGACGAGCGCGACGACGCCCAAGGACTACGATCCCACCGTGCGCCCTTGGTACAAGGAAGCGGTCGCGGCCGGAAAACTCATCGTCACCAAGCCGTACGGCGACGCATCGACGGGCGTCCCGTACGTCTCGTTCGCGGCGCCGATGATTCGCAACGGCGAGACGATGGGAGCCTTGAGCGGCGCGGTTCCGCTCGATGGCGTGCGCGAGATCGTCAGCGCGGTGCACCCCACGCCGTCGAGCCTCGCGTTCGTGGTGGCGCGCGACGGTCAAGTGATCGCGCATCCGGATGCGAAACTGATGCTGAAGCCGGTCACCGACGTATCGGCGACGCTCACGTCCGAGGCCCTCACATCGCTCGCCGACGCGACGTCGCCGATCGAAGTCGACCTGGGCGGAGCACCGAAGCTGCTCAAGGCCAAAGCGGTCGACGGCACCAATTGGTACCTCGTCATCGCGCTCGACAAGGGCGAAGCGACGGCTGGTCTCACGCACGTGCTCCAGGCGCTCGGCGCGGCCTTGGTGCTGCTGACGCTCGCGGCCGTCGGCGCCGCCGCGTTCCTGACTTCGCAGTCGTTCCGCGGTCTCTCGCGAGTGCGCGACGCGATGGCGACGATCGCCTCGGGCAGCGGCGATCTCACGCATCGACTCCCCGTGTCGGGCGGCGACGAGGTGACACAGATCTCCGCATCGTTCAACGCATTCGTCGAGAAGATCGCCGACGTACTGCACGAGGTGCGCGCGGGCGTCGAGAACATGAAGATCGCGACGGGCGAGATCGAGATGGGCAACCGCGACTTGTCGCAGCGCACGGAAACGTCCGCCAGCAGTCTGCAAGGCACCTCGGCCGCGCTCACGCAGTTGACGGCGAGCGTCAAGCAATCGGCCGAGGCCGCGATGCAGGCCGCGCGACTCGCCACGTCGGCGAGCGCGGCGGCCGCCCGAGGCGGCGACGTGGTGACGAGCGCCGTCAGCACGATGGACGAGATCAGCCAGTCTTCGTCGCGCATCAGCGAAATCATCGGCGTCATCGACGGGATCGCCTTTCAAACCAACATCCTTGCGCTCAACGCGGCTGTCGAGGCGGCGCGCGCCGGCGAAAACGGCCGCGGCTTCGCGGTCGTCGCGGGCGAGGTGCGCACCCTGGCGCAGCGCAGCGCCACCGCCGCGCGCGAGATCAAGGACTTGATTCAATCGTCGGCGACGAGCGTCGCAACAGGCACTCAGCGCGTGCAGGCCGCCGGCGAGGCGATGCAGGAGATCGTCGAGAGCATCGAGCGCGTGAACCGCATCATCGCGGAAATCGACGGCGCCATGAACGAGCAGAGCGCCGGAATCAGCCAGATCGATCAGAGCGTCGCGGAGATGGATCATGCGACACAGCAAAACGCCGCGCTCGTCGAGCAGTCGACGGCCGCGTCGGCAACACTCAACGAGCAAGCCCATGGGCTTGCCCGCATCGTCGGCCTCTTCAAGCTGCGCCGCGCCGATGCCTGACAGATGAGCGCAAGCCGCGCCGCCGCAACGGCGGCGCGTTTCCCGGCGCCGGCGAATCGCCGCGACGCCATACCAACAGACCGTCGCCAATTGCCCGCCAGCGGCGCCTCGTAGCAAGCTCCCACGACCCCTCAAGATCATCCGTAGTCCGAAGTTTTTCAGGGTATACGATTAGTAGTCCGAATAATCCTATTAGTAGGACTAGACCATCCAAATGTCGTTTTGGCGTACCGAGGGTAAACCTCGATCGCCCACGTGGCGGCGGCCTGCGAAGAGGACATCCAATCGCCTGAAAGTTTAGGAATGCCAAGCATCTGCCGGAATCCTTAGTGATCCGAACTATCTAGCGACGCAATTCTTCATATGTTACCAAGCGAAGAAATGACGCATTTTCCTTGCTCATTTCGACGCATTGCGCCGCTGCCTTCATCGATATGCTTTTTCGTGCGCGGCCGTCAGTAGTTGTCCTTATCCGGCTCGCGCAAACGTTTGCCGTAAACACGTTCGAGAGGCGAAATGGGTTCCCTCTCGGTCTTGCCAAAGCGGCGCTGCGGCCGACTTCGGCTTACTTCAAGGAGTCATCCATGCTGCGTTTTATCGGTTCTCTTTCGCGCGACGAGCGCGGCGTCAGCTCGCTCGAGTATGCAATCCTGGCCGGCATCGTCGTGGTCGCGCTCATCTCGGTCGGTACCGTCATCCAGAGCAACACGACGGGTATCCCATCGCTGTTCTCGACCCTGATGACGAAGATCACGGGCGCGATGTAATTGCTCAGCCGACGAAGTGTCCGGCCTGTGCTGAGCGTCAGGCGGACACCTCCCCTTGTTACGCGTTCGGTGCCAAAGGGCTTCCCATGGATCCGGTCAAAGCGGTAGCTTGCGCATTGCTCGCGATGCTGGCCGTGTCCGATCTGCGATCGCGTCGCCTGCCCAACTTCTGGGTGGCCGGCCTCGCCTTTCTTTATCTGGCGGAAGCCGCATCGAGCGGCGGCAACTGGCGTTCGCTTGCATTGCACGCCGCGGCGTCAGCCCTTTCGTTCATCACGGCGGCGCTGCTCGTTCGCTTCGGATGGTTTGCCGGCGGCGACGCGAAACTCGCCGCGGCCGTATTTTTTTGGTGCGGACCGACCTTTGCGTTGCCCGTGCTCGTTATCGTCTCTATCTGCGGGACGCTCGTCGGGCTCTCGATGCTGATCGCGAATGCGCTCGTGCGCCGCGAAACACGAACAGGCGGCGGCGCCGTCAGGCGCACTTCATGGCTCGCGCTCGAACGCGGCGTGCCGTATGGCGTCGCGCTCGCTGTTGGCGGCATCGTCGCCGTGCTGGCGCAGCCTTCATTTCACGATCGCGCCGCGCTCGCGTTGCTCGAACTCGCGCACGGTCATTCCGCGTGGCTGGCCGTCGGCCTTCACGCACGGCTAGCCTGAGGCCGAGGCCGCATCCATGCAGAACTTCCTCAAGCTCGCCGCACTCGTTGCCGTCGCCGCGCTCGGCGCCTTCATCATTCGTGCGCTCTTCATCGCGGCGTCGCGCCCCGGTCCCGCGACACCGGCTTCCGTGGTCCACGTGCGAGCCGCGGCCGACGATCTGCCGGACGGCCTGCTGTTGCGCGATGCCGACCTCGTCTGGAAACCGATGCCGCGCGGCCAAGTTCCGCCGGGTGCGTTGGTACAAGGCCAAGCCGATGCCGCCGGCGACGATCTCAAAGGCGATCTGCTGCGCCACGCCGTACGCGCCGGCACGCCGCTCGGAGCGGCCGACGTGATCTCGCCGAGCGCGCCGGGCTTCCTCGCCGCCGCGCTGAAGCCCGGCATGCGCGCGATCTCGGTCGCCGTCGACGACGTATCGGGCAATGCCGGGCTGATCCAGCCCGGCGATTACGTCGACGTGTTGCTCACGCAGCAGATCCGCGGTGACGGCGGCGCCACCGTCGCGCCCGCGCACGCCGTCGAATCGGAAACCGTCGCTGAACGCGTGCGCGTGCTCGCGGTGGGTTCGGCGTTCCGACGCCCGAAGGACGATGCCGCCGCGCCGAATACGAGCGCGCGCACCGTTACGTTCGAAGTGACACCGCATAGCGCGCAGGCGATCACGGTGGCCGCGCACCTGGGCTCGCTCTCGCTCGCGTTGCGCAGCTTCGCCACGCGCGACAGGCATGCATCGGACGCCGAGGATCTCGCCCAAACGCGAACGCCGCCGGTCTGGGCCGGTGATGTCTCTCCCGCGCTGCGTACGCTCGCGCCCGCACCGGCGCCCGGCAGAACCGCCACGTCGACTGTCGCGCCGCAAGTCATCATCTATCGCGGCTCGACCGTAGGCGATTCCAACAACGACAAAACTTCCGCGAGCGGTTCGACCGGCACGCCGGGCCTGCCGCCGCTACCGCCCGGCACGCCGCCGGCCGCGCCGGGGCCCACACCCGGCGCGCCCGCCAAGCCCGCGGTGTAAGGATCGACGATGCGACGCCCCACTCGCGCCATTTCACACTCGCGCTACATCGGCTCGAAGCCGGAGCCGTGCCGTGCGGCGCTTCGCGCTGAGTCCATGTCGGCCGTTCGCTGTTTCGCGGCCACGCTGTGCGCAGGACTTTGCGTTCTGCTGCTCGGTTCCCTCGCCGTCCTCGTATCGCCGCCCGCGTCGGCGGCAACGGCCGCGCAGGCCGACGAGACGGCACGGTCGGCCAATGATCGCGACGTACTATCGGTACCGGCCGGCAGCGGCACGATGATCACGCTGCCGGAGCCCGCAGTCGCCGTCTTCGTCGCCGATCCCGACGTGGCCGACGTTCACGTCCCGACACCGCGCTCGGTCTTCGTGCTCGGCAAGAAAGCGGGTACGACGACGCTCTACGCGCTCGGCCCGAACAACCGCCGCATCTTGAGCGAGACGATCAGCGTCGCGACGGACACCGCCGCCATCGCCCGCCTGCTCGATGCGCGCTTTCCGCGGTTCGGCGTCAAGGTGACGAGCGCGCCCGGCTCGCTGATGGTGACAGGCAACGTGCCGAGCGCGGCGGACGCGGACGCCGTCGTGCAAACGTTGCAGCCGTACCTGCACGACAAGGAGCAGCTCGTGAATCGCCTCACGATCGCGCACCCTATTCAGGTTCTGCTGCGCGTGAGGATCACCGAAGTCGACCGCAACATCACCCAGCAGCTCGGCATCAACTGGAGCTCCCTTGGGCAAAATGGCAACTTCATCGGCGGGCTCTTCAGCGGCCGGCAGCTCTTCACCAACAATTTATTCAACCTGTCGTCGACCGGCGCGTTTTCGATTCTCGGCGCGTTCCATGCCGGCAAGACGACGATCGAGGGCGTGCTCGACGCGCTCGATCAGGAAGGACTCCTGACGATGCTGGCCGAGCCCAATCTGACAGCGATGTCGGGCCAGACCGCCAGTTTCCTCGCGGGCGGCGAGCTACCGATTCCGGTGCCGCAGACCGGAACGACGAGCACGATCACGATCGAGTACAAGCCGTACGGCGTATCGCTCGACTTCACGCCGACCGTGCTCGCCGACAACCGCATCAGCCTCAAGGTGAAGCCCGAGGTCAGCGAGATCGATCCGACCAACAGCATCACGCTCAATTCAATCGTCGTTCCCGCGCTGACCGTGCGGCGCATGGAGACGACCGTCGAGCTCTCGAGCGGCCAAAGCTTCGCCATCGGCGGGCTGCTGCAAAGCCGGACGAGCGACGTGCTCGCCGAGCTGCCGGGGCTCGCGCGCCTGCCCGTGCTCGGCAAACTCTTCTCGTCGAAGAACTACCTCAACAACAAGTCCGAGGTGGTCGTCATCGTTACGCCTTACATCGTCAACCCGGCCGGCCCCGGCCAATTGCGCGGCGCGATCGACAGCGTCATGCGTCCGAGCAGCGATATCGAATACGCGGTCCAGCACTCGCTCGGCATCGATCCGCTTTCGGGCGATTCGCCGCGGCTCGTCGGCGCGGCCGGATTCGTTTATTGATTCACCGAGGGAATTCGCCATGAACTCACGGCTCACCTCGATCGCGGCACGCATCGCCAGTGTTGCCGCATGCGCGGCAGGCGCCGCGCTTGCCGGCTGCATGTCGCCGCATCCGCCGCTCGACATGCCCGATGCGTCCGTCATCGGTTTCACGCCAGGCGACGGCGGGCACGCCGTGCCGCCTTCGTGCGCATCGCTCAATCAGCGCTCAGGCATGAGCGACGCGGGCGCACGCCGCCCCGGCGTCGCGTTCGGTTGCGCGACGTACTCGAATCTCGCAGCCATGATCGCGCGGCCCGCCGACCTCATCGCGCCGCGACCCTATGCGGGCGCGGACGCCGCACTCGCCGCCAGCGCGGTGCGCCGCTACGAGGAAGGGCGCGTCGCGCCGCTCGGCAATGCGTCGACATCGGGGTACTCGACGCCTTCTCCCTCTTCCTCGCCTTCGAACGGCACCCAGT
>JBCNPL010000009.1:0-29079 GCA_039593375.1 Paraburkholderia sp. | reverse complement strand
GGCCTTTGCCTACATGGCCGCTTGGTATCTGCTCAATGCGAGGTACCTGCAGGAGCTTGCCGACGCTGTCGATGCCGATCCGAAAACGCGCGAGCGGATTCGCTTCGCGGTCCAACAGTGGACCGCGGCCGCCTCGCCGAGCAATTTCCTCGCGCTCAATCCTGAAGCGCAGAAGACGCTCGTCGAGAGTCACGGCGAGAGCCTGCGTCAGGGCGTCATGAACCTGCTCTCCGATTTGCGGCGCGGGAAGATTTCGCAAAGCGACGAGTCGCGCTTCGTCGTCGGCAAGAATATCGCTTCGACAGCGGGCGCCGTCGTATTCGAAAACGATCTGATCCAGCTGATCCAGTACAAACCGCATACGGAAAGCGTCTTCGAGCGGCCGCTCCTGATCGTGCCGCCCTGCATCAACAAGTACTACATCCTCGATCTGCAGCCGGAGAGCTCGCTCGTCGCGCATGCGCTTGCCTCCGGCCATCAGGTCTATATGATCTCGTGGCGCAATCCGGACGCCTCGCTTTCGGGCAAGACGTGGGACGACTACATGACAGAGGGCGTGCTTGCCGCGATCGATGTCGTGAAGAGCGTGAGCGAGCGCGAGCAGATCAACACGTTCGGTTTTTGCATCGGCGGGACGATGCTCGCGTCGGCGCTCGCCGTGCTGGCCGCGCGCGGCGAGCATCCGGCGGCTTCGATGACGCTCGTCACGGCGATGCTCGATTTCTCCGACACGGGCGTGCTCGACGTCTTCGTCGACGAGGCGCACGTGAGCATGCGAGAGCAGACGATCGGCGGCTGCAATGGCGTGGCGCCGGGGCTCATGCGCGGTGTCGAGTTCGCGAACGCGTTCTCGTTTTTGCGGCCGAACGATCTCGTCTGGAACTATGTCGTCGATAATTATCTGAAGGGCCGCACGCCGGTGCCGTTCGATCTGCTCTATTGGAACAGCGATTCGACGAATCTGCCCGGACCGATGTTCGTCTGGTATCTGCGCAACACGTACCTCGAGAATCGGGTACGGGAGCCCGGCGCGCTGACCGTTTGCGGCGAGCCTCTCGATCTGTCGCGCATCGATGTGCCGACGTTCATCTATGGGTCGCGCGAAGATCATATCGTGCCGTGGCGAACGGCTTATGCATCGGCGCCGCTGTTGACGGGACCGCAGCGATTCGTGCTCGGCGCGTCGGGCCATATCGCGGGCGTCATCAATCCGCCGGCAAAGGGCAAGCGTAGTTACTGGGTGTACGACGGAAGCGAAAAGACGCTGCCGGCGGATCCCGACGAATGGTTCGACGCCGCCGTCGAAAAGCCCGGCAGCTGGTGGCCCGATTGGATCGCCTGGCTCGACCAATACGGCGGGCGCAAGGTGAAGCCCCACGCGCAACTCGGCTCGGCCGAGTACCCGGTCATCGAGCCTGCGCCGGGGCGTTATGTGCAGGAGCGCGATTGAGCGAACGCCGAGGCATTCGCTCGATCGGCCACGACACGCGAACGGATGGAGCGCTGACACGCAACGTCCGGGTCGACTGCTTCACGGGACCGCGGTGGGGGCGCACCCGCGCGAACCGCGGTCGGAATTGATTTTCAACTGTACGAGTCGCGGCCCATAAGGCCGCCTCGCTCGGAGGAGTTCCAAAATGACAGACGTAGTGATCGTTTCCGCCGCCCGTACCGCCGTCGGCAAGTTCGGCGGCACGCTTGCGAAGATTCCGGCGCCCGAGCTCGGCGCCACCGTGATCCGCGCTGTGCTCGAGCGCGCGGGCGTGAAGCCCGAGCAGGTGAGCGAAGTCATCATGGGCCAGGTGCTGACGGGCGGCTCCGGGCAGAACCCGGCGCGGCAGGCGCTCATCAAGGCGGGCCTGCCGAGCGCCATTCCCGGCATGACGATCAACAAGGTCTGCGGCTCGGGCCTGAAGGCCGTCATGCTCGCGGCGAACGCGGTCATTGCCGGCGATGCCGACATCGTCGTTGCCGGCGGCCAGGAGAACATGAGCGCGGCACCGCACGTGCTGCTCGGCTCGCGCGACGGTTTCCGCATGGGCGACGCGAAGCTCGTGGACTCGATGATCGTCGACGGCCTCTGGGACGTATACAACCAGTACCACATGGGCGTGACGGCCGAAAACGTCGCCAAGGAATACGGCGTGACGCGTGAAGAGCAGGACAAGTTCGCGGCGCTCTCGCAGAACAAGGCGGAGGCCGCACAGAAGTCGGGTCGCTTCGACGACGAGATCGTGCCTGTCGAAGTGCCGCAGAGGAAGGGGGAGCCGCTGCGCTTTGCTACCGACGAGTTCGTGCGTCACGGTGTCACGGCGGAATCGCTGGGAGGGCTGAAGCCGGCTTTCTCGAAGGAAGGCTCGGTGACCGCCGGCAATGCGTCGGGCATCAACGACGGCGCGGCGGCGGTGCTCGTCATGTCGGCGAAGAAGGCCGACGCCCTAGGCCTGAAGCCGCTCGCGCGCATCAAGGCCTATGGGAACGCCGGCGTCGATCCGAAGGTGATGGGGATGGGTCCCGTGCCGGCGTCGCGGCGCTGCCTCGAGCGCGCGGGATGGTCCGTCGGCGACCTCGACCTGATGGAAATCAACGAGGCGTTCGCGGCACAGGCGCTGGCGGTCCACAAGCAAATGGGCTGGGACACGTCGAAGATCAACGTGAACGGCGGCGCAATTGCGATCGGTCACCCGATCGGCGCGTCGGGTTGCCGTATTCTTGTCACACTGCTGCATGAGATGCAAAAGCGCGACGCGAAACGCGGCCTGGCCTCGCTTTGCATCGGCGGAGGGATGGGCGTGGCGCTGGCTGTCGAGCGGGTTTGACGGCGCGCACGTCGCTGAAAGGGCCGCTTGGTCGGGGCGGGGCGGTTGATAACGAGGGGTAAGGGGCGTAGGGCGCCCCTCCCAAAAAGAGAAATGGAGCGTGATTCATGAGTCAGCGTATTGCATACGTAACGGGTGGAATGGGCGGTATCGGCACCGCCATCTGCCAGCGCCTTCACCAGCAGGGCTACCGCGTGGTCGCCGGGTGCGGGCCGAACTCGCCGCGCCGCGCCACGTGGCTCGAGCAGCAAAAGGCACTCGGCTACGATTTCGTCGCGTCGGAAGGCAACGTCGGCGATTGGGAGTCGACGAAGGCCGCGTTCGACAAGGTGAAGGCTGAAGTCGGCGAGATCGACGTACTCGTCAACAACGCGGGCATTACGCGCGATGTCGTGTTTCGCAAGATGACGCACGAGGATTGGACGGCTGTCATCGACACCAACCTGACGAGCCTTTTCAATGTGACGAAGCAGGTGATCGACGGCATGGTCGAGCGTGGTTGGGGCCGCATCGTCAATATCTCGTCGGTCAACGGCCAGAAAGGGCAGTTCGGCCAGACGAACTACTCGACCGCCAAGGCGGGCATTCACGGCTTCACGATGGCGCTTGCGCAGGAAGTCGCGACCAAGGGCGTGACGGTCAACACGGTGTCGCCGGGCTATATCGGCACGGATATGGTGAAGTCGATTCGCGCCGATGTGCTCGAGAAGATCATTGCGACGATACCGGTGCGCCGGCTCGGGTCGCCTGAGGAGATCGCTTCGATCGTGACGTGGCTGGCGTCGGAGGAGTCGGGCTTTGCGACGGGCGCCGATTTTTCGCTGAACGGCGGTTTGCACATGGGCTGATGCGCGTCGGCCGGCTGCGGATTCCGCTGTATCGCGGCCGGCGCAGTCGCGTTTCGGGGTTTCGGTTTCGGGGGCCGGTCCGCCAGTGCCACAGCGGCGGATCCGACGCGCCGACACTGCGCTACATTGGCTTGATATTAGAAGGCGTTACATGTCCACTACAAAGAAAACAGCCGAGCGATTCATAAAAAAATATCCGAACCGTCGGCTCTATGACACGGAGACGAGCACCTACATCACGTTGAGCGACGTGAAGCAACTGGTGCTCGACCAGGAGGACTTCAAGGTCATCGATGCGAAGACCAACGAAGATCTGACGCGCAGCATCCTGCTGCAGATCATTCTCGAAGAGGAGAGCGGCGGCGTGCCGATGTTCTCCTCTTCGATGCTCTCGCAGATCATCCGTTTCTACGGGCATGCGATGCAGGGAATGATGGGCACGTATCTGGAAAAGAACATCCAGGCGTTCATCGACATCCAGAACAAGCTCGCGGAGCAATCGAAAAACCTTTACGAGGGTAATGCGCTGAACCCCGAGGTCTGGTCGCAGTTCATGAACATGCAGGCGCCGATGATGCAGGGCATGATGACGAGCTACATCGAGCAGTCGAAAAACATGTTCGTGCAGCTGCAGGAGCAGATGCAGAATCAGGCGAAGTCGATGTTCACCTCGTTCTCGTTCAATAAGCCCAATTCAGGGGCCGAGCCGGAAAAGAAGTAGAGGGCACTCGAGACGGGATGCGTTGGTCAACATGACTGACGCAGCCGGTCTCACATAGTCGTGCAGATAGAAGAGGCGACGTGGCGCGAAGCAGCAATGCACGGCGCCTCGCATCTTGCATCGGGCTGACCGATTTCGCGTATAGCCGGCCGCCTGTCGGTCCGCCAAGCGCCGGACTCGTGGTCGTTGGCGCGCGCGTACATGTTCAGCACCTTGGCGCGGTACAATACGCGGTTTCTCTTACGAGCCGCGCGCGGTGGCAGCGCGCATCCTGCTCGCCGCTTCCTGTCGTCGCCATTTGCCGGACCGCCTCCATGCCGCAGACTCCATCCTCCGCCGCGCCCACCGCCGCACCGACAACCGCCCCCAAAGTCGGCTTCGTTTCGCTCGGCTGCCCCAAAGCCCTCGTTGACTCCGAGCAGATCATCACTCAGCTGCGCGCCGAGGGTTACGAGATCTCGGGTACCTATGACGGTGCCGATCTCGTCGTCGTCAATACCTGCGGCTTCATTGACGAAGCGGTCCAGGAAAGCCTCGACGCCATCGGCGAGGCGCTCACCGAGAACGGCAAGGTGATCGTCACCGGCTGCCTCGGCGCCAAAAAGAGCGCGAGCGGCACCGGTCTCATCGAAGAGGTGCATCCGAAGGTGCTCGCGGTCACGGGCCCGCACGCTGTCGGCGAGGTCATGCAGGCGGTGCACAGCCATCTGCCGAAGCCGCACGACCCGTTCGTCGACCTCGTGCCGCCCGCGGGCATCAAGCTCACGCCGCGCCATTATGCCTATCTGAAGATTTCCGAAGGCTGCAATCATCGCTGCACGTTCTGCATCATTCCGTCGATGCGCGGGGATCTCGTCTCGCGCCCGGTCGCGGAAGTGATGCTCGAAGCCGAGAATCTGTTCAAATCGGGTGTGAAGGAGCTGCTTGTCATCTCGCAGGACACGAGCGCCTACGGTACCGACGTCAAGTTTCGCACCGGCTTCTGGAACGGCCGTCCGCTCAAGACGCGCATGACCGAACTCGTCGGCGCGCTCGGCGAGCTGGCGGCGCAATACGGCGCCTGGGTGCGGCTCCACTACGTCTATCCGTATCCGCACGTCGACGAAATCATTCCGATGATGGCCGAGGGCGCGCTGAAGGGCCACGTGCTGCCCTATCTCGACGTGCCGTTCCAGCACGCGCATCCCGAAGTGCTGAAGCGCATGAAGCGGCCGGCCAATGCGGAGCGAACGCTCGAGCGGGTGGCCAACTGGCGCCGCATGTGCCCCGATCTGACGATTCGCAGCACGTTCATCGCGGGATTTCCCGGCGAGACGGAAGCGCAATTCGAGACACTCCTCGAATTCATTCGCGCCGCGGAGCTCGATCGAGTCGGCTGCTTCGCGTACTCTCCTGTCGAAGGTGCGAGCGCGAATGAGCTCGACGGCGCATTGCCCGATGAAGTCCGGGAAGCGCGCCGCGCGCGTTTCATGGAAGTCGCCGAGGACGTGTCGGCCAAGCGAATGGCGCGCAAGGTCGGCAAGACGCTGAAAGTGCTCGTCGACGAAGTCAACGCCGATGGCGGGATTGGCCGCACGGCCGCCGATGCGCCGGAGATCGACGGCGTCGTCTATGTCGCACCGGCGACGAAGGCGTCGAAGCGCTACAAGGTGGGCGACTTCGTTTCGGTGAGAATCACGGGCGCCGATGGGCACGATCTCTGGGGAGAAGTCTGACCGCCGCGCGTATGCTTCGCGTCTCGCTCGCTCGAATAGCATTCATCGACAAATCCAGTTAGGGAGACAGCAATGCAACGAGAAGTCGTGGTGGTGAGCGGCGTGCGGACGGCGATCGGCGATTTCGGAGGCAGCCTCAAGGATTTCGCGCCCACCGAGCTCGGTGCGCGCGTCGTGCGCGAAGCGCTGGCGCGCGCACAAGTGAGCGGTGAGGAAGTTGGGCATGTCGTCTTCGGCAACGTCATTCAGACGGAGCCGAAAGACATGTACCTCGCGCGCGTGGCCGCGCTCAATGCGGGCGTGGCACAGTCCGCTCCCGCGATGACCGTCAACCGCCTTTGCGGTTCCGGTCTGCAGGCGGTCGTCTCGGCCGCGCAGAGCATCCTGCTCGGCGATACCGACATTGCGGTTGCGGGCGGCGCGGAAAGCATGAGCCGTGCGCCGTATATCGCACCGGCGGCGCGCTTCGGGCAGCGCATGGGCGATGCGCGCATCGTCGACATGATGCTCGGCGCGCTTCATGACCCGTTCGAGTCATTCCATATGGGCGTGACGGCCGAGAACGTCGCGCGCAAGTACGGCATCACGCGCGAGGCGCAGGACGCACTCGCGCTCGAGTCGCATCGGCGTGCCTCGCATGCGATCGGCGAAGGCTATTTCAAGAGTCAGATTTTGCCGGTTTCGATTCAATCGAAAAAAGGCGAGGTTGTCTTCGACGCCGATGAGCATGTGCGTCACGAGACGTCGATCGAAGATCTCGCGCGGCTCAAGCCCGTCTATCAGAAGGAAGGCGGCACGGTGACGGCCGGAAACGCATCGGGGATCAACGATGGCGCTGGCGCACTCGTGCTGATGGAGCGCCGCGTCGCCGAAGCCCGGGGGGCCAAGCCGCTTGGACGCATCGTGGCGTACGGCCATGCGGGCGTCGATCCTGCCTATATGGGCATCGGGCCCGTGCCCGCAACGCGCCGTGCGCTCGAGCGCGCGGGACTTTCGGTGGCCGATCTCGACGTGATCGAAGCCAACGAGGCGTTCGCGGCACAGGCATGCGCGGTGACGGCGGAGCTCGGGCTCGATCCGGCACGCGTCAATCCGAACGGCTCCGGCATCTCGCTCGGTCATCCGATCGGCGCGACCGGGGCGATCATCGCGGTCAAGGCTCTCTATGAGCTGCAACGCCGTAACGGGCGCTATGCGCTCGTCACGATGTGCATCGGCGGAGGGCAAGGCATCGCGGTCATATTCGAAGCTTACCAACCATGACAGACTCCACTTCCTCGCGCGCCGTGCAAACGCGCATCGTCCATGCGGAAACCCATCTCGAGCCGGGCTTCGAGTCGTTCGCGACGCCGGTCATGCGCGCCTCCACCGTGGTCTTCCCCGATCTCGCGACAGTGCGCGGAGGCGACTGGCGCGATGATTCGCAATGGCGCTACGGCCTCCACGCGACGCCGACTTCGGCCGCGCTCGCGCAGCGCATCGCGGCGATCGAGGGCGGCAAGCAGGCGCTGCTGCAGCCGTCGGGCCTCTCGGCGATTTCCAACGTCTATTTCGGGATCGTCAAAGCAGGCGACGACGTGCTGATTCCCGATAACGTCTACTCGCCGAACCGTGAGCATGGCGAGTGGCTCGCGCACGATTTCGGCGTTTCCGTCCGTTACTACGATCCGCTCGTCGGCGCCGGCATCGCCGACCTCATTCAGCCGAATACGCGTCTCATCTGGATCGAGGCGCCGGGCTCGGTCACGATGGAGGTGCCCGACGTGCGGGCGATCGCTGCGGCCGCGCGCGCGCGCCATGTGGTGACCGCGATCGACAATACCTACTCGGCGGGCCTTGCGTTCAGGCCGCTCGAGCTTGGCGTCGACATCTCGGTGCAAGCGCTGACGAAGTACCAGTCAGGCGGCAGCGACGTTCTGATGGGCGCGACGATCACGATCGATCACGAACTGCATCTGAAGTTGAAGCGCGCGCGCATGCGCATGGGAATCGGCGTGTCGGCCGACGATTGCTCGCTCGTGCTGCGTAGTCTGCCGAGCATGAAGGCTCGCTTCGAGGCGCACGATCGCAGCGCGCTCGGCCTCGCGCGCTGGCTGAAGGGCCGCCCGGAAATCGCGGCGGTGCTGCACCCGGCGCTGCCCGATTGTCCGGGGCACGCCCAGTTCATGCGCGATTTCGAGCGGGCGGGCGGGCTTTTTTCGGTGATCTTCGACGAGCGCTACAGTCACGCGCAGATCGATGCATTCGTCGAGGCCCTCGAGCTGTTCGCGATCGGTTGGAGCTGGGGCGGCGCGCACAGTCTCGCCATGCCGTACGACATCGCATCGATGCGCACGGCGTCGCGCTGGCCGCACCGGGGCATTCTGGTCCGCTTTTATGTCGGGTTGGAAGAGGAGACCGATTTGCGCGCCGATATCGAACGCGCGATGAACTCGGCACTCGGCTGATTGTCCAGCCGAGTTTTCCGGAACTCAGAAAAGCCGCAGCAAGCCGTCGAGGCCAACGTAATTGAACGCCACGTCGGCCGCGGCACGCACGACAGGCTTCGCACGGAACGCGACCGAGAGCCCGGCTTCCGCCATCATCTCGAGGTCGTTCGAGCCGTCGCCGAAGACGATGGCCTGCGACGTCGGGATCCCCGATGCCTCGCAGGCCTTTCTCAACGTATGCGCCTTGACGCTCGCGTCCACGACCTCGCCGAGCACTTTGCCCGTCAGCTTACCGTCGACGATTTCGAGCGTATTGGCGCGCGCGAAGTCGAAGTTCAGCTTCGCCTTCAGACGATCGGTGAAGAACGTGAAACCGCCCGAAACGAGCAGCGTGCGCATCCCGGCCGCTTGTGCGGCGGCAAGCATGGCGTCCGCGCCGGGGGAGAGGCGCAGCCGTTCGTTGAAGACGTGCTCGAGCGCCGACGCGTCGAGCCCCTCCAGCAGCGCGACGCGCGCTTTGAGACTCTCCTCGAAGTTCGTGATTTCGCCGCGCATGGCGGCTTCGGTGATCGCGGAGACTTCCGCCTTGAGCCCGCAAAAATCGGCAATCTCGTCGATGCATTCGATCGTGATCAGCGTCGAATCCATGTCCATGGCGACGAGGCCGAAGTCCTGCAGCGAAAGCCCGGGGCGCACGAATGCGCAATCGAGCGCGTGCGTGGAGCAATAGGCCTCTACGTCGCCGCGCTGGGCGGGATCGGCATCGGCGATTCGAACGGCGCACGGATCGATGGGCTGAGCATGCGAGCCGCGAGCGAGCGCGGTGAGCGGTTTCACGTGAGCGGCCGCTAGCGGCTCGCAGCTTTGGATGACGAGATTCATCGGTGACGCGGGGAAGTCGTTCGTTTGGTATCGGAGCGGCTTCGTGCCGCGGGAAATCCGCCTATTGTAACGGTTCCCCGCCAGCGGGCCTATCGGGGCCGGACCCGCAACCGCATCCGCCGTCTGAATGCAAGCGGTGCAAGTCCCGATCGTCGCCGGCGAGCCGGTCGTGGCCAGCGGGGTTAGACTGGGGGCGCTGGCTCGTTCGTCCGATCATGACTTCGGACCGGTCGCTCGCCAGCGTCGTCGTGTGCCGCACCAAACCGAGGATGAGGAAACATGATGAGACGACCTCCACGCTTCCCCCGTTCGCCGCTCGTTGCGCTCGCTTGCGCGGCAGTCTGCGCCGGCGTGGCGATTGCGCCTGCTACCCATGCCGCTCCACCGATTACGGTGACCTCGAAGACACCGCCTTCCGGTCCGATCAAGTACACGGTAAAGGTCGCCTCGAAGTCGTTCGGCAATCTGCAGGAAACGCGAACGATCAGTTCCGGGCAGACGGACGACTTCAACTGGAAGACCGCGTCGACGGCGGGTGCGACGCCGGTCCCCGAGCAATGTCCTGGCTATTCGTCTCTCGCACTCGACGCAAACGGCGCAGTCGTTCGCCAGATCAGCGTCCGCCTTGCGCCGATCGTTGCCGACGACGGCACCGCCGACGTGCAGATGAGCGTGCAGGCGAGCCTGCCCAAGGGCCGATCGACGACTGTCAAGAAAGGCGGCAAGACGTTGCAATGTCCGCAGGTGACGGCGATGAGCCAGGTGTTGCACTTTACGATGCCGACCACCGGGGCCGTGAAGACGGTTGCGCTCAACGACGGAACGCGCGTTAGCGTTTCGGCGAAGCGCTGAACGTTCGCTCGGCCGCCCGCCGCGCCGGACCGGTTTTCACTGGGCTTCGCGGCGCTCCTGAAGCCGCGAGGCCAGAAACCGATGATCGCCTGAAAAAAGCCGCCGATACGTCAACAGAACGGCACCCACGGTGCCGAGCGCCGACGATGCGGCGATCAGGAACATGATCACGATCTGGTAGCGGACGGCTTGCAGCGGCGGTTGTCCGGCCAGCACCTGGCCTGTCATCATTCCGGGAAGGCTGACTACACCGACCACGGCCATCTGGTTCAGCGTGGGAATCATGCCGGCGCGCACGGCCTGCCGCGCGGGCCCTTGCGCCGCTTCCCAGCGCGTCGCGCCGAGCGCGAGCGCCATGTCGACGCGATCACGTCGCGCGGTCAGCTCCTCGGCCATGCGCTCGACGGCGAGCGAGACACCTGTCAGCGTATTGCCGAGGATCATGCCAAGGATGGGAATCGCATACTGCGGTTCGTACCAGGGATGAATGCGAATCACGGCGAAAAGGCCAATGGCCGCCACGAGCCAGGCGCTGACCCAGATCGATACGATGCTGTCGGCGCGCTGCCCCGCGTACGTATGAGCGCCGCGCGCCGCTCCCGCCAGGCCGGCGACGATCGTCATGATCGCGATGACGGGCAGCACGACGTACCAGCGGGCGTTCGCGAATACCCAGCCGAGCACGTAGCCGATGGCGAGCAACTGCACCACGGTGCGCACCGCGGCGAGCGCAAGCTTGCGGCCGAGGCCGAGCGAGAGCGCCATCGACACCGCTCCATTGACGACGATGAGCAGCGCGGCAATCGCGACGTCGACGAGACTCAGGTTTTGCAGGACGGAATTCATTCGACGCGCTCCTCGGCGAATCCAAGCCGGCCGGCTTGCATCGTCAACTGGCGAGTGGCGACGCGTGCGGCCTGCGCGGGGTCGTGCGAGACCCAGATCGAGCCGCGCTCGGCGGCGCGGGTGTCGAACCAGTCGGCGACGAGCGCTTCGATGGCCTGCGCGGATTGCGGATCCAGCGAGGCGGTGGGCTCGTCGAGGAGCAGCACTTCGGGCTCGAGCTGGAGTACGCGAATCAGTGCGGCGATCTGCGCTTCGCCGCCCGAGAGCTCGCTCGCGCGCTTGCCGAGAAAATCGCTCGCTCGGCCGGCACGCTCGGCCAGCCGGGCGGCGCGAGCGCGGTCGAATCGCGCGTCCCGGTAGGCGTGAAGCGAGAATGGATAGCGCAGATTGTCTTCGACCGTGCCATCGAGCACGGCCGGCCGCTGCCGGACGTAGGCGATGTTTCTGCGATAGCGCGGAATCGTCCTGCGCTCGACGGGCCGTCCATGCCAGGCTACATGCCCCGCGTGAAGAGGGTCGAGCAGGGCGAGCGCGCGCAAGAAGACACTCTTGCCGGCGCCCGATGGGCCCGTAACGGCAATGCGGTCGCCGCCGGCGAGCGCGAAGTCGGTGGCGGCGAGCAGGGTGGTACCGGTCCGCGGATCGCGTCGGACGATGCCCTGCGCTTCAACGAGAAATGGGGTGGTCAATCGGCTGCTCTTTTGGAATCGCGGCACGTGGCTCGTCATGATAGAGCGAGATTCGCGGCATAGGGCTTGCTCCACTGCAAGTATGACGGTCGCGCGCGGGGTTGGCGCGGTGGAGCGATCGCCGGGCGCGGCCTATCTCCGGAGCTTTCATGTCCGCTGAACGCACTCGTCGGTCCGTTCCCGGCACCGCAGGCAGGATTCTCGCCTGGGTCGTGGTCGTCGTGCTCGTCCTGGTCGCGGCACTGGCCATCTTCGTCGTCACATTCGACTGGAACCGGGCTCGGCCGTGGATCGACGACAAGGTATCGCAGGCGCTCGGACGGCCGTTCGCGATCAACGGCGATCTGCGCCTCGGCTGGGAGCGCCCGGTCGGCGAAAGCGGATGGCGTGCCTGGGTGCCATGGCCGCGATTTTCCGCCTATCGCGTGACGATCGGCAATCCGCCTTGGGCAAAAGCGCCACAGTTCGCGACCGTCGACGAGATCACGTTCGACGCCAAGGTGTTGCCGCTCATCGCGCATACGATCGCCGTGCCCACTATCGATTTCGTCAACCCCTCGATCGACCTCGAGCGCCTCGCGGATGGGCGCGATAACTGGACGTTCCAATTCAAGCAGTCGCGGCAGCCGATGCATTGGTCCGTGGAGCTCGGCACTCTGGGTTTCGCGAAGGGCACCATCACGCTTGCGGACGCGCTCAAAAAGATCGACATGCGGATTGACGTCGATACGCTCGGAAAGCCGATTCCGATTGGGGAAGCGCTGAAGCAGCAGGAGTCGTCGTCGCGGCAAACCGCCGCGAACGTCGTCGGCGAGCGCGGAGCGCGCAAGCTCAGCAAGCAGGAGCAGGCCGCGTCGGGCACGAGAGCGCCGTTGGCGGCGTCCATGGCGTCCGGCGCGGCGAGTGCGCCACCGGCGTCCGGCGCACTCGGCGCATCCGGCGCATCGAGTTCCGCGGGAATTCCGAACGCCTCTGCCGCTTCCGGCGTCGCCGCGCCGTCGAATCCTCGGGACCAGTACGCGCTGGCCGTCACGGCAAACGGCAAGTATCGGTCGACGACAGTGACGGGTACGGGCAAGATCGGCAGCGTGCTCGAACTGCGCGACACGACCCGCCCGTTTCCGCTGCAGGCCGACGTGAAGGTCGGAGACACGCGTCTCGCGCTCGTCGGCACGCTCACGGACCCGCTGCATCTGGCCGCGCTCGACATCCGGCTCTGGCTGCAGGGCGCGAGCGCCGCTCATCTTTATCCGATCCTCGGCGTGCCGCTGCCCGCGACGCCGCCTTATGCCACTGACGGGCACCTCGCCGGCCACCTCGGCACGAACGATACCGTCCTGACCTACAGCGGCTTCACGGGCCGCGTGGGCGGCAGCGACCTCGAAGGCACGTTGACCTACGACAATCGAGGCCCGCGTCCGCTGCTGAAGGGCAATGTCGTTTCGAAGCTGCTGCGGTTCGAGGACCTCGCTCCGATCATCGGAGCCGACACCAATGCCAGCAAGGCACGTCGAGGTGAGCCGGTCAAACAGCCCGCCGACAAGTCGCTGCCGGTCGAGCCTTTTCGAACGGATCGCTGGCGTGCGATCGACGCCGACGTGACGTTCACGGGCCAGCGCATCATCAAGAACCCGCAATTGCCGTTCACGGACCTCTACACGCACGTCGTCATGAAGGATGGCAATCTGGCGCTCGTGCCGCTGCGCTTCGGCTTCGCGGGCGGATCGCTAGCCTCCGATATCAACCTGGACGGCGGCGCCGTGCCGCTCAAGGCGCGCATTTCGATGTCGGCGCGGCATTTGAAGCTGAAGCAGCTCTTTCCCACGCAAAAGACGATGCAATCGGCCCTCGGCGAACTGAACGGCGACGCGTCATTGTCGGCGACCGGCAATTCGCCGGCGGCGATGGCGGCAACGCTCGACGGCGAGACGAAAGCACTCGTCACGCAGGGCAAGCTGAGCCTGCTGTTGATGGAAGCGGCGGGACTCAACGTGGCGAACGTCGTCTATCGGAAGCTGTTCGGCGACCGAAACATCAACATCCACTGCGGCGCGGCCGATTTCGTCGCCACGCACGGCGTGCTCGATACGCGCACGTTCGCGCTCGACACCGACGACGCGCTGATCTCCATGGACGGCCACATCGATCTTCGAAACGAAACGATGGATCTGAAGGTCCATCCTCATACGAAAGGCTTCCGCGTATTCTCGCTGCGTTCGCCGCTTTACGTCCAAGGGACGTTCAAGCATCCGGACATCGGCGTGAGCAAAGGGGCGCTCGCGCTGCGGGCGGGTGCGGCCGTCGCGCTCGGCCTCGTCAATCCTTTTGCGGCACTGCTGCCGCTCATCGCGCCGAGTCACAACCAGCCCACGCCGTGCCAGGAGTTGATTGCGCGCATGCAGCAGGCGCCGAGCGCCAAGCCCTCGGCCGCGGCGGAGCCGGCCAGCTCGTCCGCGGCGGCGAGCGCGCCGGCGCCGGCGGCGAGCGGGAGTTCGGCCATGCGGCAGGGCAGGTGACGTTCACGAAACCTTGGTAAAATTCCAGGTTTTTCGTCGAACGTCACTCCGAGGACTCGCGCCGTGCTGTCTACCGCTAACATCACCATGCAATTCGGGCCGAAGCCCCTTTTCGAGAACATTTCGGTCAAGTTCGGGGAAGGGAACCGCTACGGCCTCATCGGCGCGAACGGCTGCGGCAAATCGACGTTCATGAAGATTCTCGGCGGCGACCTCGAGCCGAGCTCCGGCACGGTCATGCTCGAGCCCAACGTCCGCCTCGGCAAGCTGCGGCAGGACCAGTTCGCCTATGAGGACGTGCGCGTGCTCGACGTGGTGATGATGGGGCACACGGAAATGTGGGCCGCGATGACCGAGCGCGATGCGATCTATGCGAACCCGGAGGCGACCGACGACGACTACATGCACGCGGCCGAGCTCGAAGCCAAATTCGCCGAGTACGGCGGATATACGGCAGAGGCGCGTGCGGGCGAACTGCTGCTCGGCATCGGCATCCACATCGACGATCACAATGGCCCCATGAGCAACATCGCGCCCGGCTGGAAGCTGCGCGTGCTGCTCGCGCAGGCGCTGTTCTCGAAACCCGACGTGCTGCTGCTCGACGAGCCGACCAACAACCTCGACATCAATTCGATCCGCTGGCTCGAGAACGTGCTCAACGAGTACAACTCGACGATGATCATCATTTCGCACGATCGTCACTTCCTGAACCAGGTCTGCACGCACATGGCGGACATGGATTACGGCACGCTGAAGGTCTACCCCGGCAACTACGACGACTATATGCTCGCCTCGACGCAGGCCCGCGAGCGCCAGGCCGCGGCGAATGCCAAGGCCAAGGAGCGTATCTCCGATCTACAGGACTTCGTGCGCCGTTTCTCGGCCAACAAATCGAAGGCGCGCCAGGCGACGAGCCGCCTGAAGCAGATCGATAAGATCAAGATCGAGGAGTTCAAGCCGTCGTCGCGGCAGAACCCGTTCATCCGCTTCGAATATGAAAAGAAGCTCCATAACATCGCCGTCGTCGCCGAAGGCATCACGAAGCGCTACGACCGCACGATCTTCGAGAACCTGAGCCTTTCCGTGCAGCCGGGCGAGCGGATAGCGATCATCGGCGAGAACGGCGCGGGCAAGACGACGCTTTTGCGGTCCCTCGTCGGCAACCTCGATGTCGACGGCGGTGCGATCAAGTGGGCGGAGAACGCGAACGTCGGCTATATGCCGCAGGATACCTACGAGGAGTTCCCTGACGACGTCACGCTGACCGACTGGATCGACGCCTACCGCAAGGACGGCGACGACGATCAGATGGTGCGAGGCACGCTCGGCCGCCTGCTCTTCGGCGCCGACGACATTCGGAAATCGGTGAAGGTGCTGTCGGGCGGTGAGAAGGGCCGCATGATCTGGGGCAAGCTGATGCTTGGCCGTCATAACGTGCTGCTGATGGACGAGCCGACGAACCATATGGACATGGAGTCGATCGAATCGCTGCAGATCGCGCTCGACAAGTACGACGGCACGCTGATCTTCGTTTCGCACGACCGCGAGTTCGTCAGCGGCCTGGCGAACCGGATCATCGAGGTCCGCACGGACGGGACGATCGTCGACTTCGGCGGCAACTACGAGGATTTCCTCGCGAGCCAGGGGCTGCAATAGGCTGTCTGCCCCGTCGCGGCGCTCTCGGTACAATAACGCGATCCAACCGAAAAGGCGGGGCCGCGATGAAAACGTACGCGCACCTTTACGTCGGCGGAAAGTGGCTCGAGCCGGCCGGAAGCGGCACGATCGACGTGATCGATTCGGCCACCGAGGAGGTCATGGGCCGCATTCCCGAAGGTACGGCGGCCGATGCCGAAGCCGCCATCGAAGCGGCCAAACTCGCTTTCGACGGGTGGTCCGCCACGCCGGCCGAGACGCGCGCGGAATATCTGCAGAAGATCGCGGAAGCCGTCAAGGCGCGAACCGAAGAGCTGACTCAACTCATCTGCGGCGAGGTCGGCATGCCGATCAAGCTTACGCGCGCGATACAGGTCGGGTCCGCCGTCTACAACTGGAAAGCCTACGCCAGGCTCGCGCGCGAGTTCGCATTCGAGGAACGCGCCGACAACTCACTCGTCGTGCGCGAGCCCGTCGGCGTCGTCGCGGCCATCACGCCCTGGAACTATCCGCTCAATCAGATCACGCTGAAAGTGGCCCCCGCGCTGGCTGCCGGCTGCACCGTCGTACTCAAACCGTCCGAAGTCGCTCCGCTCAATGCATTTGTGCTCGCGGAGGCTATCGAGGAGGCCGGGCTGCCTGCGGGCGTCTTCAATATCGTCAGCGGCTATGGCCCCGTTGTCGGTGAGGTCGTGGCGAGCCATCCGTTCGTCGATATGGTTTCGTTTACGGGCTCGACGCGCGCAGGCAAGCGTGTCGCCGAGTTGGCCGCGGCCACGGTCAAGCGCGTCGCGCTCGAGCTCGGCGGTAAATCGGCTTCACTCATTCTCGACGATGCCGATTTTCCGACCGCCATCAAAAGCACCGTCGCGGCCTGCTTTCTCAACTCAGGGCAGACCTGCTCCGCGCACACCCGGATGCTCGTGCCCGAATCGCGCCACGACGAGGCCTGCGCGCTCGCGAAAGCCGCCGCGGAAGACTATATGGCGGGAGACCCTCGCGACGAACGAACGCGGCTGGGCCCGCTGGCATCGGCCGCGCAACTCGAGCGAGTCTATGGCTACATCGAACGCGGCATCGCGGAAGGCGCCGAGCTCATCACCGGCGGCACGGGTATGCCCGACGGCATTTCGAAAGGTTTCTTCGTGAAGCCGACAGTGTTTGGCGGCGTTCACCCCAAGGCGACGATCGCTCAAGAGGAGATCTTCGGCCCCGTCCTGTCGATCTTGACGTATGAAGACGAGGAGGAGGCCGTTCGTATCGCCAACGATTCGCCCTACGGGCTCTCCGGCGCGGTCTGGGCAGGGGACGACGACCGAGCGCTGCGCGTGGCGCGCCGCATCCGCACAGGGCAGGTCGAGATCAACGGCGGCACCTGGAACATGGAAGCGCCGTTCGGCGGCTTCAAACAATCGGGATACGGCCGTGAAAACGGTGCCTACGGCCTCGAAGAGTATCTCGAGTACAAGTCGATGCAATTCAAGCTGGTAAAGCCTGGCAGCCGATAGGCGTCGTTCAGAGCTTGTCGTATTTGAACCGCATTGCCGTGCCTTCACCCTCGATGCGGGACCAGACGGCGCGCTTTTCGTCGTCCGACATGAACACCCAGTTCGACACCTCGGTCGCGGTCCGCCCGCAGCCTTTGCAGACGTCGTCGAAAAGCGTGGAGCACACGCCGATGCAGGGGCTGTCGGGGCGATCGTGAAGGTCGGAGGGCATTGAAAGGTTTGAGGCATCGTGGGACCCGTCATGTTAACCGATCCAAGCGCCGGCCTGGTTCGGCGCTTCGAGCGAGGGAGCCAGCAGGCCCTCGAATGGTGCAAGCGTGGGCGACGGCAGTCGCCTCGCTCCCCGTGAGCCCGGCGCGGCGGCCGGTTTTCGTCGTGGCGAACGCGTCCTCAGGGCAAAAACCTATTTTTTCAGCTAGACACCGGCCCATAACCGGCTAAAATTGCGCGCGTTTTGAGGGAGCGAAGGGCATCGGGCATGTCGATCGCTGTGCCGTTTGCGCGACAGCCGTGACTCGTTGCCTGGCGTTTTTTCGTTCTCCAACCACAATTGGTGATAGGTTTCGATGTTTTCAGAGGAGCCGCGCGCGTGGCGCTGCGGCATCGAGCGGCAGACGGCCGGTGCCGGCCGGCGGATCGGAGAACGGAATGGGAAAACGGGTAATGAGCGGGCTTGCGGCGCTCGCGCTTTTGGCGGCGCCGTGGGCGATGGCGAAGGACACGCAACTGAACGTCTACAACTGGTCCGACTACATTGCCAAGGACACGATTCCGAACTTCACGAAAGAAACCGGCATCCAGGTCAAGTACGACAACTATGACAGCGACGACACGCTGCAAGCCAAGTTGCTGACGGGCAACTCGGGCTACGACATCGTCGTTCCGACCAGCAACTACGCGGGCAAGCAGATTCAGGCGGGCATCTTCTCGCCGCTCGACAAATCCAAGCTGCCGAACCTGAAGTACCTCGATCCGCAGCTGATGTCGCTCGTCGCGGGCGCCGATCCGGGCAACAAGTACGTGGTGCCCTGGGCATGGGGCACGACCGGTCTCGGCTACAACGTGACGAAGGTCAAGCAGATCCTTGGCCCGAAAGCCGCGCTCGATAGCTGGGACATCCTCTTCAAGCCGGAAAACATCTCGAAGCTGAAAGCCTGCGGCGTCTCGGTGCTGGACGCGCCGGACCAGATGTTCGCGGCCGCGCTTCACTACATCGGCAAGGATCCCTACACGACGAATCCGGCCGACTATCAGGCCGCGCTCGCGATGCTGAAGAAGATCCGCCCCTACATCACGCAATTCAATTCGTCGGGCTACATCAACGACATGGTCGGTGGCGACATCTGCTTCGCCTACGGCTGGTCGGGCGACGTCGTGATCGCCAAGCATCGCGCGATGGAAGCGAAGAAGGCCTACAAGATCGAGTACTACATCCCGAAGGGCGGCGCACCGGTCTGGTTCGACGTAATGGCGATCCCGAAGGACGCGGCGCATAAGGACGCCGCGCATGAATGGATCAACTACATCGAGACGCCCCAAGTCAACGCCGCGATTACCGACGCCGTTTACTACCCGACAGCCAACGCCGAGGCCAAGAAGTACGTGAACCCGGACATCGCGAAGGACCCGGCCGTCTATCCGCCGCCTGACGTGGTCAAGACGCTGTTCCTGCTGAAGCCGCTGCCGGTCGAGATCCAGCGGCTGCAGACCCGGCTCTGGACCGAATTCAAGACCGGTCGCTGATCAGCCGATAGCACGGATGGAGCGGGCGAATGCCGACACCGCATCGACGTCGGCGGCCCTCGTGAATGAGCCCCCGGAACTCAACCGGGGGCTTTGTACGTCAAATGATGGAGTCATGCAGTAGATCATGAGCGATCAGTCGGTCCGGCAGGCGGCAGTCGCCGCGCGTCCCACGTCGGCAGTCCCGGCGTCGGCCGAGAATTTCGTCCAGATCGTGGACGTGGTCAAGAAATTCGGCGAGACGGTGGCCGTCCGCAACGTCAATTTGTCGGTGGCGAAAGGCGAACTGTTCGCGCTGCTCGGCAGCTCGGGCTGCGGCAAGTCCACTTTGCTGCGGATGCTCGCGGGGCTCGAGACCGTGACGTCGGGCAAGATCCTGATCGACGGCGAGGATCTGGCTCAGATGCCGCCGTACCGCCGCCCCATCAACATGATGTTCCAGTCATATGCGCTCTTTCCGCACATGACGGTCGAGGCGAACGTCGCGTTCGGACTCAAGCAGGAAGGGGTTCAGAAGGCAGAGCTCAAGGAGCGTGTCCAGGATGCGCTCGAACTCGTCCAGATGACTCGTTTCGCCAAGCGCAAGCCGCATCAGCTTTCGGGCGGGCAACAGCAGCGCGTCGCGCTCGCTCGCTCGCTCGTCAAGCGGCCCAAGTTGCTGCTGCTCGACGAGCCGATGTCCGCTCTCGACAAGCAGATCCGCCAGCGCACGCAAATCGAGCTCGTCAACATTCTCGACCGTGTCGGCGTCACCTGCATCATGGTCACGCACGACCAGGAAGAGGCGATGACGATGGCGAGCCGGCTCGCCGTCATGAGCGAAGGGCAGATCGTCCAGCTCGGCACGCCGAACGAGGTGTACGAGTATCCGAACACCCGCTTCTCGGCGGAGTTCATCGGCTCCACGAACCTCTTCGATGGGCACGTCATCGAGGACGAGCCCGATCATATTTTCGTCGAAACCGACGAGTTGTCCTGCAGGCTCTACGTCAACCACGGCATCACGGGGCCGCTCGGGATGCCGGTCACCATCTCGGTGCGCCCCGAGCGCATCGCGCTTACGCGCAAACCGCCCGAGGGTGCTTACAACTGGGGGCACGGCACGGTCGCCAACATCGCGTATCTCGGCGGCTACTCGCTCTATCACGTGAAGCTCGATTCGGGGAAGACGGTGATCGCGAACGTTTCGAGCCTCGCGCTTTCCGAAATCGAATCGCCGCAACTGAACGACGAGATCTACGTGCGCTGGAGCGCATCCGCCGGCGTGGTGCTGACAGCATGAAACAGATGATGATCTCGTTCGCCGCCTGGCCCGCGCGGCGCCTCAATCTGACAGGGAGCAGCGCCGTCATCGCCGGGCCATTTCTCTGGCTGCTGCTGTTCTTCTTCGTGCCGTTTCTGCTCGTCGTCAAGATCAGCTTCGCGGAGCTGCGGCTCGGCATTCCGCCCTATACGGAGCTTGTCAGCATCAAGGATGGTGTAGTCCAGGTCTCGCTCAATCTCGCGCACTATGCGTTCTTGCTGAGCGACAGCCTCTACTTCGCGACCTACGTCAACTCGCTCGTGGTAGCGGCCGTGACGACGCTGCTCTGCCTGCTGCTCGGCTATCCGATGGCCTATTACATCGCACGGTCGAGCCCGAGTTCGCGCAACATCCTGATGATGGCCGTGATGCTGCCGTTCTGGACTTCGTTCCTCATTCGCGTCTACGCGTGGATCGGGATTCTCAAGAACAACGGGCTGCTCAACAATTTCCTGATGACGATTGGCCTCATTCACGCACCGATCGAGCTCTATCGGACGAACGCGGCGGTCTATATCGGGATGGTCTACTCCTATCTGCCGTTCCTGGTCATGCCGCTTTACGCGCACCTCGTGAAAATGGATCTGACGTTGCTCGAGGCCGCTTACGACCTCGGCGCGAAACCATGGAAGGCTTTCGTGCAGATCACGCTGCCGCTTTCGAGGAACGGCATCGTCGCGGGATGTCTGCTCGTGTTCATCCCCGCTGTCGGTGAGTACGTCATTCCCGAACTGCTCGGTGGCGCGAACACACTCATGATCGGCCGCGTCATGTGGAACGAGTTTTTCAACAACGCGGACTGGCCGATGGCTTCCGCCGTGACCTGCGCGATGGTTATCCTGCTGCTCGTGCCGATGGCGCTCTTTCAGCATCAGCAGGCCAAACAACTCGAAGCGCGCCGATGATCAAACCGAACCGCACGTTGCAGCTGATTGCGCTCGGCATCGGCTTTGCGTTTCTCTACATTCCGATCCTGAGCCTCGTCGTCTACTCGTTCAACGAGTCGCAACTCGTCACGGTCTGGACGCGTTTTTCGACGCGCTGGTACGCCGCCCTCGCTCAGGATGACGAGCTCATCGCGTCCTTCTGGCTATCGCTGCGCATCGCGCTCGCGACGGCCTTCGCGTCGGTGTTCATCGGCACCTGGGCCGGTTTCGTCCTCGCAAGGATGGGGCGCTTTCGCGGGTTCACGCTATTCACCGGGATGATCAACGCGCCGCTCGTCATTCCCGAAGTGATCCAAGGCATTTCGCTGCTGCTTCTTTTCATCGAGATGGGAAAGTGGCTCGGCTGGCCTGAGGGTCGCGGGTTCACTACGATCTGGATCGGCCACGTTATGCTTTGCATGTCGTATGTGGCCATCATCGTCCAATCGCGGGTTCGCGATCTCAATCCGTCGCTCGAGGAAGCGGCGCTCGATCTCGGCGCGACACCGCTCAAGGTCTTCTTCGCAGTCACGTTGCCGCTCATCTCCCAAGCGCTGATGGCCGGGTGGCTACTGTCGTTCACCTTGTCGATCGACGATCTGGTGCTATCGGCATTCCTGTCGGGACCAGGCTCGACGACGCTGCCGCTCGTCGTCTTCTCGCGCGTGCGGCTCGGACTCAACCCGGAGATGAACGCGCTAGCGACCCTCTTCATTGCCGTGGTGACGATCGGCGTCGTCGTCATCAACTACTTCATGCTGCGGGCGGAGAAGAAGCGATTGACCGTCGTGGCATGACGTTCGCCTCGTTCACGTCGCCGTGCTCATCGTCGCTCGCAGGCGAGCGTTCGCGCCCGCCAGCCTGACATCCGATGGGGCTCTTCCGGTTTCAGCGATCTCGGGTGGCGGGGCTCTCGCCCATTGCTTGAAACAGAGCGGCGGTATCGGCAAAGCGCGCTCCCGTCGCTCGGATCGCGTCGAGTTCCGCGTTGCGATACCCCTGCTCGGCGGACCGTTCCGCCGAAGGCGGCAATGCGCCGAGTCGCCGGCGCCCCGCGGTCTCGTCGAACGCGGCCCGTGCGGATTGCTCGGCGGCCTCGGACGAGGCCGCCGTCTCGCCGTCGTGCTCGAGCGCCGCAAGCGTATCCGCGACATTCTGAAATGCCGAGAGGACGGTCGCCTTGTATTGCGAAACGGCGGCCTCGTAGCTGTCGATGGCGGCCCGCCGTTGTGCTCGCAACGCCCCGCCGTGAAAGATGGGCTGCGAGAGTCCGGCTCCGATGCTCCAGATCGCGCCGGCGCCTGAAACCGCGGCCGGCCAGCTGAACCCGGCCTGGCCCATCGACGCCGTCAGCGAAAGGCTGGGAAAGAGCTGCGCCGTGGCCGCGCCGACCTCCGCCGCGGTCTCTTTCACGAGCGCATCGGCTGCGCGAATGTCGGGACGCGCGCGCAATAGCTCCGAGGGCACCACGACGGGCACGTGCTCCGGCAGCGTCAGGCTTGCCAGGTCAGGGATGTCGGGGGCCGCATCGGGCGTGCGCCCGATCAACACGGCAAGTGCATGGACGGCCGTCGCGCGCTGCTGTCGCAAGCCGCCGAGCGTTGCGGCGAGCGCCTGAGCGTTCTGCCGCGAAGCGAGCGCCTGTGTATGCGCGATGGCGCCGAGCGCGTAGCGTCGCTCGTCTTCATCGGCGGTTTCGTTCGCCAGCGCGAGGAGCCGCTCGGTAATTGCGATCTGTCGATCGATCGTCGCGGCGTTGATGACCGCCCCGACGATGTTGGCGGCCAGCGCCCGCCGTGCCGCCTCGAGCTGGAATGCCTGTTGGTTCACGCGCGCGCCGAGCGCCGCATTCGCGTAGCGCACCGCGCCGAAGAGGTCGAACGTATAGTGCGCCTCGATCTGGCCGACGAACACGTCGTAGGTCACCGTGTTGGGACCCGCCTCGGGTATGCCGAGGTTGCGTTCGCGCGTGACCTGTCCGCCGGCGTCGACCGTGGGCAGCAGCGACGAGCCTATCTGCGCTCGCAATTGCTCGTGCGCCGCGGCCAACGACTTCTCGGTAGCGGATAGCGTCGGGCTCGAGCGCAAGCCTTCTTCGACCAGCGCATCAAGGGCGTCGCAGCGGTAAAGTCGCCACCATTGCGGCACCGGCTGAGCGCCGATATCGAACTGCTGCGCGACGCCTCCCGCGGTGGCCGTCCGCGCCGGTTGCGGCACCGCGCCGTAGTGCGAGGGCGAGGGTATGACCGGCGGCTCGCCATTCGGGCCGAACGAGCAGGCGGCGAAGGCGAACGCCACGCCGGCGGCAAGGAAGAATCTGGTGTCCGCGAGCTTCATGGTCAGTTCCCGGTATGCGCGTCCGCGGCAGACGGCGGATCGCGCTCGTCGCGCCGTACCTTGAACGAAGCCGCGTAGAGCGCCGGCAGATAGAACAGTGTCAGCACTGTCGCGCTCGTGATGCCGCCCATCAGCGCGGTAGCCATCGGACCGAAGAAGTTCGAGCGCAAGAGCGGAATCAGCGCGAGCACCGCGGCGGCGGCCGTCAGCGTGATCGGGCGGAAACGCCGGACCGTCGCGCCGACGATCGCAGTGAAGCGCTTATGGCCCGCCGCGATGTCTTGCTCGATCTGATCGACGAGAATGACGGAGTTGCGCATGATGATGCCGAACATGGCGATCACGCCCAGCATCGCCACGAAGCCGAACGGCTTGCCGAAGAGCAACAGCGTGGCGACGACGCCGATCAGTCCGAGCGGTGCGGTCAGCACGACCATCAACACGCGAGAGAAGCTTTGTAGTTGAATCATGAGCAGCGTAAAGACGGCGATCACCATCAGCGGCATTTGCGCATTGATCGACGTCTGCCCCTTCGCGCTTTCTTCGACCGAGCCGCCCACCTCGATCCGATAGCCGAGCGGCAGTCGGGCCCGCTGCGAAGCGAGCGTGCGGTCGAGGTCGTGCGTCACATCGATACCTTGCGCGTTACCGCGCACGTCGGCCTGCACGGTGATCGTCGGCTGGCGATCGCGTTCCCAGATCACGCCGTACTCGAGACTGTTGCGCAAATGCCCGAGCGCACTGAGCGGCACCGGCCCGTTCGGCGTCGGCATTGCCAGGTTCATCAGGCGCGCCGGGTCGACGCGCTCGCGCTCGGGCGCGCGCAGGTCGACACTGATGAGCTTGTCGCGCTCGCGATATTGCGTGACCGTATAGCCCGACAGCGTCATCGCGATGAAGCTCGAGACGTCCTGCGACGTCAGGCCGAGCTGGCGCGCCTTCATTTGGTCGATCTCGAACGAGAGCGAGCGTTCGGCAGGCTCGTCCCAATCGAACTGGACGTTGCGCGTGCGTGTATCGGCGCGCATCGTCGCAGCGACCTTCTCGGCGATCGCGCGCACGGTGCCGATGTCGTCGCCGCTCACGCGAAACTGAACCGGGAAGCCGACGGGCGGGCCGTTTTCGAGCCGCGACAGGCGGGTTCGCACGGCGGGGAAGTCGTTCTCGAGCATGGTATCGAGCCAGCGCGCGAGCTTGTCCCGGTCTTCGATGCTTTTCGCCGTGACGACGAATTGGGCGAAGTTCGGCTGCTGCAACTGCTCGTCGAGCGGCAGGTAAAAGCGAGGCGCGCCCGTGCCGACGAAGTCGACGAAATGGTCGATTTCGGGCCGCCCGCCGAGCGATTTTTCGAGGCGCCTCGCTTCGCGCAGCGTCGCATCGAAAGAGGCGCCCTCGGGCAGTCGCACGTCGATGAGGAGCTCGGGACGGTCGGAGCTTGGGAAGAATTGCTGGGGCACGATCGTGAAGCCCGCCAGGGCCACGAGGAACAGCGCGATCGTGATGGCGAGCACGATCCAGCGGCGCTCGACGCACCATGAAACCCACGTCGACAGTCGTCGATAGAACCGAGTGTCGTAGATGTCGACCTCGTGTCCCGCATCGTGCCGATCCGGTTGCGGCGTGCCGGCAGTACCGCGTGCCGAGCGCTTGTGCTCGGGCAGCAAGTGATACCCGAGCAACGGGATCAGCACGACGGCGGCGAACCAGGAAGCGATCAGGGCGATAGCCGACACCTCGAAGATCGAGCGCGTGTACTCTCCGGTGCTCGATTTCGCGAGCGCGATCGGCAAGAAGCCGGAGACGGTCACGAGCGTGCCGGTCAGCATTGGAAACGCCGTGCTCGTATAGGCGAACGCGGCGGCGCGGGTGCGCTTCCATCCCTGCTCGAGCTTCACTGCCATCATCTCGACGGCGATGATCGCATCGTCGACGAGGAGCCCGAGCGCGAGCACGAGTGTGCCGAGCGATACCTTGTGCAATCCGATATCGAACAGCGACATGCAGAGTGCCGTGACGGCAAGCACGATCGGGATCGAGATGACGACGACCATCCCGGTCCGCACGCCTAGCGAGATGAGGCTGACGACGAGCACGATCGCGATCGCTTCGCCGACGGCTTCGAGAAAGTCGTCGACCGAATGCGCGACGGCGTGCGGCATGCTCGACACCTCGGTGAGTTTGAGACCGGCGGGCAAGTGGGCGCGCAACTCCGCGCACTGCGTATCGAGTGCACGGCCGAGCCGAATCACGTCGCCGCCCGGTTGCATCGTCACGCCAATGCCGAGCACGGCCTGGCCATCGGCGCGCATTTGCGTCACGAGCGGATCGTCGTAGCCGCGCTTGATGGTCGCGATGTCGCCGAGCCGGAACGTCCTGTGATTGATGCGGATCAGCATGTCGCCGAGCGCGCGCACGTCGCCGAACTGGCCGCTCGGTCGTACGAATACGCGATCGTCGGCCGTCGTCACGGTGCCGGCCGCGGCGACGGCGTTTTGCGCGTTGATGGCCTGAGCCAGCTCGGTCGGCGATATCGACAGCCGCGTGAGCTCGGCGTTCGAGATTTCGATGTAGACGTGCTGATCGGGATCGCCGAAATAGTCGACCTTCGCGACGCCGGGCACGCGCAACAGCACGGTGCGCAACTGATCGGCATAGTCGTGAAGCTGCGCGGGTGAAAAGCCGTCGCCTTCGAGCGTGTAGATGTTCGTATAGACGTCGCCGAACTCATCGTTGAAAAACGGGCCGATCGTCCCCTGCGGCAGCGTCGAGGCGATGTCGCCGACCTTCTTTCGCACCTGGTACCACGTTTCCTGCACGTCGGCGACGGGCGCCGAATCCTTCATATTGAAGAAGATCATCGATTCGCCCGGCCGCGAATAGCTACGCAGGAAGTCGATATGCGGGGTTTCCTGCAGCTTTCGGCCGATCCGGTCGGTGATTTCCTCCTGGACCTGCCGCGCCGTCGCGCCAGGCCAGAGTGTGCGGATCACCATCACGCGGAATGTGAACGGCGGATCCTCCGATTGGCCGAGCCGCGTGTACGCGAGCACGCCGGCCAACGTGGCGAGCACGATCAAAAAGACGACGAGTGCCTGGTGCCGAAGCGCCCACGCGGAGAGATTGAAGCGGTCCTCGCCGGACGCATCGTGCTTGAACGCGGTGTCGTGCCCGGCGTCCGGGCCGTGATCCGCCGTGCTCATGATCCGATGTCCTCGGGATGCAGGGGGGCAACCGCGCGAACGCGCTCTCCGGCGCTGACGGTATGCACGCCCTGGAGCACGACACGGTCGCCGTCATGCAAGCCGCCCGCGATCGAGATCGTCCGCTCGTCGTAGCGCACGACTACGACGGGGCGCAACTCGAGCGTATCGGCGCCCGCGCGCACGACCCACACCGCGGGCCGCTGCCCATCGTGAAAGAGCGCCGTCGCAGGCAGCGTGAACACGTGTTCCGATGCTTCGTCGACGGAATTGAAGGCAACGACAGCGGTCATGCCGAGGCGCGCGGCCGGATCGTAAGCCAAGAGCGTCAGCTTTACGCGGTACGTGCGGCTTTGTGGATCGGCGACGGGCGAGACCTCGCGCACGCGGGCCGGGAATGTCTTCCCCGGTAGCGCGGGCAGCGCGACAGTGGCCGTACGTCCGACGGTCAGTGCGGCGAGGACGCGTTCCGGCGCATCGCAAACGGCGTCGACGTCGCCGGTCCAGGCGAGGTTGTAGACGGCCTGACCCGCCGTGACGTTCTGCCCCGTGTCGGCGTTCTCTTCGGTGATGACGCCGGCGTGGTCGGCCGTCAGCGTCGTATAGGCGAGTTGATCGGCGGCGAGCGCGAGCTGAGCTCGCGCAGAATCGCGCTGCGCGAGCGCCGATGCGTAGGCGTCCTGCGTTTGCTCCCACTGCGCCGGCGCGATCAGATTTTGCTGCGCTTGGATGCGATCGCGATCGAGCTGCTGCTTCGCGTACACGAGACGATGCTCGCCGGCGTCGAGCTGCGCCCGCGCGTTCGCGAGGTTCTTTTGAGCGTCGGCCGCATCGAGTCGAGCGACGATCTGCCCTGCTTTCACGCGATCGCCAAGCCGCACGAGCCGCTCGACGATCTTGCCCGCGACGCGGAACGAGAGCGCATTGCTGTAGCGCGCCTCGATCTGGCAGGGCAGCGACGCGACGGGCGGACGACCGTCGGCATGAACGGGGAGCGCCACGACCGGTTTCGGTGCCGGGGCGGCGGCTTCGCGCGGATGACAGGCGCTCAGCGTCAAGGCTGCGCAGAAGACGGTGAGCACAGCGCTGGTTCGACGCAGCCCGTGTTCGCCCAGCGGGGCGACGATGCAAGGGCGTGTGCGCGTGGCATTCGGCGCATGGGTTCGGGCACGACTCACGATGCCTGCCTTTTCAAGTGACGAGCGTAGGTAGGAAACGGTGCGGGGGCACCGCGAGACGCGCGGTGCCGCTCGAACGCCGGGCGTCCGCCGAACCGTCATCTCATATTTGGCATCGCATTCTAATACGTACGTGTATCTGAATGCAAAGATGAATTTTACATTGCCCGGATGGTAAACTTCGCGACATGAAGCGAAAACGCCTGACACGCGAAGAGAGCCGGGACCAGACGCGCGAGCGCCTGCTGGAGGCCGCACGCACGATGTTCGTGAAGAAGGGATTCGTTGCCACCAGCGTGGAGGACATCGCCGATACCGCCGGCTATACGCGCGGCGCGTTCTATTCGAACTTCGACAGCAAGGCGGAACTGCTCATCGAGCTATTGCGGCGCGAACACGACGCAATGCAGGCAAGCTTCCAATCGATCATGGAAGAGGGGGGGACGCGCGAGCGGATGGAGGCGCGCGCCGTCGAGTATTACAGCCAATTGCCGATCGAAGACGACTTTTTCCCGCTCTGGGTCGAAGCGAAGCTGTTGGCGAGTCGCGACGCGCGGTTCCGCTCTCGGTTCAATGCTTTCAGAACTGAAAAGCTCGATTGGATCGCGGCTTATATCAAGACGTTCTCGGAACGTGTCGGCACGCCGCTGCCGCTGCCGCCGGAAACGCTTGCGCTAGGGCTCGTGAGTCTCTGCGAAGGCGTGCAATTCTTTCGCCTGACCGATCCGCAGACGGTGAACGACGAAGTCAGCAAGACGGTGCTCGCCGGGTTCTTCACCCGTGTACTGTTGAGCTGACCGAGGCGCGGACAGGGCGGATTCGCCCGGACACGTCTGCGCGCGGACCGTCGGTCGTTGCCAGCGACCGGCGTCGAGCAGAGTTCGCGCGGGGTTAAAAGACGCCCGGCCCGT
>JBCNPL010000089.1:0-8333 GCA_039593375.1 Paraburkholderia sp. | reverse complement strand
TGTCGATCTGGCCGACTGCCGCATCGACACGACCTGGGCACCGCATGGGATCGTCGTGCCCGGCTTCGGTCACGGACTGCCCGATGCGGTCTTCGTGCGCGGGATCGCCGGCGGCACGTTCGAGCAGGTGACGCTGCGGCTCGGCATTCTGCACGCGCTGCGCGAGCTCGGCGTGCCCGTCTACAACGATGCGCGCGCGATCGAGCGCAGCGTCGACAAATCGATGACGAGTTTTTTGCTGCACCGCCACGGCGTGCCGACACCGGCGGCCTGGGCTTCGGAATCGACCGCGTTCGCACAGCGGCTCGTGATGAGAGAAGCCGCCGCGGGGCGCCGTCTCGTCGTCAAGCCTCTGTTCGGCTCGCAAGGGCGCGGCTTGCGGCGCGTGGGCGCGATGCGCGGCGGCTCGGCCGCGGGCCGGCTCGCGCCGCTGCCTTCGCTCGCGAGCTACCAGCAAGTTGCCTACTTGCAGCGTTATGTGGAGCGCCCGACGAAAACGGCTGGCGGTCCCGCCAGGGAGGCATCCTTCGAAGCTCGACGCCGAGGCGCGGGCTTCGACTGGCGCGTGCTCGTGATCGGCGACAAAGCCGTTGCGGCAATGCGGCGAGTCGGCGGCAAAGGCTGGATTCACAATTTCGCGCGCGGCGCGCGATGCGAGCCCGCGGAGCTCGACGCCGCGCTCGCGCAAACGGCCGTGCGGGCTGCCCGCGCGCTCGAGCTCGACTATGCCGGCGTCGACCTGATTCCCAACTCCGCCGGGGCCGAGGAGCCGCTCGTGCTCGAAGTCAACGGCGTCGCGGCTTGGCGCGGGCTGCAATCGGTCGTCGACGTCGACATCGCTCGTGCGCTGGTCGACGATCTGCTCGATCGCAAGCTTGCCGCGGCTCGCAAGACGTCCGGCGGCACCGACACAGACCTCGTGGCACTCCCTCAGCGCCATGGGTGAGACGACCTTGCTCGCACGAGCCTATGGCGCGTTTCTCGCGGCCTGCCGACTCGACGTCGAGGTGGCAAAGCCGGGCAACGTCAGTGCGCAAAGCGCGGGACACGGAATGGTCGCCGCGCAATTCATCGCGAGCGCGCAGGCAGCGGCTGGCCCGCTCTTCACGAACGGCGCGCCCGTCGGCACGCGCATTCTCGAAGCGATCCGCGCCACGCGCGCGGCCGTCGGCTGCAATACGAACCTCGGCATCGTCCTGCTCGTCGCGCCGCTCGCCGCGGCGCTCGAAGCATTCGCGACACCGCCGCGTGCAGACGCCTGGCGGACCGAGCTCGAGCGCACACTTGCCAGGCTGACCGTCGACGACGCACGATCTGCCTATCGCGCCATCGCGCTGGCCAACCCGGGCGGTCTCGGCGATGCGTCCGAGCAGTCCGTCCATGCCGAGCCGAGCGTCGATCTGAGAACGGCGATGTCGCTCGCGGCCGAGCGCGACAGCATCGCTCGCCAGTACGCGAACGGTTTCGCCGACCTCTTCGAGCGCGGCGTGCCCGCCGTGCTCGCGATGCCGTCCGAGCACCGCGATCTCGCGATCCTGGAGGCGTTCTTCACCTATCTCGGCGGCTGGCCCGATTCGCACATTGTGCGCAAGCACGGCGTGCCGCTGGCGCAGAGTGTCACGCACGCGGCGCGCTCGCGGCATGCGCGCTGGCGCAACGCGCTGAGGAATGCGACACCGGCTGCCTCGGCGGAGCTTGCCGTCTGGGACGCCGAGCTGAAAGCGCTTGGACTGAATCCGGGCACCAGCGCGGACCTCGCGGTCGCGACGATGTTCGTGGCGCTCACCTGCGCCGCGCGATGAAGCACGCGCAGGGTCACGCATCAGCGATCGTGCCCCGACTGGCATGAAAACTGTTAGGTAACGCCACCGTGCATCGATTCGACCACTGCGCGCCCGGCACGCGCCCTCGCGTAAACGGCGCGCCGCACGATCGCTCGAGGGCGCCCAACATACAGAAAGTCCATATCCACCGATTGGAGGAAGAGCATGGCCAAGATCAATCGCGTCCTGGTAGGTGAGTCGCTCGTCGGCGACGGCAATGAGGTCGCGCACGTCGACCTCATCATGGGACCGCGCGGTTCGGCCGCGGAGACCGCGTTCTGCAACGCATTGACCAACAACAAGGACGGGTTCACGACGCTGCTCGCGGTTGTCGCGCCGAACCTGCCCACCAAGCCCAACACGGTGCTGTTCAACAAAGTCACGATCAAGGGCGCGAAGCAAGCGGTGCAGATGTTCGGCCCCGCGCAGGCCGCCGTCGCCCGCGCCGTCGCGGACTGCGTCGAGGCCGGCACCATTCCGAAGGACGAAGCCGACGATGTCTTCATCTGCGTCGGCGTGTTCATCCACTGGCAGGCCGAAGACGACACCAAGATTTTCGACTTCAACTACAAGGCGACGAGGGAATCGATCGAGCGTGCGGTAGCCGGCACGCCCACCGCGGCCGACGTCGTCTCGCAAAAGGCATCCGTCCACCACCCCTTCTCGCCGAAGTAAGCGAGCGGCTCGCCAGGCGCACGGACTCCCGGCACGCATTTCCGGGAGCCGTCGCGCGCGCCCCGAACCGCCATGGCGGCGGCGATTCCGTGCTTCCGTTGAAGCGTTTACTCCGATCGACACCCGCAACGGTTATGCATATCGTGGGCACAGGAGACAACCGAAAGAGGCGGCCAAGATGAGAACCAGATGTCGCGCAGTGCTCGTGGGCGCCTGCCTCGCATGGGCCGGTTATGCAATGGCGGCCGGCAGCGATCCGATCGATGCGCATGCGAGTCGCGGAGGCTACGACTATCCGACCCAAGGGCGCGTCGAATACGTGCTGACCTGCATGGACGACAACGGACACGATTTCGCGAACGTCTATAAATGCTCGTGCGTAATCGACAAGATCGCCGCGGTCATTCCGTACGACGAGTTCGTGGACGAGTCGACGTTCGCCAAGTATGCGTCGCTAGGCGGCGAAGGCGGTGCGGAGTTCCGCACGGATACGGCAAGGCATCAGACGAAGTCGTTCAAAACCCTGCAGTCCGACGCCTATCGCGCCTGCGGTCTGCAGCCCCGCTGACGGCGCCGCTTGCGCGGCCCGAGTTTCGCTCGCGAGCGAGGCGGCACGGGTTGCGGGCTCAATTGGGGACGAGCCCGGCACCGAGCGCGGCCCACGTCGCATCGGCGCCCACGATCGAACCGCGGCGCCGCTCGATCGTCACGCCGACCGCCGTGACGTCGTCGAACTTGGCCGGCTTCGCGATCGATACTCGAACCCAATGCGCACCGAAGTCGCGAATCAGCAAACGCGCAACCTTCTCGGCGAGCGCCTCGAGCAACTCGACGCCGTGCGCGGCGAGCAGTGCGTGCAGCCTGGCTCGCACCTCGGCGTAATTGATCGTATCCTCGATGCGGTCGGTGACGCAGGCCATGAGCGTCGGCACGCCGATCGCGAGATCGATGCGCACCGGTTGCGGCTCGTGATGCTCGGGACCGTCGATGCCGATCACCGTCTGCCCCACGAAGCCTTCGATGAAAACGATATCGAGCGCCTGGGCGACGGCCTGCCGGCGGTGCGGCGATTCGGCGCCGGCCGGCGCTTCGGTCGCATCGGAGCCGGAGGGAAACGGCGCGAGACAGGTGGTGTCGATACGATCCATGATGAGGCTCCGCCGTGGTTCGGCAAAAAAGGGGCAAACAGCAAACGAGTCTCGGTCGCGCGAAACAGATTGTGCCGAAGCTGCAACAATTACTGCTCGCTGGGCCGACGCGAGACACTTCCGGCAAGTAAAGCAAGAACCGCGCGCATGGATGCCCACATAATGCGACTACTTATTGAACAGCCGCGCCATCGAGGGTAAAGTTTTTGAGACGGTCGGATGCTTCACCCGATCTTACGATGCCTGCTCGAGCCCGGGACTTTGGACGAAGCAGGCCCAAGCCGTGGCGCGCGCGGTAGAGGATGAGCCGCGCGGTGCAAGGGGACAAACGTTAAATAGAGCGGCACTCGCAGCAGATATGCATCCCGTCCGCATATCCTGCGATGTGGCACGCCGTGGAGACAACCCCATGTCATTGCTCGCTGACAGCAGTGCGCACGTCAGAGAAGTACTGAACGTAGTGAATCATCACCTGCCGTCCCGTCCGATGAGCGAGCCCGTCGCGCAATCGTGGGCGCGCTGCGTCAACGAGTTCCGCCTCGATCCCGGCCGGTTCGTCACGCCGCCCGTGCTGACCGAGCATGAGCTCGCCGCGCGGCGCGAAGCGGTCGGCGATCTGATCGCCTGCTCGAAGCTCGAGATGACGACGCTTTACCAGCAGCTTGCGGATCCCGAGCTCGCCGTCGTGCTCGTCGATGCCGACGGCGTGATCGTTCATCAGGTGTCGTCCACGCCGTTCGCCGAAGCGGTAGCCGCCGATGGCTTCCGGATCGGCGCGCTCTGGAGCGAACGCGAAGCCGGCACGAACGGCATGGGCACGAGCATCGCCGAGCGCGATTGCGTGGCCGTCTGTCAGCACGACCACTTTTATGCGCGCTATACGTCGCTCACGTGCTCGGCGGCGCCGATCTTCGACGATCGGGGCGAGATCGCCGGCGTGCTCGACGTGACGAGCCGCTCGAGGCTCTTGCAGCAGCATTCGCTCGTGCTCGTCGGCATGTCGCGGCAGATGATCGAGAATCGCCTCCTCTCCGCGCGCCACCGCCACGCGAACATCATCCAGTTTCATAGTCGGCCCGAGTTCGTCGGCACGCTGCACGGCGGCAAGATCGCGGTCGACGACGACGGCACCGTGCTTGCCGCCAATCGCAGCGCGGCGTTTCAGCTCGGCTGCCGCTCGCTCGACGAGCTGCGCGGCAAGCGGATCGACGAGGCATTCAACGCGTCGATCGAGGACATGATCGCGCGCAGCATACGCGGCTCGTTCCATCCGATCACCGTCTACAGCGCGAGCGGCACGAATCGCTTCTTTCTCGTCGCGCAGACGCCTCAGGCCGGAAGCGCGGCAACGACGACTCGCGTCTTCGTCACCGATCCCGCCGCGCGCCGGCCGGCGCGCGAGCCTCATCCATCGCAGGCACCGGGCCGCCTCGACAAGATCTCCCATCTCGAGTTCGGCGATCCGCGCATGGCCTCGCAGATCCAGCTCGCCGCGCGCGTGATCCAGCGCAAGATTCCGATCGTGCTGCGTGGCCAGACCGGCACGGGCAAGGAGGTCTTCGCACAGGCATTGCACGGCATCAGCCCGCTCGCCAACGGCCCCTTCGTGCCCGTCAACTGCGCCTCGCTGCCCGAAAACCTGATCGAAAGCGAGCTTTTCGGCTATCGCGCGGGCGCCTTCACGGGCGCGCAACGCGAGGGCCGGCGCGGCAAGATCGTTCAAGCCAACGGCGGCACGCTCTTTCTTGACGAGATAGGCGACATGCCGCTCGCGCTGCAAGCCAGACTCTTGCGCGTCATCGAGGAGCACGAGGTCACGCCGCTCGGTGCGGAAACGACGGTGAAGGTCGATTTCCAGCTCATCAGCGCGAGCCACCGTAATCTGCTCGAGCTCGTGCAGAGCGGGCAATTTCGCGAGGACCTCTACTATCGGTTGAAGGGGATCGAGATCAACCTGCCGTCGCTTGCCGAGCGCATCGACAAGCTGCCGCTCATCCACCATCTGCTCGAGACCGAGTGCGAAGGCAACGATCCGCCGGAGCTCACGCCCGAGGCGCAACGCGCGCTGCTCGGTTATGCGTGGCCGGGCAATATCCGGCAGTTGCGACACGTGCTGAAAATGGCGATCGCGCTTTGCGACGGTCATCCGATCGAGTGCGTACACCTGCCGTCCGAGGTGCTGCAGGCGAGCCAGCCCGCGGCGAGCGCGGCCGCGCCCGCCACGCCGTCGCGCGTCGCGGCGCCCGAGCTGCCGCATCTTGCCGAGGATGCCGATATTTCCTCGCTGAACGCGATCCAGCTGAACGAACGGGAGACCGTGCTCGCGATGCTCGACGAGCATCGCTGGAATGTCAGCAATGTCGCGAAGGCGCTCGGCATCAGCCGCAACACGCTCTATCGGAAAATGCATCGACTGCATATCCGCCTGTCGCACGACGGCTCGCCGGTCGCCTTCGACGCATGAGTCACGAGCCCGCTCGCCGCCTCACCGACTTCAAACCCGACGCCCGCTTCGCGTGGTGCGTGACCGGCTCCGGGCACATGCTCGAAGAATCGCTTGCGCTTGCGCTGCGATTGCCAGGCACGGACCTGTTTCTCTCGCGGGCCGCGGAAGAAGTGCTGCCGCTTTACGGATGGTCGCTCGAGCGGCTGCGGCAACACTTCCGCGTGGTGCGCGACAACAGCGCGAGCGGCGTGCCCGTCGGCATGCTTTATCACGGCCTTTATCACACCGTCGTCATCGCACCGGCCACGAGCAACACCGTCGCCAAGTGCGCATTCGGGATCTCGGACACGTTGCCGACCAACATGTACGCGCAAGCCGGCAAGCAGTGCATTCCCGGCATCGTCTTTGCATGCGATACCGAACCGACCGTCATCACGCAAGCGCCCGACGAATGGGTCGAACTGAGGCCGCGCGCGATCGAACTCGAGAACGTCGCGCGTCTTGCGCGCTTCGCGGATACGACGCTCGTCGCCACGCTCGAGGGCCTCGAGGCGGCGCTCGATGAACGGCTATCGACGCTCGATCTCGCATGGACCACATCCTCTTCCTGACCGGCCGGCTCGCCCAGCCGAGTCTCACGCGCGTGCTCGAAAGCATGGCGCCCGCGCCTTTCACATGGGAAATCCATGAGCTCGGCTTGCAGGTTGCCGCGTTGATGACGGCCGACATGATCCGACGGCGACTGCCCTCCCCCCTCTCGGCGCAGCGCGTCATCGTGCCGGGGCGATGCCGCGGCGATCTCGAGGCGCTGAGCGCGCATTACGGCGTGCCCGTCGAGCGCGGCCCCGAGGAAGTGAAGGACTTGCCGCAGTTCTTCGGTCAGCAGAAGCGTCCCGTCGATCTTTCGCGCTACGAAGCGGAAATTTTCGCCGAGATCGTCGATGCGCCGCGGCTCGATCTCGACGGCATCGTCGAACGCGCGCAGGCCTATGCGGCACAGGGCGCCGACGTGATCGACGTCGGCTGCCTGCCGGAAACGCCGTTTCCGCACCTCGAGGACGCGGTGCGCCGCCTCAAGTCGGAAGGATTTCGCGTGAGCGTCGATTCGATGCGCACCGAAGAGCTGCTACGCGGCGGACGCGCGGGCGCCGACTATCTGATGAGCCTCAACGTCGATACGCTATGGGTCGCCGACGAAGTGCCCTCGACGCCGATTCTCGTTGCGCGCGAGCCTGGCGATATGGCCTCGCTCGATGCCGCTATCGAAGCGCTGGCCGCACGCGGCCGCGCGTTTCTCGCCGATCCGATCCTCGATCCGATACCGTTCGGGCTGGCCGCTTCGATCGCGCGATATGTCGCCCTGCGCGAGCGGCATCCCGATGTGCCGATCATGATGGGCATCGGCAACGTGACCGAGCTGACCGAAGCCGATACGAGCGGTATCAACGCGGTATTGCTCGGCATGGCGGCGGAACTTCGCGTTGCCGCCGTGCTGACGACGTCGGTCAGCCTGCATGCGCGCCGCGCCGTGCGCGAGGCCGACGTGGCGCGCCGCATCATGCACGCCGCGCACGAGGCGCGGGTGCTGCCGAAAAGCATGGGCGGACTCGGCAGCGCACTCGCGACCGTGCACGAGCGACGTCCGTTTCCCTACGGCGCCGACGAAATCGACGAATTGGCGCAAGGCGTGCGCGATCCGAATTTTCGCGTACAGGTCGCGACCGATGGCCTGCACGTCTACAACCGCGACGGACATTGGCGCGATACCGATCCGTTCGCGCTCTACCCGAACCTCCGATTCGGCGACGATGTCGGCCATGCGTTCTATATGGGCGTTCAGCTCGGACGCGCCGAGATCGCCTGGCAGTTGGGTAAGCGCTTCAATCAGGACCAGCCGCTCGAATGGGGATGCGCCGTCGAGCGAGACGACGAAGACCTCGGCGCCTACTGCGCGCCGGGCACGACGATGACGAAGCGTCGCGAGAAAAACTGAGTAGTCCTGAACATCTGACGATTGACTCGCCGCGCGAATCGATCGGCGTAATCGACTTTACCCTGTCCGAAAAAAGGGGGGCACTTCGCCTACGCTAAATCAGGCATGCCATCACGCGAGGGATGACGCGGGCAATGCCTAAGAACAAGCGAGGAGACGCCCATGAAAACGACCTTCGGAACGCTGCCCGTTCGGCTCGCGATGCTTGCGTTGACGCTCGCGGCATCGGCAGCTTTCGCCCAACAGGA
>JBCNPL010000088.1:0-8373 GCA_039593375.1 Paraburkholderia sp. | reverse complement strand
CCTCGCCCGAAGAGATGAACTGGTCGATCACGACCTGCGCACCGTTCGCGAAATCGCCGAACTGCGCTTCCCAGGCGACGAGCGTATTCGGCTCCGCCGTCGAATAACCGTATTCGAAGCCAAGCACGGCTTCCTCGGAGAGGACGGAATCGATGACCGTGAACTTCGCTTGACCGTCGGCGACGTTTTGCAGCGGGATGTACGTGCCGTCGTTCCAGCGCTCGCGATTCTGGTCGTGCAGCACCGCGTGACGGTGCGTGAACGTGCCGCGGCCCGAATCCTGGCCCGTGAGGCGCACCGCGTAGCCCGACGCCACGAGCGATGCGTAGGCGAGGTGCTCGCCCATGCCCCAGTCGAGCGGAGCGTCGCCGCGGCCCATCGCGCGACGATCGTTGATGACGCGCTCGACGAGCGGATGCACCTTGAAGTTGTCGGGCACCGTCGTGATGCGCTCGGCGAGGCGCTTGAGTTCGGCGAGCGGCACGGCCGTATCGGCCGCGTCGGTCCACTTGCGGTTCAGGAACGGCACCCAGTCGACCGCATACTTGCTCTTGTAGTTCGAGAGCACCGGATCGACCGTGTGATGGCCTTGATCCATCGCCTCGCGATAGGCCTTGACGAAGCCGTCCGAGTCCTGCGCCGCGATCACGCCCTGCTGCACGAGCTTTTCCGCGTAGAGCGCGCGCGTGCCCGGATGCTGGGCGATCTTCTTGTACATCAGCGGCTGCGTGACGGCCGGCGTGTCCTGCTCGTTGTGGCCGAGCTTGCGGAAACAGACGATGTCGACCACGACATCCTTATGGAACTGCATCCGGAAATCGATCGCAAGCCGCGTGGCGAGCACGACCGCTTCGGGGTCGTCGCCGTTCACGTGCAGCACGGGCGCCTCGATCATCTTGACGACGTCCGTGCAGTAGAGCGTCGAGCGCGCATCGCGCGGATCGGACGTCGTGAAGCCGATCTGGTTGTTGATGACGATGTGCAGCGTGCCGTGCGTGCCGTAGCCGCGCGTTTGCGCGAGATTCAGCGTTTCCATCACGACGCCCTGGCCCGCGAACGCGGCATCGCCGTGAATCTGAACGGGCAGCACTTGCGCGCCTTCGTCGTCGCCGCGGCGGTCCATGCGCGCCTTCGCCGACCCTTCCACGACCGGATTGACGATCTCGAGGTGAGACGGGTTGAACGCGAGCGACAGGTGAACCGGACCGCCTTCGGTCGCGACGTCCGACGAGAAGCCCTTGTGATACTTGACGTCGCCGGCCGGCAGATCGTCGACGTGCTTACCTTCGAACTCGGCGAAAAGATCGGACGGCATCTTGCCGAGCGTGTTCACGAGCACGTTCAGGCGGCCGCGGTGGGCCATGCCGATCACGATTTCCTGCACGCCCTGCGCGCCCGCGTGGTGCACGACTTCGTCCATCGCCGCGATGAAGCTCTCGCCGCCTTCGAGCGAGAAGCGCTTCTGGCCGACGTAGCGCGTGTGCAGATAGCGTTCGAGGCCTTCGGCGGCCGTGAGACGGTTGAGAATGTGCTTCTTCTTCTCAACCGAAAAATTCGGGGTTGCGCGGATCGATTCGAGCCGTTCCTGCCACCAGCGCTTTTGCTCCGGATCGCCGATATACATGAATTCGGCGCCGATCGTGCCGCAGTAGGTATCGCGCAGCGCTTTCACGATCTCGCGCAGCGACGCCTGCTCGAAGCCGAAATAGAGATTGCCCGCGCTGAACGTCTGGTCCAGGTCGGCTTCGGTGAAGTCGTAGAACGCGGGTTCGAGTTCGGGAATCGAGGGGCGCTCGCGCCGCTTCAGGGGATCGAGATTGGCCCACTGCGAGCCGAGGAAGCGATAGGCGCTGATGAGGGACTGAACGTGGACCTGCTTGCGCGCGGTGGAGAGGTTCTCGCCGGCTTCGCGCGGGATGAACGCGTTGGCCTTGGCGCGCTGGGCGAACGATTCGACGATGGGGCCGTGGGCCACGTCGCTCGCGTTCGTACCGTCCGAGGCGGGAACGTTTTGCAACGCGTCGAAGTATCCGCGCCAGTTGTCCGGCACCGAGGCCGGATTGTCCAGATACTGCTCGTACAGTTCTTCGACGTACGGAGCATTGCCGCCGAACAGATACGAGTTCAGCTGAAATTGCTTCATCATGTTTACGCTCACTTTTCTTCGAGCTTCTCGAGAAATAGCGGGTTACGAAACCTTCCGCGACACGGCCTGACCGTTTAGCGGATTGCGCGAATCAAGTCTTGCTTGGAAGGACCTAAAACTAGCAACGCGCAGCATAGCACAGAACGGGTGTTCCATATCGGCACAACTGTGCTGCCCAAACGACAAAAGCCGCTTCAACGAGCGGCTTTTTGTTCTTTTTTGCGTGAAACGCGCGCGGCGATCAGTCGAGCACGGCCTCGCGGCTCGCCCGGCGGCGCTCGTGCTCCTTCAGGTAGCGCTTGCGCAGGCGGATCGACTGCGGCGTGACTTCGACGAGTTCGTCATCGTCGATGAACTCGACCGCGTATTCGAGCGTGAGCTGGATCGGCGGCACGAGTCGGACCGCTTCGTCCGTGCCCGACGCGCGAACGTTCGTGAGCTGCTTGCCCTTGATCGGGTTGACGACGAGATCGTTGTCGCGGCTGTGAATCCCGATAATCATGCCCTCGTATAGCGCATCGCCGGGCTTCACGAACATGCGGCCGCGCTCCTGCAGCTTCCAGAGCGCATAGGCAACCGCCGCGCCGTCGTCCTGCGAAATCAGCACGCCGTTGCGCCGCTCGCCGAGCGAGCCGTCCTTGACAGGCGCGTACTCGTCGAACACATGGCTCATCAAGCCGGTGCCGCGCGTGAGCGTCATGAACTCTCCCTGAAAGCCGATCAGGCCCCGGGCCGGAATCCGATACTCGAGACGCGTGCGGCCACGGCCGTCGGAGGCCATGTCCTGAAGCTCGCCCTTGCGGCGGCCGAGCTCTTCCATGACGCCACCCTGGTGGCCGTCTTCGACGTCGACGGTCAGAAGCTCGTACGGTTCGTGCTTCACGCCGTCGACTTCGTGCATGACTACGCGCGGACGAGAAACGGCGAGCTCGTAGCCTTCGCGGCGCATGTTCTCGACGAGGATCGTGAGGTGCAGCTCGCCGCGGCCCGAGACTTCGAAAACCGTCTCGTCGCCCGTATCGCGCACGCGCAGCGCCACGTTGTGGTTGAGCTCGCGCATCAGACGGTCGCGGATCTGCCGGCTCGTCACGAACTTGCCCTCCTTGCCCGCGAGCGGCGACGAGTTGACGAGAAAGTTCATCGTCAGCGTCGGCTCGTCCACCGTGATCATCGGCAGCGCTTCAGGCGTCTCGGGCGAGCAAATCGTCGCGCCGATGCCGATATCCTCGATGCCGTTCACGAGCACGATATCGCCCGCTTCGGCCTCTTCGACCTGGACGCGCTCGAGCCCCTTGAACGACAAGACCTGATTGATCTTCCGGTTCATCACCTCGCCTTCGGGGCCGAATCGTACGACGACCGGCTGCCCCGGCTTGATTCGCCCGCGCGTGATGCGGCCCACGCCAATGCGGCCGACGTAGGTCGAGTAGTCGAGCGAGGTGATCTGCAGCTGCAGCGGCGCGTCGGGATCGGCCGGACGGACCGGCACGTGCTCGAGAATCGCCTCGAAGAGCGGACGCATGTCGCCCTCGCGCGCGCTCGCGTCGAGCGACGCATAGCCGTTCAGGCCCGACGCGTAGACGATCGGAAAATCGAGCTGATCTTCCGTCGCGCCGAGTTTGTCGAACAGGTCGAAAGTCTGGTTGATGACCCAGTCGATGCGCGCGCCGGGCCGATCGATCTTGTTGACGACCACGATCGGCTTCAGGCCGAGCGCGAGCGCCTTCTTCGTCACGAAGCGGGTCTGCGGCATCGGGCCTTCCACGGCGTCGACGAGCAGGAGCACCGAATCGACCATCGAAAGCACGCGCTCGACTTCGCCGCCGAAGTCCGCGTGGCCCGGCGTATCGACGATGTTGATGTGCGTGCCCTCATATTCGACCGCGCAGTTCTTGGCGAGGATCGTGATGCCTCGCTCACGTTCGATGTCGTTCGAATCCATCACGCGCTCCGCGATCTGCTGGTTGTCGCGGAACGTGCCCGATTGACGGAGCAGCTGGTCGACGAGCGTGGTCTTGCCATGGTCGACGTGGGCAATGATTGCGATGTTGCGGAGGGCGCGAGTCATAAAGGCGGATCTGGACGGTGGCACACGCGGCTGCGCGCGCACTTTGGGGAACTCGAAAGTATAGCACGTGAAAGTGACGCCGATTGTTGATCAGTCGGGCATAACGGTATTGCTGCGCAGTTGCGAGCAGACTTTTGCGCAAGCTGCGAGAATAGCCCCTCTCTGCGCTCGCTTAGTGCGTCCGGCGGGCTGCGAGAGGCGTCTGTGGCTGTGCTCGTGCAATGGAATAGTTGCCGAGGCAGGTTTTTTTTGACTAAACTCATGCCTAGTCAACTATTGCAATCTCATGAAAACTGACATAACCCATTCGCCGAATCCCCTGCCACGCGAGGTGTGCGACTTCCAGCTCGAGGAAGCCGTCGGCTACCTGCTCGCGCGCGCGAAGTCGAATCTGTCGAACCTCGTGACGCAGCGTACGATGAACGAGCTCGGCATTACGAGTACGCAAGGCAGCATGCTCTTCATGATCGGCTCGGGCCGCTGCCAGCTCGCGGCCGATCTCGCCCGGCACTACGGCATCGACGCGAGCGCGGTCACGCGGCTCATCGACCGGCTCGAAAAGCGCAAGCTGATTTCGCGTGTGCGCAGCAGCGAAGATCGCCGGGCCGTGCGTCTCGAGCTGACCCCTGAGGGATATGCGATCGCGGCGCGCATGCCGGAACTTTTCGGCGGGGTGACGGAGAAAGCGCTCGCGGGCTTCACGCCCGAGGAAATCGGGTTTCTGAAGAGCATGTTGAGACGCATCCTCGCGAATACAGGCGAGCAATGTCCATGATTTCAATTCAAACGAAAGGCGGTGCAATGACATTTCTTCGGCATTCGTCGAGTCGATTCGGGCGTCGCGGCGGGGTGGCCGCGGCGGTCGCGGCGCTGGCGCTCGCCGGCTGCGCCAACTACGCGGGCATCAAGAGCGACAAGTCCCCTCAATCGGCCGCGAGCTTCGAGACCCGGCAAAGCTTGCCGTCCGAAGGCGGCCAGTGGCCGTCGCTCGATTGGGCCAGTCAGTTCGGCGACCCCCAATTGCCGAAGCTGATTGCCGAGGCGCTCGACGGCAACCCGTCGATCGCGCAGGCACAGGCGCGCATCGCCAAGGCCCAGTCGTACATCGAGACTTCGCGCTCGGATCTCTCCCCGAAAGTCAACGGGAGCTACTCCTACACGCGCGAGCGCTTTTCCGCGAATGGGCTCTATCCCCCGCCCTACGGCGGAGGCTGGTTCACGGAAAACAACCTGCTCGCGAGCGCCTCGTGGGACCTCGATCTCTGGGGCAAGAATCGTGCACGGCTCGAATCGGCCGTCTCGCAGGAGAAAGCCGCCGAGGCCGATCTGCAGGAAGCGCGGATCACGCTTGCCTCGTCGGTGGCCAGGACCTATAACCAGTTGGCACAGCTCTATGCATTGCGCGACATCGCGGTGCGCGAGATCGCCAATCGCAAGGACGTCAGCTCGATCACGAACGGGCGCGTCACGGCCGGCCTCGACACGAACGTCGAGAAGCAGACCGCGCTCGGCAACATCGCCACGAGCCAGACCAACCTTTCCGACCTCGACGGCCAGATCACATCGGTGCGTTATCAGTTGGCGGCGCTGCTCGGCAAGGGTCCCGACCGCGGGCTGCAAATCGCCGAGCCGCGGCTGTCGCCGGGCGGCGCCGTCGCATTGCCCGACGAGCTGCCGGCCGATCTCGTCTCGCGCCGGCCCGACATCGTCGCGGCCCGCTGGCAGATCGAAGCGGCGCTGCACGACGTCAAGGAGGCGAAAGCGGAATTCTTCCCCGACATCAACCTGGCCGCATCGCTCGGCTTCGATACGTTCTGGTGGAGCCGCTTTCTGACCAACGGGAGCCGGCAGATCCAGGCGGGGCCCGCCATTCATCTGCCGATCTTCGACGCCGGCGCGTTGCGTGCGCAGTTGAAAGGCCGCTACGCCGACTTCGACCTCGACGTGGCGAACTACAACCAGACGCTCATCAGCGCGCTGTCGGACGTTGCGACGCAAGTGTCGTCGATCCGTGCGATCGATCGAGAAATGGGCGACGCGCAGCGGGCGCTCGACGCCTCGACCGAGGCCTACCGGCTCGCCGTGATTCGCTACAAGGCGGGGCTGTCGCCGCAGCTGCAAGTGCTCACCGCCGACGACAATCGGCTTGCCGCAGAGCAGACGTTGACGAACCTGAAGATGCGGCGACGCGATCTGCAAGTCGCGCTGATCAGAGCGCTCGGCGGCGGCTTCGACGCCGAAGCCGCCGGCGTGGCGATTCCGGTCGCCGGGGGCACGCACGGGACGCAAGCGCCAGCCCCAGCCGCGTCGGCCTCGACGAGCGCGGCGACGGCGTCCGCGAATTGACGACGTGACGCGGCTGCGTTGAGGACGACGCCGAGCCGACGATATGAACCCAAGATCGACAACCAAAATTCGACTACTCGAACCTCAGAGCGCAAGGGCCAGCAACGCCTGAGGCGAGACCCGAGAACCGGAGCATTTCCATGAGCGAGACCCAACAAACCGCCGCGCCGACTCAAGCGCAAACGCCGCCGTCGGGCAACAACAAGCGCAGGCTGCTGATGATGTTGCTCGTCGGCGTGATCATCGTCGCGGCCATCGCGTACGGCCTTTACTACTTCCTCGTCGCCCGCTTTCACGAGACGACCGACGACGCCTATGTGAACGGCAACGTCGTGCAGATCACGCCGCAGGTGACGGGAACCGTCATCGCCGTCAATGCCGACGATACGCAGAACGTCAAGGTCGGCGACCCGCTCGTCGTGCTCGACGGCGCCGATGCGCGCGTCGCGCTCGAGCAGGCCGAGGCCAATCTGGCGCAGACCGTGCGGCAAGTCCGCGGCATCTTCGTCAACAACGATCAGTATCGGGCGCAGGTCGCCGAGCGCCAAGCCGATCTTTCTCGCGCGCAGGACGACCTGCGCCGCCGCCTGACCGTTGCGCAGACAGGCGCGGTCTCGCAGGAGGAAATCTCGCATGCGCGCGACGCCGTGAAGGCCGCGCAGGCCGCGCTCGACGGGGCCCAGCAGCAACTCGCCTCGAACCGCGCGCTGACCGCGAACACGACGATCTCGACGCATCCCAATGTGCTCGCCGCCGCGGCGAGAGTTCGCGACGCCTATCTGAACAACGCGCGCAACGTGCTGCCGGCGCCCGTGACCGGCTATGTCGCCAAGCGTTCGGTGCAGGTCGGCCAGCGGGTGTCGCCGGGCACGCCGCTCATGGCCATCGTGCCGCTCAATTCGCTCTGGGTCGACGCGAACTTCAAGGAAGTGCAGCTGAAGCACATGCGCATCGGCCAGCCCGTGACGCTGACCGCCGACGTCTACGGCTCCTCCGTCGTCTACCACGGCCGCGTCGTCGGGTTCTCGGCCGGCACGGGCTCGGCGTTCTCGCTGCTGCCCGCGCAAAACGCGACGGGCAACTGGATCAAGGTCGTGCAGCGCCTGCCCGTGCGGGTCGAGCTCGATCCGAACGAGCTGCGCGCGCATCCGCTGCGCATCGGACTCTCGATGCAGGTCGACGTCGACATCAAGAACGACAACGGCAGCCAGCTCGGCAACGCGCTGAACACCGTGTACCAGACGGACGTGTTCAAGAAGTACGGCGACGAAGCCGATGCCGAGATCGCGCGGATCATCGCCGAGAATGCCGGCCCGAACGCGAATGTGCCGGCCGCGCAAGCGAAGACGCCCCCGGCGCGCGGCGCGGCCGCCAAGGTCGCCAGCGGCGCGTCGTTGATGTAAGTCCGCGCACGAACCCATACTCGCAGAGAAAGAGAAAGCGCAATGGCTCAACAGCAAGTCACGCATCCGCCGTTAAGCGGTGCGCAGCTCGCGATCGGCACGGTCGCCGTCTCGCTCGCCGTGTTCATGAACGTGCTCGACACGTCGATCGCGAACGTGTCGATCCCGACGATTTCTGGCGACCTCGGCGTCTCGTCCGATCAGGGCACCTGGGTCATCACCTCGTTCGCCGTCGCGAACGCGATCTCCGTTCCGCTCACGGGCTGGCTGACCGACCGCATCGGACAAGTGCGGCTCTTTCTCGCATCGATTGTGCTCTTCGTCCTCTCCTCATGGATGTGCGGTCTGTCGCCGACACTGCCTTTCCTGCTCGTTTCACGCGTGATTCAGGGCGCCGTGGCCGGCCCGAT
>JBCNPL010000087.1:0-8421 GCA_039593375.1 Paraburkholderia sp. | reverse complement strand
CGCCACACTTGAGGAAGCGCTCGAGACCGTCCGCGTCGGCACTGAAAGCGAAGCGCCCGAAGTCGATCTGGCAATCGCGAGGCAGACCGGCGGCGAGCCCGATGTCTACGCCGGCAACGTACTGACCTTTTCGCAAGGTGCAGGGCGTCTGCAGCTCTCGTTGGATTTCGATGCGGCGAATCTTGCGGCGGTTTCGGCTCGCGACTTCCTCGAAAAAATCGGCTTGGTGCTCGATCGGCTCGGCACCGCACCCGACACCCGCTGTTCCGAGCTGGTCTTGCTGACGCATGCCGCGCGCCCGCTCATTCCCGATCTCACGCGAGCCATTTCAGAGCGCGATTACGAATTCATACCGTCGGTCTTTTTGAGCGTCGCCCGTCAATACCCCGAATGCCCGGCCATCGCCAACGACACCGATGTCTACACCTACGCCGAGCTGAGCGCAGCCGTGAGCCATCTCGCCAACCGGCTGGTGCGGGCCGGCTTGGCGACGGGCGAAACCGTCGCGATCGACGGCTTCAGCAGCTTCGGTGTGCTCGCGAGCCTGCTTGCGGTCCTCACCGCCGGCGGTGTCGTCGTGACACTCGATCGGGCGCTGCCAGAGGAGCGGCGGACACTGATCGCCGAACTGAGCCGTGCGCGCTTGCGCATCCTGGTCCGGCCGAACGGCGATCTCGATCCGCCCGAAGCCGATACGATCGTGACGACCGATTGGCCCACGAGGACCGAACTCGATGCGTTGCCCGCCGAAGCGCCGCCTTCCCCCGAATTGCCGGCCGATGCCAGTGCCTACATTTTCTTTACGAGCGGCAGCACGGGCGTGCCGAAGGGGGTGCTAGGCACACACCTCGGCCTCGCGCATTTTCTCGAGTGGGAACGCTCGAGCTTCCGCATAGGTCGCGGTGATCACACCGCGCAGTTGACCGCGTTGTCGTTCGACGTGGTTCTGCGCGATATTCTTTACCCGCTCACCAGTGGCGCTTGCGTCCATATCCCTCGCCGCGAGATTCTGTTCGATGCGCGACGCATGTTGAGGTGGATCGGGGCCTGCGGCATCACCGCGATGCACTGCGTGCCTTCGTTGATGAAGGCGTGGCTGCTGGCCGATACAGGCAACCGACCGTTCGGGTCGCTGCGCTATATATTTTTTGCCGGCGAGCCGCTGACCGATGCGCTGCTCGAGCGGTTCGTCGTCGCGGCGGGTCCCGAAACCACGATCATCAATCTTTACGGACCGACCGAGACCACACTGGCGAAGCTCGCCAACCGAATCGATCGCATCGAGCCGGGCGTACAACCTGTCGGCAAGCCTATGCCCGGGACGGACGTCGTGATTGTTCGAGATCGACGCACGATTTGCGGCCTGTGGGAGACCGGCGAGATCGCGATCCGCACGAGGTACCGTTCAAAAGGCTATCTCGGGAATGCGGCGTTGACGCAGCAAGTGTTCGTCCCGAATCCATTCCGCGACGATCCTGACGACCAGCTCTACAACACCGGCGACCTGGGGCGTTACCGCTCGGACGGCAAGCTCGAGATCTTCGGGCGTATTGATGCGCAGATCAAGATTCGAGGCGTGCGCATCGAGCCGAATGAGATCGAGAGTCTGCTGCTCAAGTTTTCTGGCGTTCGCGATGCGGCTGTCACCGTGCGTCTCGCCGGCAACGCGGAAAAGGCGTTGATCGGGCTGGTCGTGACGGATACGCCGATCGATGCCGGCGACAAGGCCGCTTTTGGCCGTGCCGTCTGCGATTTTCTGAAACAACGGCTGCCCGAGGCGATGGTACCGACTCGTGTCGTCGTGTTGGATAAGCTGCCTTACCTGCCGAACGGCAAGCTCGATCGCAAATCGATCGGCGCAATGGAACTTGACCCGCAAGGCGAGGAATCGCCATCACCGAGGATCGACGCCGATCTCGACGAAAAGGCGCGGCGCATTGTTGCCGGCTTCGAGGAGGCGCTGGGCCAGAAAATCGTCGATCTCGACAAGTCTTTCGTCGACTTGGGCGGCGACTCGCTCTCCTATATCGGCTTATCGATGGTGATCGAGGACGAACTCCGCTATCTGCCGTCGGGATGGGAAGATAAGCCGTTGGCCGAATTGATTCGTCTCGGGCAGGCCGCCGGCCGCGCCTCGGCCAGCTCGTGGTGGACGCGGCTCGACTCGACGGTGCTCTTTCGCGCCATCGCGATCTTCCTCGTGACGCTCAGTCACACGGGAAGATACGCATTCATCGAGGCGACTTCCACGCTGTTCCTGATCTCCGGCATGAACTTCAGCAAATTCCTCAGGCCGGGCATTCGGGAAACGGGAAGTCTCGGCCCGACGCTTCGCTTCATTGCCCGGTTTGCGATCCCCGCTGGACTATGGGAGGCGATTCGAGGGCTTGCGTTTGACCAGTTCTGGATCCCGGACATCCTATTGCTCGGCACCTTCTTCAAGAATCCGCACTCCCATTTCACGTTCTGGTTTCTCGACGTACTTGCGGCGAACGTGCTTCTGCTGGCGGTGATCGCCAAAGTCGGCCTCTGGCTGCGTCGCCGGCGACCTCTCGAAGAAGCCGGACCGCAATCCTCGTTCCGGGCCGATCTCTTTCTTTGCTTGATGGGGCTGGGCATCGCCTTCGCGCAGGTGTTCTCCGGCTGGTGGGACGGCGATCCTGGCGCAACGAGCGTGGCACCGTTCAAGTGGTTATGGATGCTCGTGCTCGGGATGGTCGTCACGCAGGCGAACACGTCGGCGCGCAAGTGCCTCGTGACCGGACTCATCGGATTGCTCGCGTGGGCGGCTTATTCCAAGCTACCCTATGTCACGCTCATGTTCGGCCGCCAGTATGCTTTCTTCTTCGTTTCGGCGGTGTTGCTTGTCTGGCTCGAGCGCGTGCCGGTGCCGCGCGTCCTGTACCGGCCGCTGGCTGGCATCGCGTCGGCGACCCTGTTCATTTACATTGTCAATTATTCGGTCATCAACCGACTGATGCCCCAATTGGGCCTGCCCGCATGGTGGCCGGTGCAGGCCGGTGCGGCAATCGTGGCTGGCATCGCCACAAAAGTCGTCTGGGACTTCCTGTCTGCCCGGATGCAAACCCGGTTCGGGCGCGGCAAACGGCGACTGACCACCGGGTGGGATTCCCCGGCGGTCAAATAGCCGGCAACGCCGGTCGTGCCTCGATCGCCTTGCGAATCAGCGATTCGACAGCCTTGCGCTCCTCGCCGGCCAACGGCAGCCGCGGCGGACGCACATGCTCGGTGCCGAGGCCGACGATCGTTTCCGCGAGCTTGATGTTCTGCACGAGCTTCGACGATACGTCGAGCGCGAGCAATGGCGCAAACCACCGATAGATCTTCAGTGCTTCGCTCACGCGGCCTTGCTGTAGCAGGCGATAAATCGCGACCGTCTCGCGCGGAAACGCGCAGACGAGCCCGGCGACCCAACCATGCGCGCCCATCAGCATCGCCTCCATCGCGAGGTTGTCGACGCCGCACAGAATCGAATAGCGCTCGCCGACCGCGTTGATCAGATCGGTCACGCGCCGCACATCGCCGCACGATTCCTTGATCGCGACGATTTTCGGCTCGTCGGCGATCTCGGCGAACATCTCGGGCGTCATGTCGACGCCGTACGCGAGCGGGTTGTTGTAGATCATGAGCGGAAGCGGGCTCGCCTTCGCGATCGTGCGGAAGTGATGGAGCGTCTCGCGGCGATCGGACAAATAGCGGAGTCCGGGCAGCACCATATAGCCGGCCGCACCATGCGCGGCGCCTTGCTCGGCCTGGCGGCAGCCGTCGAGCGTGCTGTTCTCGGCAATCGTGAGCAGCACGGGCACGCGGCCACGCGCGGCCTCGACGGCAACGTCGAGCACCTCGAGCTTTTCGTCGAGCGAGAGCGTCGACGCTTCGCCGAGCGAACCGCAGACGATGATGCCGTCGACGCCCGCATCGATCTGCGCCTCGATGTTCTTCTTCGTCCAAGCGCGGTCTATGCTGAAATCCTCGTGAAATTTCGTGGTGACCGCGGGTAGTACACCCTTCCATGCAGTGGTCATTGCAGCTCTCCTTAAGCCGATCCGGTAGACGCGATGCTCCGCAGTGTATGCCCGCGGCACCGGGCCGTCTTGCGGCCTGCGCGCATCGCGGGTGACGATTTCGGCATAATCGGGGAGTCTCGAGCATGTGCCGAAATCGTCATCGACCGCGCGTATCGTCGCCAAGACGGCGGGCCTTGCGCGTTCCTACCATTGCCGCATGAAGACCATCCAGATCATCGACTCTCATACCGGCGGCGAACCCACGCGCCTCGTCGTGGCGGGCGGCCCCGATCTCGGCCACGGGCCGCTTTCCGAGCGGCTCGAGCGGTTGCGCGAGCACCATGACGGCTGGCGTGCCGGCGTCGTCACCGAGCCGAGGGGATCGGACGTGATCGTCGGCGCGCTGCTTTGCGAGCCGCACGACCCCAGCTGTTCCGCCGGCGTCATCTTTTTCAACAATGTGAGCTATCTAGGCATGTGCGGCCACGGGACGATCGGGCTCGTCGCATCGCTCGCTCATCTCGGGCGCATCGAGCCGGGGCGTCACCGGATCGAGACGCCGGTCGGCATCGTAGAAGCGACGCTCAATGACGAGGGTAGCGTATCGGTACGCAACGTGGTCGCTTATCGTTATCGGCGCGCGTCGACTGTCGAGGTGCCCGGATACGGCGCGGTTACGGGCGACATCGCCTGGGGCGGCAACTGGTTCTTCCTGGTGTCGGAGCATGGCCGGACGCTCGAGCCGGCTCGCATCGGCGAGTTGACGGCGTTCACGTGTGCGATTCGCGCGGCGCTCGAGGCCCAGCGAGTAACGGGAGCAGGCGGTGCGCTCATCGATCATATCGAGCTGTTCGCCGAGAGCCCGCGCACGGGCATCGACAGCCGCAATTTCGTCTTGTGTCCGGGCAATGCCTACGACCGTTCGCCATGCGGCACCGGCACGAGCGCGAAGCTCGCCTGCCTCGCGGCGGACGGCAAGCTGGCGCCGGGCGAAACGTGGCGGCAGGAGAGCATCATAGGCAGCGTATTCGAAGGGCGCTACGTTCCGCTCGACGATGCCGGCGCGAGTGGAGCGCGGGCCGGTGCGGGCACGATCGGCGTCGAAGCGGGCGCTTCACCCGCCATCGTGCCTACGATCACGGGGCGCGCGCATATCATGGCCGAGGGCAAACTCTGCTTCGAAGAGGACGATCCGTTCGCATGGGGGATCCCCGATGCGCGTACCACATGACGGCTGATGCGCTCGTGGTTGGGGCGGGCATCGTCGGCGCCGCGTGCGCCGCCGAACTCGCCGCGCGCGGCATGAAAGTCGAAGTATTCGAGGCGTGTGGCATCGGCTGCGGAGCCACCGCGGCGGGCATGGGGCATATCGTCGTCATGAACGACACGCCGGCCGAGTTCGCCCTCGCGCGGTACTCGCGCGATCTATGGCTCGAGCTTGCCCCGCGACTTCGGCTCGACGACGCGTTTCACCGCTGCGGCACGCTCTGGGTCGCGGCTGACGACGAGGAATGGCAAGCGGCGCATGCGCTTCACGCGGCGTTCGCGGCGCATGGCGTGGCGGCGTACTTGCTCGACGAGGCGGCGCTGCGCCAATGCGAGCCTCAGCTTGCGCCATCGCTCGTCGGGGCGCTGCTCGTCGAAGACGACGGCATCGTCTATGCTCCGCGCGCGGCACAATGGCTGCTGGCCGAATCGTCAGGACACCGAAACATTACGCTGAGGACCGAAAGTGAGGTCGTGGCGGTCGAAGCGCGCACCGTGACGCTCGCCGACGGCGCGCGCATCAGCGCCGATCTCGTGGTGGTCGCGAACGGCCTGGCCGCGACGCGACTGATTCCTTCATTGCCGCTCAGACCCAAGAAGGGGCACCTCGTCATCACCGAGCGCTACCCAGGCTTCATATCGCATCAATTGCTCGAGCTCGGCTACATCAAGAGCGCACATCAAGCGGGGGGAACGTCGGTCGCCTTCAATGCGCAGGCGCGGCCGACAGGACAGTTGCTGCTCGGCTCGTCGCGGCAGTTCGACACGACCGATCCCGAAGTCGAGGTCGCCGTGCTCGCGCAAATGCTTGCGCGCTGCGAGCGCTATCTGCCGGGTTTGTCGCGGCTCAACGCGCTGCGGGCCTGGACGGGCTTTCGCGCCGCGACGCCGGACGGCCTGCCGTTGATCGGGCCCGTGCCGGCGGACGCGCGCCCGGCCGGCGTCTGGATCGCGGCGGGGCACGAAGGGCTTGGCGTGACGACTTCCCTTGCAACGGCGAAACTGCTTGCGGCGCAAATCTTCGGGACCGAGGCGCCCATCGACGTTGCGCCGTACGTTCCGGCGCGTCTTTGGGCCGCGCCGCCTGCTGCCTGATGTGGGTTGCGCACCCCTATAATCGAGGCACTTTCCGATTTTTTCGCGTGCGACGCGCGAGTTCGCGCGACCCGGACGATGACGCCGATGCTTTCCTTGCCCGATGTGCCCGCGGTCACGACTCTCTCCGAGATGTTGCCGCTCTTCGAACAGCTCGAGCCTGTCTTCGACGCGTTGCCGGACGTGGTGTTCTTCGTCAAGGACGAGCAAACGCGCTACGCGCTCGTCAATCGCACCCTCGCTTCGCGTTGCGGCAGCAAGGAGAAGCGCGCGCTGATCGGCAAGACGACCGAGGAGGTCTTTCCGAGCCGCTTCGGCAGCGTCTATATGGCTCAGGACAAGGCCATCATCGACGGCGGGCCCGCGATACTCGATCAGTTGGAACTGCACCTGTATCCGGGACGCCAGCCGGGCTGGTGCCTGACATCGAAGGTGCCCCTGCGTAACGCCGCGGGTGAGATCGTCGGCGTGGCCGGCATTTCGCGCGACCTCAAGGCAAGCGAGAAGACGCATCCCGCGTATTCGCGGCTCGCGGCGATCGTCCAGCATATTCAGGAGAACTACAGAGAGCCGCTCAACATGGCGCAATTGGCCCAGAAGGCCGGCATGTCGGTGGCGCAACTCGAGCGGTATTTCCACAAGGTCTTTCATCTGACGCCGCGCCAGGTGTTGCTCAAGACGCGCCTGGACGCGGCCACCGCGCTGCTTGTCTCGAGCGATAAAGTGACCGATGTGGCCGCGCTTTGCGGCTATACCGATCACAGCGCGTTCACGCGGCAGTTCAAGGCGACCGTCGGTATTACCCCGAGCGAATATCGGGCGCTGCTCCTCAATCGGCCTCGTTGACAAACGCCGCATGTGACGGCGCGTAAGCGCGCGTAACGCAATGTATCGATTGGGAACAGCGCGCGCACCGTTTCGTCTCATGGATTTTGGGGGCGAGCGCGAGCCAAATGGGCGACGATCGACTTGCGGCGATCTTCTAGCTTCTGGCGGATCGACGCTGATGCGGTTTTGCAAGTTGCCTTGACGCGTTCCCACCGCTGGCCGATATTGGCCGCGTGATCAAACCTTCGAGAGTCGGTAGTAATGCCCACGTCTGCAAAAGTTACCGTGCGGCCTGCGCGACTCGCTGGGTCGGCGCCGTCGCATACCTCGCAGATGCGAGACGCGGGGCCGCCGCCGAATGCGTATTAGGGGAAGACAATGCGCAGCGAACCTCGGGAGGGCCCGCATTTTCCGGCAACGTGCGCGCGTTGCGGAGGTCAAATAGACGAGCCCGTTTCCTTTTGTCCACATTGCGGCACGCATGCACGGATCGCGCTCCGTGGTGAGCGGCCGGCTGCCTCGCGCGAGGAGTTGCCGAAGAGTGCGGGCGCGGATCTGCCTCTCGGCGACGCACTTTGGGCGTCCCGCCCGACGCCGCTTTTCGCGGCCGACTTCGATTCGTCTTATCGCGACATGCATCCGCCCATGTCGGCGGGCGGTCGGCAATGGGGGTTGAAGAGCGGCACCGCGCTTGCGCTTGTTGCATTCGTCGTTCTGTACGGCGGTGCCGTCTTGCTTCATCGTCACGACGACGCATCGACTCGAACGCAGCAAGCCACCCAGCGTATGGCCGAGGGCAGCGTACAGAGTGGCAACGGTGGCGCCTCCGACGAAGCGGCGAATCGCCGCGAGGCCGAGGCCCGTCGTGCCCAGGCGGGCGAGGGAATCGCCACCGCCACGCCGGCGCCGTCCCCAGGGGCGAATGCACCCTCGGGAGCGCCCAAAACGGCTGCTGCATCGCCTTCGCCCGCCACGCCGCCAGCCGTCAAACCGCCCGCGCCGACAGCGCCTCAGCCATCGCCGCAGGCATTGGCGAAGCAGTCCGCACCCGCTCCGCAGCCGCCCGCGCCAATGGCGTCTCGGCGCCCCGAACCGGCGCCGGCGAAGCCGGCCGCGCCGCCGGTTCCCTCGGTTGCTTCGGTGGAGCCGAGCGCATCGGATCTGACGGGTTTCGCCGTCACGCGGCCCGCTCCGTCCGATCAGC
>JBCNPL010000086.1:0-8462 GCA_039593375.1 Paraburkholderia sp. | reverse complement strand
GCGACGATGTCGTCCGCCATGTCGATGTTGAGCGCCCCCTCCTTCGTCACGATCAGTTTCAGGAAGTCGAACACATTGCGCGCGTAGAGCGACGATGCATCGGCCGCCACCATCGCCGGCAGATTCGTATGCCCGACGATCGTCACGCCGTGCTTCGTCACGACCTTGTCGGGCTCGGTCAACGGGCAGTTGCCGCCACGTGTGCCCGGTTCCCCGGGCAACTCGGGCCCGCGGCCCGCGGCGAGATCGACGATCACGGAGCCGGGACGCATGGCCTCGACCGTCTCGGCCGAAATCAACGTGGGCGCGTCGCGCCCCGGAATCAGCGCCGTCGTGATGACGATGTCCGATTGCTTCGCGCGCTCGTGCACCGCCGTGGCCTGGCGTGCGAGCCAGCTCGCCGGCATGGGCCGCGCGTAGCCGCCCACTCCCTCCGCCGCTTCGCGCTCTTCCTGCGTCTCGTAAGGCACGTCGATGAACTTGGCGCCGAGCGATTCGATCTGCTCCTTCACGGCCGGCCGAACGTCCGACGCCTCGATGACGGCGCCGAGCCGACGCGCGGTCGCGATCGCCTGCAGCCCCGCCACGCCCGCGCCGAGCACGAGCACGCGCGCGGCCTTCACCGTGCCGGCAGCCGTCATCAGCATCGGCAAAAAGCGGGGGTAAAGATCGGCGGCGATCAGTACCGCCTTGTAGCCGGCGATATTGGCCTGCGAGGAGAGAACATCGAGGCTTTGTGCGCGCGTGGTCCGCGGCGCGGCTTCGAGCGCGAAGGCCGTAAGGCCCGCCGCGGCAAGACGAGAAGCGTTCTCGGTATTGAACGGCTCGAGCATCCCGACGAGCACGGCGCCGCGCTTCATCGTCGCGAGCTCGCTTTCGACGGGCGATTGGACCTTGAGGACGAGCTCGGCGCCGAACGCAGTCGCGGCATCGACGAGCTCGGCACCGGCGGCGGCAAACGCCTCGTCGGTGATGCTCGCGGCGCTGCCCGCCCCTCGCTCGACCGTGACGCGATGCCCCGCGGCGACGTACTTCTTGATCGTCTCGGGCGTCGCGGCCACGCGCGCTTCGTGCGCGCGCGTCTCGGCTGGCACTCCGATATGCATCGTGGAATCCTCCTCACCTTCTCGTTGTTCACATGCTGCGAAGAATGAAGACAGGCCGACGATGCTGCGCCGGCTCGTCTCGAGATACACGGCTTGCACGACTCATTCGGTACGAACGCACCCGAATCGAATGCCGCGGCCCTTTCCGGCGGACTATCGGCTCATCGCTCGAGGCGCGCTGAAGCGTCACTTTAACCGAAGTTGCGCGGCGAGAACGAAATCGGTTCGGATCGACGGTCGACGACGATCCGTTGCCGCCGGCCGGCGGTGATCGAACCTGTTTCGTGCCTGCCGGCGCGTTGGGCAGGCTTCTTCGGCAGACGGTAAAATACGCACCCATGAAACACGAACGCTGGACGCCTCATGTGACCGTGGCGGCCGTCGTGGAGCGCGACGGTCGATTTCTCGTCGTCGAGGAGGAAACGGCCGATGGGTTGCGGATCAACCAACCGGCCGGACATCTCGAAGCCGGCGAAACGCTCGTCGAGGCGGTCATGCGCGAGACGCTCGAGGAAACGGCGCATGCGTTCGCACCGGAGGCGCTCGTCGGCGCGTACATGACCTACATCGGCAAGCCGGGTGGCGGCGCAACGTACCTGCGTTTCACGTTTTGCGGGGCGAGCGAAGCCGAACACAGCGCGCGCGAGCTCGACGAGGGCATCGTCCGCGCGCTCTGGCTCACGGCCGACGAGTTGCGCGCCTGCCGTGCAAGGCATCGCACGCCGCTCGTGCTGCGCTCGCTCGAGGATTACCTCGCGGGCCGACGTTTTCCGCTCGACTTCGTGCACACGCATTCGGTCGGGCCCGCGGGCGCGCAATGACGCCGGTCGGCACCGATCGGCCAATCGATCGGTCGCAAGACCGCCTAAGCAGCGAATGAATCAATGAGCAAGCAAAGAGTCGTAGTGGGAATGTCGGGCGGCGTCGATTCGTCGGTGACCGCATGGCTTCTCAAGGAAGCGGGCTACGAAGTCGTCGGCCTCTTCATGAAGAACTGGGAAGACGACGACGACAGCGAGTACTGCTCGACGCGGCAGGACTGGATCGACGTCGTCTCCGTCGCGGACCTGATCGGCATCGATGTCGAGGCCGTCAACTTCGCGGCCGAGTACAAGGACCGCGTCTTCGCCGAGTTCCTGCGCGAGTACTCCGCGGGCCGCACGCCGAACCCCGACGTGCTCTGCAACGCCGAAATCAAGTTCAAGGCGTTCCTCGATCATGCGATGTCGCTCGGCGCGGAAACGATCGCGACGGGCCACTACGCTCGCGTGCGCGAAGTCGACGGCCGCTTCGAGTTGCTGAAGGCGATAGATCATACGAAAGATCAATCCTACTTTTTGCACCGGCTCAATCAGGCGCAGCTTTCGAAAACGCTCTTCCCGCTCGGCGAGATTCCGAAGACGCAGGTGCGCGCGATCGCCGAGCAAATCGGCCTGCCCAATGCGAAGAAGAAGGACTCGACGGGGATCTGCTTCATCGGCGAGCGGCCGTTCCGCGAGTTCCTCAACCGCTATCTCCCGACCCGCCCGGGGCCGATGAAAACGCCGGACGGATCGGTGGTCGGCGAGCATATCGGGCTCGCGTTCTATACGTTCGGACAGCGCAAGGGCATCGGCCTCGGCGGCAGCAAGACGGGCAGCGGCGAGCCATGGTTCGTCGCCGGCAAGGACATGGCCGCGAACACGCTCTATGTCGTGCAGGGTCACGATCATCCTTGGCTACTGTCGCAAACGCTGGTGGCCGGCAACGTCAGCTGGGTTGCCGGGGAAGCGCCCAAAGGCGGCGCGCGGCTCGCGGCCAAGACGCGCTATCGCCAGGCCGATGCTGCCTGCACCTTCGCCGGCGAGACGCGGGCGCCAGGCGCGGACGCGCCGTTCGCGCTTGCGTTCGACGTGCCGCAATGGGCTGTCACGCCCGGTCAATCGGCAGTGCTTTACGACGGCGAAGTTTGCCTGGGGGGCGGCATTATCGAAAAAGCGGGCGCGTCCGCCGAGACTGCGAAAAATCTATTTGCCGCTCAATTGCAAACGGTCTGACACCGGACCCGATTAAAATCACGGACTTTTGAGCGGCTACCGCCGCGCCGCCCAGGAGCCCCGATGTTCTCTCGACGCTACTTCGCCGTCTGGTGCGCGCTACTGCTCGCCGCGGCATGCGCCTTGTTCGCCGCGAAACATTGGATCTCGTGGTTGTGGTTGCTCGCGCCGCTCGCGCTGATCGCGCTCGGCGCCTTCGATCTGCGGCAGCAACGCCACAGCATTCTGCGCAACTATCCAATCGCGGGCCACCTGCGCTTCTTCTTCGAATTCATCCGCCCCGAGATCCGCCAGTACTTCGTCGAGGACGATACCGAGGAAAAACCGTTCTCGCGCGCCCAGCGCAGCATCGTCTATCAACGCGCGAAAAACGAGCCCGACAGCCGGCCTTACGGCACCGAGCTCGACGTGCGAGCGGTCGGACACGAGTGGATCAGTCACTCGCTCGCCCCGACGAAGCTCGAGAGCCACGACTTTCGCATCGTCGTCGGTCCGGAACGTGCCAAACCGTACTCGATGTCGATCTTCAATGTTTCGGCGATGAGCTTCGGTGCATTGTCGGCCAACGCGATCCGCGCGCTCAATCTCGGCGCCAAAAGAGGCGGCTTCGCGCACGATACGGGCGAAGGCTCGCTCTCGAAGTATCACCGCGAGCATGGCGGCGACATCATCTGGGAAATCGCGTCGGGCTATTTCGGCTGCCGCCGCGACGACGGAGGCTTCGATCCCGACAAGTTCGCGAAGCAAGCAAGCGATCCGCAAGTCAAGATGATCGAGATCAAGCTCTCGCAGGGCGCGAAGCCCGGACACGGCGGTGTGCTGCCGGCCGCGAAAGTCACGCCCGAGATCTCCGAGGCGCGCGGCGTGCCGATGGGCCGCGACTGCGTCTCGCCAGCCGCGCACAGCGAGTTCACGACGCCGCGCGGGCTGCTCGAATTCGTCGAGCGACTGCGAACCTTGTCGGGAGGCAAGCCGACCGGGTTCAAACTGTGCATCGGCCACCCGTGGGAGTTCTTCGGCATCGCGAAGGCGATGCTCGAAACGGGAATCGTGCCGGACTTCATCGTCGTGGATGGAGCCGAAGGCGGCACGGGCGCGGCGCCGCTCGAGTTCACCGATCACATCGGCGTGCCGCTGCAAGAAGGATTGCTGCTCGTGCACAACACGCTCGTCGGCGTCGGCTTGCGCGACCGGATCCGCATCGGCGCGAGCGGCAAGATGATCACGGCCTTCGATATCGCGCGCACGCTCGCGATCGGTGCCGACTGGGTCAACTCGGCGCGCGGCTTCATGTTCGCCGTCGGCTGTATCCAGGCGCAAACCTGCCATACGGGACGCTGCCCGACCGGCGTCGCGACGCAAGACCCGGTGCGCCAGCGCGCGCTCGTCGTGCCCGACAAGTCCGAGCGCGTCTACAACTACCACCGCAACACGCTCCACGCGCTGCGCGAGCTGATCCAGGCGGCGGGCATCGACCACCCGTCGCAATTGCGCGCGCACCACATCGTCCGCCGCGTGTCATCGCACGAGGTGCGGCTGATGGCGCACCTGCTCAAGTATCTCGAGCCGAACGACCTCGTCAACGGCAACTACCGCTACTCGCTCTACGAGAAGTGGTGGCCCCTGGCGCGCAGCGATTCATTTGCGCCAAAGGCACTCGCGCCGGCGCTGCCTTGAGCACACGCTCGCGGCGATATCGTTTCGATCGTCCGTTCCCCGTCGACTGCCTATCGCGCATCGGGCGGGCCGTCCTCGAGCCGGGCATATCGCCGCCACCCATGCTGAACCGTGGCGGCAAGCAAGTCGACGACACACGCCATCGCGACGAGGACGACGAGCGCCGCATAGACGCCGCTCGCATTGAACTGACGGACCGCGCGGGCGATCAGAAAACCGAGCCCCGAGCGCGCGACGAAGCATTCGCCGAGCACGGCGCCCGCGAGCGCAAACGCGCAGCGCCAGCGCAGCGTCTCGAACGCCGGCCGGTGCGCGCGTGCGTCCGCGCAGGCGATGAGAAACACCAGCACCGCCGAGAACGCGACTCTCGCCGCGACCCCGAAGCCGAGTCCGAGCGCGAGCGCCGCCGCGAGCGCGACGATAGGTGCCGGCCGCAAAAACCATACGAATAGAGCGAAGACGTCGCCGCGCAGCGTGCCGGCACGAAAGAGAAAGGCGCAAACCGCGCCGGCAACCGATCCGGCCACAAATCCGAGCGCCGCTTCCGCGAGCGTCACGCCGATATGGACGGCAAGCGGCCCGTTCGACGTGCCGCCGCGCCACCAGTCGAAGAGCTGATAGGCAACCGCCGAGGGGCGCGAGACGAAGAATGGGTCGATCCATCCGTGCCGCGATGCAAGCTCCCACACGAACGCAAAAAGTACGACGAGCGCAAGCGAGACGGCCCCGACGAGCAGACGGCCGGCTCTTGTCACGGACGAAAGCCGCCGCCCGGCCCGGCCAACGCCGGTCTGGCCCGCGAGGCCCGGGCCCGGAGACGACGCGTCGGTCCTTTCGCGCATGCGTTCTCCTTGCGAGAGAGTACGGCCCGGCGTGCGATCGGGCGCGCCGTTACGGGAGCGGCGATCGGGCTGCGGGCTCAGGCAGGAATCGTATCGATGAAAGACTGGCGTTGCGAAAGCTTGGCGAAGTGCTTGTCGAGATTCGAATGCTTCTCGCGCCAATCGAGTTCAGGCATGCGGAAATCGAGATAACCGAGCGCACAGCCTACCGCGACATCGGCGAGCGAGAAGTGGTTGTTCGAGCACCAGGGCTTGCCCGCGAGCCCCTGCGAGATGGCATCGAGCCCCTCGTCGATCTTGCGTTGCTGCCGCGCGACCCAGCTCGCGCTGCGCTCGCCCTCGCTGCGCAGCGTCGATTCGAGCCGGACCAGCACGGCTGCCTCCAGCACACCGTCGGCAAGCGCCTCCCAGCAGCGCACTTCGACACGCTCGCGGCCCGATTGCGGAATGAGCCGGCCGACCGGCGAAAGCGTATCGACATATTCGCAGATGACGCGCGAATCGAAGACGGCCTCTCCATCCTCCATGACGAGGCATGGCACCTTGCCGATCGGATTGAACGTATGAATGGTCGTATCCGGCGCCCAGACGTCTTCGAGCACCAGCTGGTAGTCGATCTTCTTTTCTGCGAGCACGATGCGCGCTTTGCGCACGAAAGGACTCGCGAGCGAACCGATTAGTTTGATCATCTGCTTTCTCTGGAGTGCGACCGAGAGTATACCGTCGCCCACGATCATAATCGCGGGCGTACCCGCCATAATATCGGCCCGCCCGGTCCCTGCGCGCGTCTCGGTGTCGGCAGGACGCAACAGCTCGCGCCGCCCGGCCGGCCTCGGCCATTGCCGGCGGCCTCCCGCGCCGCTCGTCGCGAAGCTCGCGCGAAGAAAGCATCTCCGAATAGGGCGGTACAATCGCGCGATGAATGAGCCGACCGAATCCTCTATCGCCGTCGCCGTCTATCGAGCGCGCCGCGAACGCATGTTGGCCGCGCTGCGTGCGGCCGGCGGCGGCGTCGCCGTCGTTCCCACGGCGCCCGAAGTCCCGCGCAACCGCGATACGGACTACCCGTACCGCCACGACAGCTATTTCTATTACCTGACGGGCTTTTCCGAGCCGCAGGCGCTCCTCGTGCTCGATGCCGGCGCGCGGGCTGGCGAACCGGCCTCGATTCTGTTCTGCCGGTCGAAAAACGCCGAGCGCGAAACCTGGGAAGGCTTCCACTATGGTCCCGAAGCGGCGCGCGAGGCGTTCGGATTCGACGCGGCGTTCCCGATCGAGGAGATCGATAAGGAGCTGCCGCGCCTCATCGCCGATGCGCCGGCTCTTCACTACGCGTTTGGCCGCTCGGCCGAACTGGACTCACAGGTGCGAGGCTGGCTCGACGCGGTGCGCGCGCAAAGTCGAAGCGGCGTCGCGCCGCCCGCCTCGCTCGTCGACATCACGCCGCTTCTCGACGATATGCGGCTCGTCAAAGACGAGCACGAGCTTGCGCTGATGCGGCGCGCCGCTCGGATTTCGGCGGAGGCGCACCGGCGGACGATGGCGGCCTGTCGTCCCGGCATGCGCGAGTACGAGCTCGAAGCCGAGCTGCTCTACACGTTCCGGCGCCGCGGCGCGCAATCGCCGGCTTACGGCTCCATCGTCGCGGCCGGCGCCAATGCCTGCGTGCTCCACTACCCCGCCGGCAATGCGGTCCTGCGCGACGGCGACCTCGTGCTCATCGACGCCGCCTGCGAGCTCGACGGCTACGCGTCGGACATCACGCGGACGTTTCCGGCAAACGGACGTTTCTCACCGGCGCAGCGCGAGCTTTACGATATCGTGCTGGCCGCGCAACAGGCGGCCATCGACGCGACGCGCGCCGGCGTGAACTTCGAAGCGCCGCACGAGGCCGCCGTGCGCGTGCTCGCGCAGGGATTGCTCGATACGGGGATCATTGCGCGCGACAAGTTCTCGTCGGTCGACGATGTGATCGCCGAGCGCGCCTACGCGCGCTTTTACATGCATCGGACGGGGCACTGGATCGGCATGGACGTGCACGACTGCGGCGACTATCGCGAGCGCGGCGCGGTACGCGACGAGAAAGGCGCATTGCCCTGGCGAACGCTGCGCCCTTCGATGGCGCTCACGATCGAGCCGGGGCTCTACGTGCGCGCCGCGGACGACGTACCCGAGCGCTATTGGAACATCGGCATCCGGATCGAGGACGACGCGATCGTGACCGAAGACGGCTGTGAGCTCATCACGCGCGACGTGCCGGTCGGCGCCGACGAAATCGAGGCGCTGATGCGCAACGGCCAAGCCGGTGCGGAATAAGCGCAAGGCCGATTGCAGCCGATCGCGGACTCTCTTCGATGGACCCGGACAACCGTGAGTACCGAGCGATGAGTGAAAACGAGCCTCTCTCTTCCTCGAAAGCCGTGGACGATTTCGACGTGACGATCGTCGGCGCGGGCCCGGTGGGCCTCGCGCTCGCCGCATGGCTCGCGCGGCGCAGCGCGAGCACGGCGCTCAGTGTCGCGCTCGTCGATGCGCGAGAGCCGGCCGACGCGGCCTCCGATCCGCGCGCGATCGCCGTTTCCGAAGGCAGCCGCATGCTGCTCGAGCCGCTCTCGGCGTGGCCCGCCAACGCCCATGCGATCGAGCGCATCCACGTTTCCGAGCGCGGCCGCTTTGGCCGCACGCTGATCGAGCGCGACGAGCATGGGTTGCCGGCGCTCGGCTATGTGGCGCGCTACGGCGCGATCGTCGATGCCCTGGCCGAGACCGTGCGCCGCACGCATACGCGCTGGCTCACTTCG
>JBCNPL010000085.1:0-8465 GCA_039593375.1 Paraburkholderia sp. | reverse complement strand
CGCCTACCGGGAAAGCCGCGCCATTTGGTCGACCATCAGAGTCAGTAGGCATTGGTATGGATCAGCCCCTTGACGACGGTCGCGGCGATGATCCGCATATCGAGCCCGAACGACCAGTTACCGAGGTAGTACAGATCGTGCGCAACGCGCCTCTCCATCTTCTCGATACGATCCGTTTCGCCTCGATAGCCGTTGATTTGAGCCCAGCCCGTGATGCCGGGCTTGATGCGATAGCGGTGGATGTAACCGGCGACGACCTTCTGATAGAGATCGTCGTGCTCGAGCGCATGCGGGCGCGGGCCCACCACCGACATGTCGCCCTTCAACACGTTGATGAATTGCGGCAGCTCGTCGAGGCTCGTGCGGCGCAAGAACGCACCCAGCTTGGTCACGCGCGGATCGTGCCGCACGGCCTGCTTGACGACGCCGGGCTCCTCGACGTGCAGCCGCATCGAGCGGAACTTGTAGATCGTGAATACGCGTCCGTCGGCGCCCTTGCGCTTTTGCTTGAAGAAGACCGGGCCCGGCGAAGAGAGCTTGACGGCGATCGCGATCGCGATCATCAACGGCGCGAGGCCGATCAGCGCGCACGCCGCGAAGACGCGATCGAAAAGCTCCTTCTTCATCATCGCGCTCGGCGAGAGCGGGGAGGCGATGAGATTGATCGCCGGCACGCCGAGCAGATCGATGATGCCGCTCGTATCGAAGAGCGCGAGCGAGCGGACGTCGGGCATGAAGCGGATGTTCACGAGGTCGTTGCGAAACTCGCCGACGATCGAAAGGATCGTGCGCTCCTCGGAGAGCGGCAACGCAAGCCACAGCTCGTGGACGTCGCTCGTGCGAATGTATTGCGCGAACGACTCGATATCGTCGAAGCGTTGCATCGGCGCGTCCGACCCGCTCGAGGCGGCCGCGGCCACGGCCCGCTCGGGCCGGGCGGAAGCATCCATCCGCGCGTAGGCGCTCGTCGCGCGCAAAGCGAACGGCAGGCCGAGCGGCGGCAGCGCGGCGGATGCGTCGGTCGAGGCGCCTTCGAGCGTTTGCGCTTCGCCGTTCGCTTTAGGCACGTAGATGGCCGCGGCCCGAAAACCCGTGGCCGGCGCCGCCTGAATGCGGCGCAGAATCGCGTTGCAGTGGCGGCCCGAGCCGACGAGCGCGACCTGGTGCAGATTCATGCCCGCGTGGCGCAGGCGCGCAAGCACCGCATGCGAGGCGAGCCGGTAGGCGATCAAGAGGCCGCCGGCGAGCGCGGTCCAATACGCGAACCAGAGGCGCGAGACGAAATCGATCTGCCGCAGCGAGAACATCACCATCAGCGCGCACGCCTGCACGACGAGCCACGCAAGCGCGACTTGCCCCGCCAGCACGCGCTTCGAACGGCCGCGCCACGATTCATAGACCCCGAACACGGGGAACAGGACGAGCGCGAACGCGGCGGTGAAAAGCGCGAACGCATCGGTGAAGCCCCGATGGGCCCAGCCCGAAAACCGCATTTCCGAGGCCAGCACCGCCGTCGCGATGATGAGCGCGACATCGATGAGCCGCGCGAATAAGCCTTGTAGGTCACGCATATCGATACTCCGGAGATCCGAGGGTGCATCAATGCATCAATGCGCCTTCGAACCAGTGCCGTCTTGATTGCTGCCGTTGTTGCCTTCTTGGACGGCTTGCGCCGCGCATCGCCCGTATTGATCGTCGAAGCGGACAATGTCGTCTTCACCGAGATAGGCGCCCGACTGGACCTCGATGATTTCGAGCGGCACCTTCCCCGGATTCTCGAGTCGATGGCGGACGCCGAGCGGGATGTACGTCGACTCGTTCTCGCTCAGCAGGAACTGCTCGTCGCCGCGCGTCACGAGCGCCGTCCCTCGCACGACGACCCAGTGCTCGGCACGGTGGTGATGCATCTGCAACGACAGGCGCGCGCCGGGCGAAACGACGATGCGCTTCACCTGGAATCGATCGCCCTGATCGATCGAGTCGTAAAAGCCCCAGGGGCGGTGTACCTTGCGATGGGCGTCCGCCTCGGGCGCACGGTCGGCCTTGATGCGCGCCACGAGTCCCTTCACGCGTTGCACGTGGGAGCGGTCCGCGACGAGTACCGCATCGGGCGTCTCGACGACGACGACATTCGATGTACCGACGCAAGCGACGAGCCTGCCCGCCGAATGCGCGTAGGTCGATGTCGCGCCTTCGAAAACGACGCGTCCGCGCGCGACGTTGCCCTCCGCGTCCTTGTCGAGCGCGTCCCAGACCGCGTCCCATGAGCCGAGGTCGGACCAGCCGGCATCGAGCGGAATCACGACGCCGCGGAACGGCGAATCGTCCGAGCCGAGCCGCTCCATCACCGTGTAGTCGATCGAATCGGCCGGCGCGCGCTCGAATGCCTCGGGCGCCGGATCGAAACGTTCCCCGCGCGTCGTGCCGCCCGCCACCGCGGCGAGACAGGCTTCATGCATCTCTGGCCTGAACGCGCGCAGCGCCTGAAGCCAGACCGAGGCCCGCATGATGAAGATGCCGCTATTCCACCAATAGTTGCCCGCGGCAACATACTGGGCGGCGAGTTCGGCAGCCGGCTTCTCGACGAAGCGGCCGATTTCGTGCGCGCCATCGCCGAGCGCATCGCCGACGCGGATGTAGCCGAAGCCCGTATCGGGCCGAGTGGGAGGCACGCCGAGCGTCGCGATCGCGCCACGTTCCGCGTATTGCGCGGCAAGCTCGATCGCGGCTTGCAGCGCGGCGATATCCGCGATCGAGTGGTCGGCCGGCATCACGACGAGAATCGCATCGTCGCCTTCGTCGGCGCACGCGCGCGCCGCCGCGAGCGTCAACGCGGGCGCGGTATCGCGGCGCGCCGGCTCCACGATGAGCCGCGGGCTGACCCCGCTCTGACGCAACTGTTCGTCGATGATGAAGCAGTGCTCTCCGCCGCAGACGACGATCGGCGAATCATCCATCTCCCAGCAGTCGGGAAAGCCGTCGAGGCGCCGTACGGTCGCCTGCAGCAAGCTGTCCGAGCCGACGACGTCGATGAGCTGTTTCGGATAGTGCTCGCGCGACATCGGCCACAATCGCGTTCCGGAGCCGCCCGCCAGCACGACGGGGACGAGCCGCTTGCACGGCGTGGGCACCACGCCAGCGTGAGCGGCCAGAGTTGCCTCCGGGCCGCTGCGTGCCCCATTGCCGTATCGTTGTTCCTGAGACCTCATGCCATCACTCCCTTCTCAGCCGCCCGCTTCGCGGCGACTTTGCATTCGGAACTCGGTCGGCGAAATCATCATCCGTTTGCGGAAAATCTTCGCGAGACGATCGCCGTTACCCATGCCGCTGCGTCGCGCGATCTTGTCCACCGGCAGTTCGGAATCGATGAGCAGGCTGCACGTAATGGCAAGCCGCGCCTGCAGCAGGTAGTCCGAAGGAGTCATACCGAGCTCGAGCTTGAAGCGGCGCAGGAAGTTGCGCTCGCTCATCGCGGCGACCTGAGCCGCGTCCGCGATCGAAATCGGTCGCTCGCAGTTGTCCTGCAGCCAGCGCGCCGCCGCACGAATCTTGTCGCCGGCGCTCGCCGCGCCCGCGTCGCCGAGAAGCGGCACGAATCGCGCGCTGGAGCCGGGCATCAGCCGTTCAGCGACACTGCGCGCAATATCGAGGCCGAGATCGCGCTTCACCATCGTCAGCGCACCCTTCATCGGCGCAAGGCGATCGCTCGTATCGACCGGCGGCGTCTCGCGCCCGTTCTGGCGAAGATAGCTATTGAACTGATGCTCGCTATCGCGATTGGCAATGCCGGCCGCCTCGAGCAACGCGCGACCCTCGTCGATCGAACGGACGTTCGCGGTTTTCACATGGACGCGGCGCAGCCAGCCGATCAGCCGCTCATCGCTCGCCGCGGCTTGGGCGCCCTTGCCGCCCGCCACGAAGAGCGCGTCGAAACCATTGAAATGGCGAGCATCGAGCCCGTCGGTCCAGACTCTCACCGAAGAGGAGCAGGTCACGTTCCCGCCACCGGCCGAGAGGAACGAAACGTCGTAGACCCAGTCGTCGCTCGAACGCGTCGCAACGAGCTCGTTGGCAACATGGAAGACTTCAGCGACGAGTCCTGCACCGAGCAGCGAAAACCCGTCGAACAGGACGATCGCGATCCGGCGCGTCGCGCACCGCGTGCTCTTCTCCGAAACACGCAACCAACCCATCATGGCAGGTTCGATACTCGCGTTACTCGCGTAAGGCATGGCATTTCCCTCAAAAGTCATTGCCTGCATATCGGCCATCCCCCCTGGTCAATTTGCAGTGCATCATAGACAGACCAATTGCGCGTTGCGGACGCCGTGACGCAATTCAGCGACATGTTGGCGGATTTCTTCCGGCGAATGTCGTCTGAATCCAACGACTATTAACTCCCGCCCTGCGCGATCGCCTGGACCAATCGGACAAATCCAATTAATTACCGAACCTTTCACACACCTTTTAGTAAAAAAACGCCAGCGCGCAGCGGCAAAGCAGACACCGGCGCTGTGGTCGTCCCCTGGCGAAAAAAGCCTAGCCACCCATTTGTAGACGGCTTGCGAAAGAGATTCGGCTTCGTGCGAGCCGATATGACCGAGTGCGGCAAGGGTTGGGCCTGAAAGCAGATGGAAGGCCTTTTTTGCGCTGCCGCACCCCTCGGGCGTTTCTGGTGGGGACACTAGGGTTCCCCCCGAACGACCGCACGCACCGAAGATAGACGTTGGCGGAAAAGTAGTGTGTTGCGCAGGCCACATTCGCACACACCGTGAATGCGGCGAATCGCATTCCGCATCGGCACATATTCCTTAATTTCCTATTTCGTATTATCTAACCATATCGCGATGCCTAATGCGATGTTTCATAATTGACTCATTTTTGATTGATTCGACCTTTCGCGGAACGAACGACTATTTACATCTGGTAACCACGTCATCGCTGCGCGCAATCGTCTGCTGAATGCCCGAAGACGGGCGCGCGCGAGCGGCTCGCGCGAGCCGATGGGCATTGCGCCGCAGCATCGGGCACTCTCGGCGAGCTCGGTGCATCGCGGCTCGCGCCCGAGCCGATCGGCTCTTGGGCGCGCAAAGTCCTCGTCGCTTGTCTTCGAGCAAGAATTGCCGCGGCCTGGGGGCCATCGACCCCCGCCGGCATTGCGTCGTCCGCCCGTTTCCGTCACCGCGCACGCCTTGCCCAGCAAGCTTCCGCCAATAGGCCCGCGCATTTCCGCCACATGATCTGCGCAAATGCGCTAGATGTTTCAGTGGCCGAAAATTGCCGAAAGCCGGTAGTCTCTCGGCTGCGAGTCGTTCCCTCCTCGTCGGAATTTCGTCGGACTCCCACGCTGCACATCATTCCGATCACGGCCTTTCTCGCTCGCATACGCCTGGCGCGCGATCCAGTTGCTCCATCGGTGACTTCGTGTCCGCAGTCCCCACCCATTGGTCGGGGATGGCTTCCTTTTTTTCGCGGCACGGAGCCCACGCGCCAATTCCCGTTGACAGCCGCCGACAGGCGGCAGCGTGCATCGTCTTGGCGGCGATGCGCGACGCCCTGCGTTCGTCTTCGCTTCTGGCGACAGCAACGCCGCGGGGCGCTTCTTAGCCAACAACGACAGAATGAACGACTTTTCGCGTTTCAATTTTCAGAGCTCCTCCAACCCGATCCTTCTTCCCCGACACTCTCGAATCAACCCCACGCGGCTTGCGGGCGGCACTGCCGTTGCCGCCCTCGTCGTGACGCTGGCCGCATGCGGCGGCGGTGGCGGAGGCGGTAGCGACAGCACCGCGGCCGCGGCCAATCCCGCCGGGCAAACGAGCGCCGCAAGCGCGATTACGCCGATCGTCGCCGCTGGCGGCGAGACGATGACTTGCGGCGCGCCTTCCGCACCGAGCACCGCGGCGGCGGGCAGCGATGCGGTCGAAGCCGATACCCCCGGCAGCGACGGATCGCGCATGTTCGCGCTCGGCAAGCCGTTCACGATTGCATTGACGACACGCGCGGCCGGCAACGACACGCTCGCGTGGCAAGTCACCGACGACTGGAATGTCGTGCGCGCGAGCGGCAGCATTCCCGTGGCGAGCGGCGCGCAAACCGTCACGCTCAGTTGCTCGTCGACACTCGCGGGCTACTTCGCCGTCTCGGCGACGCTCGCGAGCCAAGGCAGCCAGTTGCCCTCGCGCGGCACGCGGCCGAAGGGCATCTCGACATTCGGCGTATTGCCTGACGTATCGCCGTCATTGCCGGCCGTCGCGTTCGCCAGGGAAGACCAGCATCGCTTCGGCGGCCAGGGGGCCAACTATCTCGTGGCGGGGCAAACCTGCTGCAGCGGGGACGGCTATCGTCCGCTCTACACCGATCTCGGGCTCTCCTGGGTCAACGACAACCGCAATTGGTATTCGGAGGAGCCGAACGGCCCGAATACGTTCGTGCCCGGCACGAACACGCTCGCGCCCTTCTTCCGCAACGGCGACATCATGCGTCTGATCCAGCTCGACGGCATTCCGGGCTGGGCGAGCCCGACCGGCGCGCAGACCGAAGGTTACGCGCCTGTCAACGAAGCGGCGTTCCAGGACTACGCGAGCCGCGTCGGGGCCGATTCCGCCGCGATTCGCGCGGCGTTCTTCCCGCACCAGTCGAGCAACTACTATCAGCTCACCTGGGAGCCCGACGGGACGGGATCGACGCAGTGGCGCGACTCCGACGCGAACTTCGTCGCGATGTATCGCGCCGCCTACACGGGGCTGCATTCGACGGATCCGAACGCCGTCGTGATGGGCGTCACGGATGCGCTGCTGCGCACGAACACGCAGTGGCTCGAGCGGCTCGCGCCGCTCGGCATCGGACAGTATCTCGACGGCCTCTCGGTTCATGGCTACTACGATGCCGGCACCTCGCCCTCGCATCCGCCCGAGCGCCTCGCGACCGATCCGGAACCGGCGACGGCGGCCAACGCGCTGCCCGCATCGATGCGTGAGCTGCGCAGCGCGATGACCAAGTACCTGAAGCCGGGCGCGAAGCTCTTCTCGACCGAAACCGGCATCAGCTATGACACGGGGGCGTCGTACGGTCCGAACTATCCGACGCAGAACATACTCTTCGCGCACGGCGCCGTCGTTGCGCGCACGCAGTTGATCCTGCTCGGGGAAGGCGTCGACATGAGCTATGTCTTCTATTCGTCGGATACATCCGCGGACACCCCCGGCTACGGTCTGTTCTTCGACCTGTCGAACGCGCAGGGCAGCTTCGGCTCCAGCAACATCAGCCCGAAGCCTGCCGCGATGGCCGTCGCCGCGATGACGCGCATCATCGACGGCACGACCACGCTCGGGTACCTCAACGATGTTCCCTCGGGTGTCTACGGCTACGCGTTTCAGCGCTTGAACGGCGGGAAGATCGTCACGGCGCTCTGGGCCCACAACAACGCCGTCTGGAACACGTCGTCCGGGTTCAGCGAGACGTACAGCGTGCCCTACTCGCTCAAGGTCGACAACGACGGCACTTCGGGCAAGGTCACGGTGCTCGATGCAATGGGCAACGCGGCGACGATGCCGTACACCAACGGTCACATCGCGCTCACGCTCTCCGAATCGCCGATCTACGTCGTATCGACGAACGCATCCGCGATGGCGTCCCACGTCACCACGCCCGCCGGCTACGTGACGCAATAGCGGCAACGGCGGCGAAGCTCGGGCTGCCGAGCTCGCCGCCATACTTGCTTGCGCGATGGCGCGGCATCGGCGCCGGCGAAACGCTGGGAGACACCGCCGACCAATGTTGGCGACCCAACAGTCGCGACAGGAACGATGTGATCTAGTCGAAAGTCCGCTTCTTTACGGCGTTCCTGTCCATGCTCGCTGCGCTCATGCACTTCGGCATCGCTCCCGCCCGGGCTCTCGTCTCGGCCGGCAGGCGTTCGGCACGCTCGACGCCCGCGCGCGGCGCCCGAGTGCTGTTGCTCAGTCTCGTATGGCTCATGGTCGCCGCCTGCAATCGCAGTCAGGCCGATAACGAAGCGAGCGGCGCCGCGGGCGCATCCGCTACGCAGGCAAGTCAGTCCACAGCGTCGGCGGCGGCATCGCCGCGGCCGATGCAAATCGCGAGGGGCTCGATTGCATGCGAGCCGCAGTCTGCTTCGGCCACCCCGATGCCCGCACCCTCCGCGAAGGGCGACGCGCTCGAGGCCGACACGCCGGGCAGCGACGGCACACGCATGTTCAAGGTCGACAGCCCGTTCACGATCGCGTTCACGACCCGTACGAGCGCAGACGATACGATCGTCTGGCAATTGCGCGACGATCACGACATCGTGCGTGCAAGCGGGCGAACGAAAGTGGCGAGCGGAGCGCGGACGACCGCGTTGCAGTGCCGCTCGACGCTCGCAGGCTACTTCGCGCTCTCGGCGAAGCTGGCGCGCGCAGGGAACGCACTGCCCGAGCGCGGCACGCGTCCGGCCGGCATCG
>JBCNPL010000084.1:0-8563 GCA_039593375.1 Paraburkholderia sp. | reverse complement strand
CGCGCCAACTCCGCGGGCGGCGAATAGCCCGGCGGGGCTATAATTCCCGGCTTCCGAAGATTCATGATTGCGCGCGCCCAAGCGCCGGCATCGCGTTGCGATACGCGGGCCGGCGTCGCGCGTTCCGTTTCGCACCGCCGAGCTCCACGTGAACGCACTGAACCCTCGCCTCGACCTCCTTCAGCCCTATCCGTTCGAAAAGCTGCGTCTGCTGCTGAAAGAGGCGACGCCGCCAGCCGATCGGCCGCACATCAGCTTCGGCATCGGCGAACCGAAGCATGCGACGCCCGCGCTGATCCGCGAGGCGATCGTCGCTTCGCTCGACGCGCTCTCGAGCTATCCGGCCACGGCCGGCTCGAACGCGCTGCGCGAGGCGATCGCGCGCTGGGCGACGAACCGCTACGGCCTGCCCCCGCTCGATCCGGCCACGGACGTGCTGCCCGTCTCCGGCTCGCGCGAAGCGTTGTTCTCGCTCGCGCAGACCGTCGTCGACGGTGCGCGCGAAGGCGCCGTCGTGCTCTGCCCGAACCCGTTCTACCAGATCTACGAAGGCGCGGCGCTTCTGGCCGGAGCCCGGCCCTACTTCGTGAACAGCGACCCGGCGCGCAACTTCGCCTGCGACTACGGCGCGGTGCCCGACGACGTCTGGGCGCGCACGCAACTGCTGTACGTCTGCTCGCCGGGCAATCCGACGGGGGCCGTGCTGACGCTCGACGACTGGCGCGAGCTCTTCGCGCTCTCCGATCGCCACGGGTTCGTGATCGCATCGGACGAATGCTATTCGGAAATCTATTTCGACGAAGCGGCGCCGCCGCTAGGCGCGCTCGAGGCGGCACATCGGCTCGGCCGCGGCTTCGAGCGGCTCGTCGTGCTCTCGAGTCTCTCCAAGCGCTCGAACGTCCCCGGCATGCGCTCCGGCTTCGTGGCCGGCGACGCCGCTCTGCTCAAGAAATTCCTGCTCTACCGGACTTATCACGGCGCCGCGCTCTCGACCGTCTACCAGGCGGCCAGCATTGCCGCCTGGAACGACGAAATCCACGTACGCGAGAACCGCGCGAAGTACGTCCGGAAGTTTTCGACCGTCACGCCGATGCTTGCGGACGTGCTCGACGTGCGAATGCCCGACGCGGCGTTCTACCTCTGGGCCAACGTGGCCCGCACGGGGCTCTCGGACACCGAGTTCGCCCGGCGCCTTTACGCCGACTATAATGTGACCGTTTTGCCGGGCTCGTACCTCGCTCGAACCGCTCACGGCACGAACCCGGGCCGCGACTTCGTCCGCATCGCGCTCGTCGCCGACGTGAGCGAATGCGTCGAAGGCGCGGGCCGCATCGTCGACTTCTGCCGCGCGCTGTGAGCATGCGCCAGCGCGAGCGCCCGCCCGATTCACCGATATCCACTTCGCGAAATCACGAACATGTCGCAACAACTACAGCAGATCATCGATAACGCCTGGGACAGCCGCGCCGAGCTCTCGCCGAAGGCAGCGCCGGCCGAGGTGCGCGAAGCGGTTGCGCACGCGCTCGAGCAACTCGACAAGGGCGTCTTGCGCGTCGCCGAGAAGAAGGACGGCCAATGGATCGTCAATCAATGGCTGAAAAAGGCGGTGCTGCTGTCGTTCCGGCTCGAGGACAACGCGCCGATGCCGGCCGGCGGCTACTCGCAGTTCTACGACAAGGTGCCTTCGAAGTTCGCGAACTACACCGCGGAAGATTTCGCGGCCGGCGGCTTTCGCGTCGTCCCGCCCGCTATCGCGCGGCGCGGCTCGTTCATCGCGAAGAACGTCGTGCTGATGCCGTCCTATACGAATATCGGCGCCTACGTCGATGAAGGAACGATGGTCGATACCTGGGCGACGGTCGGCTCGTGCGCGCAGATCGGCAAGAACGTGCATCTCTCGGGCGGCGTCGGCATCGGCGGCGTGCTCGAGCCGCTGCAGGCCAATCCCGTCATCATCGAGGACAACTGCTTCATCGGCGCCCGCTCGGAAGTCGTCGAAGGAGTCATCGTCGGCGAGAATTCCGTCATCTCGATGGGTGTCTACCTCGGCCAGAGCACGAAGATCTACGATCGTGAAACGGGCGAGGTCAGCTACGGCTACGTGCCGCCGGGGTCGGTCGTCGTGGCCGGCAACCTGCCGTCCAAGGACGGCACGCACAGCCTCTATTGCGCGGTCATCGTGAAGAAGGTGGACGCCAAGACCCGCGCGAAGGTGGGCCTCAATGAGTTGCTGCGGGGCGACTGATGAGTGCCGAAGCGCGAACGATCGTCTATGGCATTCCGAACTGCGACACCGTCAAGAAGGCGCGCACCTGGCTGGAAGCGCGCGGTGTCCCGTTCGAATTCCACGACTTCAAGAAAGCGGGCCTCAGCGCTTCGCTCGTGAAATCGTGGCTTGCGGACGTGTCGATCGAGTCGCTGCTGAACCGCCGCGGCACCACCTGGCGCGGCCTGCCCGACGACGCGAAGGCCGCCGCGGCGACCGTGGAGGGCGCCATCGCGCTGATGGTCGAGAAGCCTTCGGTCGTCAAGCGGCCCGTGGTCGTAGTCGACGGGCGCGTCAGGTCGCTCGGTTTTTCCGCGGACGAATACGCGTCACTCTTCAGCTGACCGATCGGCCCATCGGTCTCGCGACCGCCGCCGGCGGTCGAGCCATCTTTTATCGAAACGGTTCGAGTTCATGTCCGGCACCCTTGCCCTCACCGAAGAACTGATCGCGCGTGCATCGGTCACGCCCGACGATCAGCATTGCCAGCAGCTTCTGATCGAGCGGCTCGAAGCGATCGGCTTCGATTGCGAGACCATCGCTTCGCACGGCGTCACCAACCTCTGGGCTGTCAAGCGCGGCACCGACGGCGCCAACGGCAAGCTGCTCGTGTTCGCGGGCCATACCGACGTAGTGCCCACCGGGCCGCTCGAGCACTGGAAATCGCCGCCCTTCGCGCCCACGCGGCGCGACGGCAAGCTTTACGGACGCGGCGCCGCGGACATGAAGACGTCGATCGCGGGCTTTATCGTCGCGAGCGAGGAATTCGTCGCCGCGCATCCCGACCATGGCGGTTCGATCGCCTTCCTCATCACGAGCGACGAGGAAGGCCCGGCCACCGACGGTACCGTCAAGGTCGTCGAAGCGCTGCAGGCGCGCGGCGAAACGCTCGACTACTGTATCGTCGGCGAACCGACGTCGGATGCGACGCTCGGAGACACCATCAAGAACGGCCGCCGCGGCTCCATGTCGGGCAAGCTCACCATCAAGGGTTTGCAAGGCCACATCGCTTATCCGCACCTGGCGAAGAACCCGATTCATCTGCTCGCGCCGGCGCTTGCCGAGCTCGTCGACGAACATTGGGATGCGGGCAACGAGTACTTCCCGCCGACGACCTGGCAGGTCTCGAACCTGCACAGCGGAACGGGGGCGACCAACGTGATTCCGGGCCGTGCCGAACTGCTCTTCAATTTCCGGTTCTCGACGGCGAGCACGGTCGAGGATCTGCAACGCCGCGTCCATGCGATCCTCGACAAGCACGGACTCGTCTACGAACTCGAATGGACCGTGAGCGGGCTGCCGTTTCTCACGCCGCGCGGCGAGCTCTCGGATGCGCTCACGCAAGCAATCAAGGACGAGACCGGCGTGACAGCGGCGCTGTCGACGACGGGCGGCACGTCCGACGGTCGCTTCATCGCGCGCATATGCCGGCAAGTGGTCGAGTTCGGCCCGCCCAACGGCAGCATCCACAAAATCGACGAGCATATCGAGCTCGCCTTCGTCGAGCCGCTGAAAAATATCTACCGGCGCGTGCTCGAAGCGCTGGTGGCCTGACCTGGCGCATAACCGAGGAGCTTGCTGGCGATGACGACGCCCACGACCCCATTCACCACCGTGCGCGATCTGCTGCGCTATGCGGTATCGCGCTTCAACGCCGCTCGACTCGCCTTCGGCCACGGCACGGCGAACGCCTACGACGAAGCCGCCTACCTGCTCCTTCACACGCTGCATCTGCCGCTCGATACGCTGGATCCGTTCCTCGACGCACGGCTGCTCGACACGGAGATCGCGGAGGTGCTGCAAGTCATCGAGCGCCGCACGACCGAGCGAATGCCGGCGGCCTACCTCACGAACGAAGCATGGATGCACGGGCGGCGCTTCTATGTCGACGAGCGCGTGCTCGTGCCGCGCTCGTTCATCGGCGAGCTGCTCGAGGATGGCCTGCAGCCCTATGTCGCCGATCCCGATGAAGTCGCGGCCGTGCTGGAGCTCTGCACGGGTTCCGGCTGCCTTGCCATTCTTGCCGCCGAAGCATTTCCGAATGCGGACGTCGACGCGGTCGACATTTCGCCGCAGGCGCTCGAAGTGGCGCGCACCAACGTCGCCGACTATGGGCTCGACGATCGCGTCGCGCTCTTCGAGGGCGACCTCTTCGCACCGCTTCCTGAGCGGCGGTACAACGTCATTCTCGCGAATCCGCCTTACGTGAATCGCGCATCGATGGAGGCGCTGCCGGCCGAATATCGTCACGAGCCGGCGCTTGCGCTTGCCGGCGGCGAGGACGGCATGGACGTCGTGCGCCGCATCGTCCGCGAAGCGCGCTCATGGTTGGAGGACGACGGAGTACTGGTCGTCGAGATCGGCAACGAGCGTGCGAACGTCGAAGCCGCGTTCGGCGGGCTCGATCTCGTCTGGCTGCCGACGAGCGCGGGCGAGGACAACGTCTTCCTGATCCAGGCGAGCGATCTGCCCGAGCTCTGATCGAGGCTGCGCGCGGCAGTCGGGGCTTCCGTCGGTCTCGTGCATGCGGCGGATCCGCCCCTCATTGGGCCGTGTTCGGTAAGATGCGAACGAGCGGCACGTCGATCGTCGCCGAGTAGACCGAACCGGCAGTCTCACGCACGCATGCAATTCGAATTCAACTGGCTCTCGCTGGGTAGTCTCATCTTTGTCGCCCATACGCTCGGCGTCATCGCGGCAATTCACGCCATTCTGAACACGCGCACTTCACAAGGCGCCATCGCGTGGGCCGTCTCGCTCGTCGCGGTTCCCTATCTCACGCTGATCCCCTATCTCTTTCTCGGCCGCAGCAAGTTCGCGGGCTATGTCGACGCGCGCCGGCTCGAAAACGAGCTGCTGCGCACCCGCGCGCATCCGAGCGCCTGGGATACGCATGCCTCGTCCGCGGGCCGCCCCGCCGACGCGCTCGGGCACCATGTCGTGCGCGCGCTGACGCGCCTTTCCGGCATGCCCTTTCTGCCCGGCAACGTGGTGCGCACGCTCGTCAATGGCGATGCGACGTTCGCCGCGATCCTCGATGCGATCGAAAACGCGCGCCACTATGTGCTCGTGCAGTTTTTCATCGTGCGGGCCGATCAGCTCGGCGAGATGCTGAAGGACCTGCTCATCGCCAAAGTCCGCGACGGCGTGCGCGTCTGCTTCCTTTACGACAGCATCGGCTCGTTCGATCTGCCGCAACGGTATGTGGCCGAGCTGCTAGCCGGCGGCGTCGAAATTCACCCGTTCGCGACGAACCGGCGCTTCGTCAATCGCTTTCAGCTCAACTTCCGCAACCACCGCAAGATCGTCGTCGTCGACGGCGAGCGCGCGTTCATCGGCGGTCATAACGTAGGGGTCGAGTATCTCGGCGGGAATCCACGGCTTTCGCCCTGGCGCGATACGCATATCGACATGCGCGGCCCCGTCGTGGCAAGCGTGCAGTTCGTTTTTCTCGAGGACTGGCATTGGGCGACGCAACGGCTGCCGAAGCTCGAGCCGTCGCAGGCCGAAGCACCCCAGCCGCAGCACGAGCACGACATGCACTGCCTCGTCGTGGCGCCGAGTCCGGCGGACAAAGGTGAAACGGGTTCACTGTTCTTCGTGGAGGCGATTCATGCGGCGCGCGAGCGAATCTGGATTACGACGCCCTACCTGATCCCCGACGAGGCCGTGGTCGCCGCGCTGCGTCTTGCCGTGATGCGCGGCGTCGACGTCCGGATCCTGATTCCGAGCCGGCGCGACCACTACGTGGTCTTCGAGGCATCGAAGCTTTACGCGTACGATCTCGTTCGTGCGGGCGTGCGGATTTTTCGCTACCGGCCCGGCTTCCTGCATCAGAAAGTCGTGCTGATCGACAAGGTGGCGGCGGCGATCGGGAGCGCCAATCTCGACAACCGGTCGTTCCGGCTCAACTTCGAGATCATGGTCTTGACGATCGATCATGACTTCGCCGCCGAAGTCGAGGCGATGCTGGCCGACGACTTCGCACAGGCCTACGAGGTCAATCGCAGCGAATACCGCGATGCGCGGGCGCTAAGACGCGTCACGATGCACGTGGCGCGGCTTTTTTCGCCGATTCTGTAGCGGACAATGCGGAACGTCGAATACCGACCAAGCCATTGCCGACGTTTGCGAAATAAGTGTGCCCCTCGCCGAGCTGCCACGTCACCTTCATCTTGGCGTGACGGGATTCGTAGAAGTCGGCGAGTTCTTGCCGAGTGTCGACGATGCGCCAGTTCCCCCGATCGCAAATGGCGAGTGGCAGCGAGGGGTGTGCAACCGCCGACACCAGCTTGTTGCGCAATCGTTCTTTGCTCATCGCGAATGCTGGGTAGTTCACCTGAGGGCCATGCCGGATGACGTGATGTTCCTCACCGGCATGGCCCGGGTCGACGGTAGAGACCGCAATGTTGACCGCGGCGCGAATGAACGCCTCTTCGATCGATTCGCTGACGACGCTGTGCGGACCACCCGCGCCTTTCATCATCAACATGTCGTGAGCGTCATAGTCGCCCGTAATGACCGTCTTTTCCCAATTCGGTTGGCTTTTCAGTGCGCGCAGATTGCTGTCTCGTGGATTGGAGAAATCCATCGGAACGTAAAAATTGCCATGACCATCGCCGCGCACCTGCGGACCGCCATTCCGCTTCCATTTCTCCGCGGCCGCCCGCGTGACGAATACACCGACGGGTCGGCCTTTCTCCCAATGACCCGCCAGTCCCTGCAGGCCACTACGGGCCACCCCCTCCCGTAGATTCTCCGGCACCCGTTCGGATTTGAGCGTCTTCTCCAAGATCGTATGAGGCTTGGTGGCCGCGCCTTTGTCGAGCCAATCCAGCGCGGGCGTACCGGCATCGCGAAAGCTGACAGCAAAATTTCCCTTGGCCGCAGCCGCGGAAATAGCGACCAAATGTTTCCGCGTGACGAATCCGCCCTTCACGACCTGCTGCTCCACAGGACTGAGCTTCCGGTCAAGATCCGCCTCGGACGCAGCGCGAGCGATCGTCTTCAGTCTCGCTTGGTATGGCGCCAAGGTCGAAGCATCGGATCCTGCATGAATCTGGCTTGCGCCTTCCAACAAAGGGGACTGAGTGGCACGAACTCCATTTGCCTTACTCGCTCGATCAATGGAGTCAGTTTGAAGGCTGCTCGCACGATTGATTTTCATTCTGTTCTCGGCAACGAAACAATTTTAGAATCGACTGAAAAATCAAACTAATTGATGTGCCTGAGATTGTCTCGCTGATGAAGTACCTCGAGCAGCGTCTCGCGCAATTGCTCGATATCGATGCATCGACCATCGAGGCAAACGCTATAGATGAGCGAGCCCAGCCAGTCCGCTACGGCGATACATCCGCGTATCGTCCCCGAACCGGGGCCTTGTGCGCGCATCAGGGCCATCAGCCACGCGGAGCTGGGGTTGGCCGGAATTTCCGCGAAGGGAGAAAAGCAATAAAGGCGACCATTCTCGGTATCGCACTGAAAATAGAGACGAACGCCATCTCGCATTTCGATACCGACTCGACCCGCATCGTTCAACGCCAACTCCGGCATACCGTTCGCTCGACCGAATTCGGCGACGCAATCGCGAATCCTGCGTTCGACTTCCGACGTTATACTAGTTTCGATCATTTATACGCATACGGTGACGGGGACTGCGGCCAACAACGCCTTCCGAACGATGTCGTTCGTTACAGCAGCGCCTCGATATCGCGCTCGAGCGCTTCGGGCTTCGCCTTCGGCGCATAACGCCTGACGACATTCCCGTTTCGATCAACGAGAAACTTGGTGAAGTTCCACTTGATCGCCTTGGTCCAAAGCACGCCCCTCGCTTCGTTCGTCAGATAGCGATAAAGCGGATGCGCGTTCTCACCCTTGACGTCGATCTTCTCGAAGATCGGAAACGTCACGCCATAGTTCTTTTCGCAAAAGGCGCGAATCTGCGCGGCGTCTCCCGGCTCTTGCTTCCCGAACTGATTGCAGGGGAAACCCAGCACCTCGAAGCCGCGCGCCGCATACTTCTCGTGGAGCCGCTGCAACCCCTCGTACTGAGGCGTGAAACCGCACTCGCTCGCCGTATTGACGATCAGGAGCACTTTGTCGCGATAGCGGTCGAGACCGATCGTTTCGCCGCCGAGCCTGCGTGCCGAAAACGTGTAGAGGGAACTCATCGGCATTCCTCCCGAAAACGCGCAGTCTACGCGAAACGCCACCATGACGGCGATCGGATTCTTCTCGAAAGCGCTTGCGGACCGTCCCTTGCGATCACCGCTTTGCCGCGCCGCCCGCTGGCCGCCG
>JBCNPL010000083.1:0-8579 GCA_039593375.1 Paraburkholderia sp. | reverse complement strand
CTGCGTGCCGAAAACGTGTAGAGGGAACTCATCGGCATTCCTCCCGAAAACGCGCAGTCTACGCGAAACGCCACCATGACGGCGATCGGATTCTTCTCGAAAGCGCTTGCGGACCGTCCCTTGCGACCGGCTTTGCCGCGCCGCCCGCTGGCCGCCGCGCAACGGCGCGACCCGCGCCACGCGCGCGTTCGCCCGAGCCGTCTAAAATACGGTTTTCCGCACCGAGCCGCCTCCTTCGTCGTGATCCGCTTCAACCAGTTCAGTCTCTCGCGCGGCGTCAAGCCGCTCTTCGATGCCACCACGTTCACGCTCAACCCCGGCGAAAAGGCCGGACTCGTCGGCGCGAACGGGGCCGGCAAGTCGACGCTCTTCGCGGTCTTGCGCGGCGAACTCCATCCCGACGCAGGCGATTTCTCGCTGCCGCCCTCCTGGCGCATCGCCCATGTCGCGCAGGAGACGCCGGCCGTCGAGAAGAGCGCGCTCGAATACACGCTCGACGGCGACGCGGCGCTACGCGAAATCGAGACGCAGATGGCCGCGGCCGAGGCTGTGCACGATGGCGAGGCGCTCGGCCATGCGCACGCGGCCTTCGCCGATGCCGACGGCTACACGGCGCCGTCGCGCGCGCAAGCGCTGCTGCTCGGGCTCGGTTTCACGCTCGAGCAAACGCGCGAACCCGTCGCGAGCTTTTCCGGCGGCTGGCGCATGCGGCTCAACCTCGCGCAGGCGCTGATGTGCCGCTCGGATCTGTTGCTGCTCGACGAACCGACGAACCACCTCGACCTCGACGCGATCGTCTGGCTCGAAGATTGGCTGCACCGGTACGCCGGCACGCTGGTCGTCATCTCGCACGATCGCGAGTTCCTCGACTCGGTCTGCAACGTCACGCTGCACCTCGAGAATCGGCAGGTAAAGCGCTACGGCGGCAACTATTCTCAATTCGAGATCCTGCGCGCGCAGCAACTCGCGTTGCAGCAAAGTGCCTACGAGAAGCAGCAGAAGACGATCGAGCATCTCGAGAGCTTCATCAATCGCTTCAAGGCGAAAGCGACGAAGGCCAAGCAGGCGCAAAGCCGAATGAAGGCGCTCGAGAAAATGGAGCGCATCGCCCCCGCGCATGTCGCATCGCCGTTCACGTTCGAGTTCCGCGAGCCCGACGCGGCGCCGAACCCGATGCTCGTCATGGAGGACGTTCGCTGCGGCTACCGCTCGGACGATGGCTCGGACATCGCGATCCTCGACGGCATCTCGCTATCGATCCAGAACGGTCAGCGGATCGGCCTGCTCGGCGCGAACGGTCAGGGCAAATCGACGCTCGTCAAAACGCTGGCCGATACGCTCGCGCCGCTCGCGGGCTCGATGCGCCAAGGCCGCGGGCTCGCGATCGGCTACTTCGCGCAGCACCAACTCGAAACGCTGCGGCCGGACGACTCGCCGCTCGCGCACCTCGCCCGCATCGCGCCCGACGCGCGCGAGCAGGAACTGCGCGACTACCTGGGCGGCTTCAACTTCCCGGGCGACATGGCGAGCTCGCCGATCGCACCGTTCTCGGGCGGCGAAAAAGCGCGCCTCGCACTTGCGCTCATCATCTGGCAAAAACCGAACCTGCTGCTGCTCGACGAGCCGACGAACCATCTCGATCTCGAAACGCGCCATGCCCTCACGATGGCGCTCGCGCAGTTCGAGGGCACGCTGATTCTCGTGTCGCACGATCGGCATTTGCTGCGCGCGTGCACCGATCAGTTCATGCTCGTCGCGAACCGCCGGCTGCAGCCCTTCGATGGCGATCTCGACGACTACCGCGACTGGCTGCTGCAGCACGCGGCGCAAGTACGCGAGGCGGCCAGGGCGGCCGACGCGGCAAAGGCCGGAAGCCCGCGCGCCGGAGCCGGCAACGGCATGGCGGACGCGGCGGCGAACCGCAAGGACCTGCGGCGCCAGGAGGCCGAAGCCCGGCAAAAGCTCGCGCAGCTCAAAAAGCCGCTGCAAACGCGGATTGCCAAGATCGAGAAAGAAATGGAAGCATTGAACGCGGAGAAAGCGACGCTCGATGCATTCGTCGCCGATCCCGCGAGCTACGAGCCCGCGATGAAAGCCAGACTGACCGACACGATCAGACGGCAAGCGGACGTCCAGGCGCGACTCGAAACGCTCGAAGCCGCATGGCTGGAAGCGCAGGAGGAGCTCGAACAAATCGGTTAGGAGGTGTTCGTTGACGACGCATAGCCCGCTGCGAGGTCTTCGCGTACTCGATCTCACCCGCCTGCTGCCGGGCCCCGTTGCCACGCTGCGGCTGGCCGAGCTCGGCGCCGACGTGCTCAAGATCGAGGAACCCGGCGCCGGCGACGGCGCGCGCGCCATGATGCAAAGCGCCGCCGATCGGGCCGCGGGCCGGCCGAGCGCGTTCTACCGGATCGTCAATCGCGGCAAGCGCGAGACGCGGCTCGACCTCAAGAGCGAAACGGGGCGCACGGTCCTGCGCGCGCTCGTGCGTGAATCGCACGTGCTCGTCGAGAGCTTTCGTCCGGGCGTGATGGCGCGCCTCGGGCTCGACCATGCGAGTCTCGCCCAGATCAATCCGAAACTCGTCTACTGCGCCATCACGGGCTATGGCGCGCGCGGACCGTTGGCGCATCGGCCGGGCCATGACATCAATTACCTCGGCTACGCGGGCGTGCTCGATCAGATCCGCGCGGCGGACGGCAATCTCGTCGTTCCGAATATCCAGATCGCGGACTTGCTCGGCGGCGCGGCGACAGCCGTCACGCAAATCCTCGCGGCGCTCTGGCAAGTCGCTCAAGGCGGCAACGGCGGCTTCCTCGACATATCGATGACGCATGCGATCCGCGATCACAACGTCGTGGCGCGAGCGGCGCTCGAGAACATGGACGCCGCCGGCGGCGCGCACAGCACAGGGGATGGCCTCCACGGCGGTCGCGGACTCCTCAACGGCAGCGTGCCCTGCTACAACGTCTACCGCACGGCGGACGGCCGCTGGCTCGCCATCGGCGCACTGGAACTGAAGTTCTGGGAAAAGCTCTGCCGCGCGCTCGGCCGCGAAGATTGGGCAAGCCGCCACTGGAGTCTCGGGCAAGCCATCGGTGGCGCGGATGCGGCGGAGCTGACACGCGAACTCGCCACCCGCATTGCCGCGCAGCCGCTCGCGAGCTGGCTCGAATTGCTGGAGCCGCTCGATTGCTGTGTCTCCCCTGTCCTCACGGCCGAGGAGGCTCGCCGCCATCTGTTGTTCCGCGACGACGGCGCGGCTTGAAGGCAAGCCGCTCTACTCGAACTCCTTCACGCGGTCGATCGCCTCTTCGATACGCTCGACGGCGAGCACCTGTAGACCGTCGATAGGCTGCTTGGGCGCATTGGCCTTCGGGATCAACGCGGCCGTGAATCCGAGCTTCGCCGCTTCCTTGAGCCGCTCTTGCCCACGTGGCGAAGGCCGGATTTCTCCTGCAAGGCCGACTTCCCCGAAAACGACGAGCCCCTTCGCCAGCGACTTGTTGCGCATCGATGAATGAATCGCGAGCAGCACCGCAAGATCGGCGGCCGGCTCGGCGATCTTGACGCCGCCGACGGCATTGAGAAACACGTCCTGATCGAAGCAGGCGATGCCCGCATGGCGATGCAGCACCGCGAGCAGCATCGCGAGCCGGTTCTGCTCGAGCCCGACCGCGAGGCGCCGCGGATTCGGCACGTGGGCCGTATCGACGAGCGCTTGAATTTCGACGAGCAGCGGCCGCGACCCTTCCTGCGTCACGAGCACGCACGAACCGGGCACCTGCTGGCCATGCTGCGAGAGGAACAGCGCGGAAGGATTGGCGACGCCGCGCAAGCCGCGCTCGGTCATGGCAAAGACACCGAGCTCGTTGACAGCGCCGAAACGGTTCTTGAACGCGCGCACGAGCCGAAACGACGAGTGCGTATCGCCTTCGAAATAGAGCACCGTGTCGACGATATGCTCGAGCACGCGCGGCCCGGCGAGGTTGCCCTCCTTCGTCACGTGCCCGACCATGACGATCGTCGTGCCCGACTGCTTCGCGACGCGCGTGAGTTGCGCCGCACATTCGCGCACCTGCGCGACCGAGCCCGGAGCCGAGGTCAGTGCTTCGGAGTAGATGGTCTGAATCGAATCGACGACGGCCACTTCAGGCCGCTCGGCGTCGATCGCGGCCTGGATCTTCTCGAGCTGGATCTCCGCGAGAAGCTTCAGCTCGGCGGCCTGCGAGCCCGGCTCGAGCAGCGTGAGGCGCTGCGCGCGCAAGCCGATCTGCGCGGCCGATTCCTCGCCGCTGATATAGAGCGCGCGACGGCTCTCGGCAACCGAGGCAAGCGATTGCAGCAGCAATGTCGACTTGCCGATACCCGGATCGCCGCCGATGAGGACGACGCCCCCCGCGACGAATCCGCCGCCGAGCACGCGATCGAACTCGCCGATGCCCGTGGAGAATCGCGGCACGTCCGCCGCTTCGATATCGGCGAGGCGCTGCACGGGAGCGCTTTTCGCGAGCGACTGAAACCGGTGGCCGCCCGCGGCGGGCGCCACCGTCTCGACGAGCGTGTTCCACGCGCCGCAAGCCGGGCATTGGCCTTGCCATTTGGGGGCCTGCCCCCCGCACTCGGTACAGGTATAGGTCGTCTTTTGCTTTGCCACGCGCTGCCTTGATTCTTCTTGTGGATACGCTTGCCGGGAGAAAGCCCGCGCGGCTTACTCGGCGCGCACGGGCACGCGCTGCGCTACGGCGCACATGAGCTCGTAGCCGATCGTGCCGCAGGCGCGCGCGACATCGTCGATCGGCAGTTGCGTTCCCCACAGCTCGACGCGCGAGCCGACATTCGCGGTCGGGCACGGCGTCAGGTCGACCGTGATCATGTCCATCGATACGCGACCCACGACGCGCGTGCGTACGCCGTCGACGAAGACCGGCGTGCCCTCGGGCGCGCAACGCGGATAGCCGTCGGCATATCCGCAGGCGACGACGCCGATGCGCATCGGCCCCGCTGCCGTGAAGGTCGATCCGTAACCGACCGTCTGCCCCGACGCGAGCGTCTGCACCGCGATGAGCTCGGAGGCAAGCGTCATGGCCGGCTGCAGGCCCAGGCCTTCGATCGCCGACGAGATACCCGACGGCGACCCGCCATAGAGGATGATGCCGGGCCGGACCCAGTCGAAGTGCGACTGCGGATGCCAGAGCGTCGCGGCCGAGTTCGCGAGACTGCGCGCCCCGGCGATTCCTTCGGCGCCGCGCTCGAACGCCGCCATCTGCTCGGCGATGCCGCGCTCGCTGTCGGCATCCGAAAAATGCGTCATCAATACGAGCTGGCCGACGCCCGGGCAGGCGCGCGCGCGTTCCCATGCCGAGCGGAACTTCTCGGGCGTATAGCCGAGCCGGTTCATGCCCGTGTTCATCTTGAGCTGGATGTTGACGGGCTTGGAAAGCCGCGCCATTTCGAGCATGCGCAGTTGCTCGTCGCAGTGCACCGTCGTGGTCAGGCTATATCGATCGATCACGTCGATGTCGGTCGGGCGGAAAAACCCTTCCAGCAGGAGAATCGGCCCGGCCCAGCCGAGCTCGCGCAGCTTGACCGCCTCCTCCAGATCGAGCAGGCCGAAGCCGTCCGTCGCGCGCAAACCGGGGAACGCGCGGGCAAGCCCGTGGCCATAGGCATTGGCCTTGACGACGGCCCAGACCTTCGAGCGCGGCGCATGGCGGCGCGCAACGGCGAGATTGTTGGCGAGAGCGGCGGTATGAACGGTGGCGAGAAGCGGGCGCGGCATAGGTGTTTTCGTCTGAATAGGGAACGAAGGACGCTCGTGGCGCTCCTTCCGTGCGGATGAACCGCCCGAAAAGCGTCGCCTTCCCGACGCGGCGGCAGTCCGAAGGCACCTATTTTCGTGATATAAAGCCGTGCGCACAACCCATTTCGAACGGCATAGGTCCCAACGCGTCTCTCGCGCGGCCGGGCGGACGACCGCAGCGAGGACACCCACGCATCAGATGAAAAAAGGTTTTTATTCCATCATGGCCGCGCAGTTCTTCTCGTCGCTGGCCGATAGCGCCCTTCTGATCGCCGCCATTGCATTGCTCAAAGACCTTCACGCCCCGAACTGGATGACGCCGCTGCTCAAGCTGTTCTTCGTCCTTTCGTATGTCGTGCTGGCCGCCTTCGTCGGCGCATTCGCCGACTCTCGCCCGAAAGGCCGCGTGATGTTCGTCACGAACACGATCAAGATCGGCGGCTGTCTCTTCATGCTGTTCGGCGCTCACCCGCTCATCGCCTATGGCATCGTCGGCTTCGGGGCCGCCGCCTATTCGCCCGCCAAGTACGGCATTCTGACCGAACTGCTGCCGCCGGAGCGGCTCGTGGCCGCCAACGGCTGGATCGAGGGAACGACCGTCGCGTCGATCATTCTCGGTACCGTGCTCGGGGGCGCGCTGATCAGCCCCCATATCGCCAGCCATATCCTCCGGCACCATATCCCGGTCATCGCCACGGCCGCCGAGGCGGCGATGGTCGTGATCGTCGGCATTTACATCGTCGCGGCGATATTCAACCTGCGCATTCCCGACACGGGCGCCCGCTACCCGAGGCAGCAGCACGGGCCAATCAGGCTCGTGACCGATTTCGCCGACTGCTTTCTGACGCTTTGGCACGACAAGCTCGGACAGATTTCGCTCGCCGTCACGACGCTCTTCTGGGGCGCCGGCGCGACGCTGCAGTTCATCGTGCTCAAATGGGCCGAGGTCTCGCTCGGCATGTCGCTCTCGGAAGGCGCGATCCTGCAGGCGATCGTCGCGGTCGGCGTGGCGGTCGGCGCCATGGTGGCCGCGGCCAGGGTGCCGCTCAAGAAATCGCTTTCGGTGCTGCCCGTCGGCATTCTCATGGGCATCGCCGTCATGGTGATGGCGTTTTACACGCGCAATCTCGTGCCGCCGAACTGGGGTCTCTATTTCGGGCATCTGCGCGTGCCTGGCTATCTGATCATCGCCTATGTGTTTCTCATGTTCGTCGGCGCACTCTCGGGCTTTTTCGTCGTGCCGATGAATGCGCTGCTGCAGCACAGGGGCCATGTTCTGCTGTCCGCGGGCCATTCGATCGCGGTCCAGAACTTCAACGAGAACCTTTCGGTGCTCATCATGCTCTGTCTCTACGCGGTGCTCGTCTGGCTCGACGTACCCGTCGCCATCGTCATCGTTCTGTTCGGCACCTTCGTCTGTTTGACGATGTGGATGGTCATGCGCCGGCACCAGGCCAATCAGCGCGCGTTCGACGCCGTCGCGCTGATCGGCGAGGTCAAGCACTGAGCGGCGCTTCCGATCAGCGCACCGCTTTTCGCAGGTCTGGAACCATGTCTCGACCCATTCCGAACGTGCTGACGATCGCCGGCTCCGACTCCGGCGGCGGCGCCGGCATTCAGGCCGACCTGAAGACGTTCTCGGCGCTCGGCGCATATGGTGCGAGCGTCGTCACGGCCTTGACGGCGCAAAACACACGGGGCGTCACGGCGATTCATACCCCCGACGCCTCGTTCGTCGCCGCGCAGCTCGACGCTGTGTTCGCCGACATTCAGATCGACGCGGTCAAGATCGGCATGCTCGCGAATGCCGCGATCGTGCGCGCCGTGGCCGACGCGTTGCGGCGCTACCAGCCGCGCTGCGTCGTGCTCGACACGGTCATGATTTCCAAAAGCGACCGCGCGCTGCTCGAGCCCGAGGCCGTCGCGGCGCTGCGCGACGAGTTGCTGCCGCTCGCCACGATCGTCACGCCGAACCTGCCCGAAGCGGCCGCGCTGCTGCGCGAGGCCCCCGCCGCCGACGAAACCGCGATGTTGCGCCAAGGCGAAACACTGCGTGCGCTCGGCGCCGATGCGGTGCTGATGAAAGGCGGGCACCTTGCGTCGCCCGAAAGCCCCGATTGGCTCGTCGACGCGAGCGGCGCGCATCGTTTCGGCGGACCGCGCATTGCCGTCTCGAACACGCACGGCACGGGCTGCACGCTATCGTCGGCCATAGCCGCACTGGCGCCGCAGCGCCCCGACCTTGCGAGCGCCGTCGCCGATGCCAAAAACTATCTGCTCGACGCATTGCGCGAAAGCGGCCGGCTCCGAGTGGGCAGCGGGATCGGACCGGTCCACCATTTTCATCGCTGGTGGTGAGGACGGCCCGCAAAGGCGCAGGCCCGCTCGGGCCAATCGTCGGGCACGACGAAGCCGCGCGCGCATTCTTGCCAACGAAGCAGCCGATCTCCGCCCTCCGCTCGAACGAATGCCGCGACCATCGTCGGATCGTCGCGCTGCGCCAGCCGATCGGCGAGCGCCTGCGCCGTCGAAAGCCCGGCAGCTCCGTCGCCTTCGCTTGAAAACCGAGGCGCGAGCCACGCTAGCCGCGGCAGGACGGCCCACGCCTCGGCGGGTCCATGACGAAGGACAGCGCTTCGCGCTCGACTCGAGTCAGGCGCCGAAGCGCCCACTATGCGCGCCGCGCTCGAGCGTTGCGCGGCAAAGCGCGGCCATTGCGCGCGCGTGATCCAGAAACCTCGCGCGTGCAGAGGGTCGACGGCATCGGGATACG
>JBCNPL010000082.1:0-8698 GCA_039593375.1 Paraburkholderia sp. | reverse complement strand
CTAAAAAGAGGCGCGCTATAATGATCGAACTCGACATTAATGCTCCGAAGAAGGAGGTCAGTCAGTACCTTGCGCCGAGAATTCATATCGTAGATGCTAATTATTATGAATCATACATAGAAGATGCTTTGAATCTTGCGCGCATGTCGCCAGATATATCTCAGATAACCAATCAAGTAATAGCTGAAAAGCCAAAATCCGTCGCAAATAGATTGTTTGCGCCTTTGCTTGACGAGATAAAGTCTGATTTGTCGAATCCGGAAATTGGGATCGCGGTGGTGGACATACCGGAAAGCTCCAACTATAGCCCGACGGATAACGCTTTTTGGGGCGTCGCACTATCGCTTGCCCTCGGCTCAAACATCTTTCCGTTAGGTCGAGACCGGATCAATGGTACTCCCTACACCGTGTACGCGGCGTCATATCGAAAGTCGAAGGGCTTGACCGACCTTGGGCTGCAACCCGTGGCTCCAGAAACGAAGCTTGGCTTCCATACTGACGGGTCGCTGGTCGGCGGCAACGTCTCTATGCCAATCAACATCATGCTTTACAACATCAGCATCGAATATCGGAAGCCAGGAAATTTTTACTGGATTCCATTTTCGATGTGGGGCGAGAGAGACGATTATATAAAACGCATTGGCGTAAACAGGCCGTACAACATCAAGGTCACCCCCAGTGTTTATGAAATCGACGAAAATAAACTAGAAACGGTGTCCCCGCAACGAGTGACAGCGCCGGTCTTCGTCTCCACCGAGTCCTTCGGCACCACCCTATATCTAAATGGCGACGTCATTTCCCCTGGCGATGATTCTCATTTTGATTCAAGTGCGATAGAAGAATTGCGGCGTTCACTCTCTACTAACAGGATGCGGTTTTCGGTCCCGCAAAAAACGCGTCGCCTCATCTTCGTACGCAATGTGCTGGGAGCCCACGCGCGGGACATCTTCGAAGAACCCAATCTTGATGCTCTGTACACACGCATTTTCTTGAGATCCGTTGATGACAATTGCATCAAGCTGGTCCAGGAGGAACGTAACGAAGAGCCGCAGCCATGACCAACGATGCAGTCGATGTCGAGTTTCGACAACAAGCCGTGGGGTCAGCGCGCAATCTGCCTATCGGTCTCTTCGCGGGGCTAGCTGCCGTAAACTTCTTCAGGATAGGCTATCAATTGGTCGTGGCTGCCTGGTCGGCAGTGCAGATCACTGGACGCGCTGACGCTGCTGGGACGATTTTGTTGATTTCGACCGTAGCCAACCTCGTCCTTTCGCCGAGTCTCGGAGCAATGATCGATTTCTTCGCCAAGAAAAAGACAATGCTTCTCTTCGGTCATCTCGGCATCGCTCTTGCCGGAGGGATCCCGCTTCTTGCGGAAACGATGCTGACCGGTCAGGCAACATTTGAGGGCATCGCTGTCGCCGTGATCTTCGCTACTGTGTCCAGCGTCGTCTTGGGCGGTGCGATGGATTACTTCCTGAAGACGCACCTTCCTCGGTCCGAACGACCGCGGCATCTGGCGACTCTGAATTCGACCACGCAGATCGCGCTGATTCTGGGCACAGCATTTGGTGGTCTGATCGTTTCTCAAGGCGATTGCAGCGGCGCCTTCCTCGTCATTTCGCTCTGCGGGGCGCTCTTGGCTGGACTCAGCTGGCGTCTGCTACCTACCCTGGACGTTGCGCGCGATGAGGCGCAATCCACGTGGAAACGCGGAATATTTTCTGCCGGGCCGATGCTCTACCTCAAGCACCGCCGATTGTTCTCGATTGCAAGTTGCGCTGCGTTGGCGTTTTCAATCGGGCAGATCACAAACACGTTGCTTCCGGCGCTCATTGGCGTCCATCTCCATGGCAGCAGCGTCAGCTATTCGATGATTGAGGCAGCGTGGTCGGTCGGTGCGCTTCTCGTCGGCCTTTGGCTCGCGAAATTTGCAGCGAATTCTCCAAGCTCACTTCGCCGGGATTTCGTCATGGTCGGGGGAATGGCAGGCGTCCTTGCCGCAGTCCCATTTCTCTCCGCTTTCCCTGCTCTGCTATCAACGCATTTTCTTCTTGGGGCTGGTTTCGCCCTTGTACGCATACGAAGCGAGACGCGATTTTTAGCTGAATGTCCGACACATTTACTCGGCCGCTTTCGTGCCAACAGCTTGTTCATGACGAGCAGCGTCGGATTGCTGATCTTTGCTACGCCGACTCTATACGGTGGCGCTTCAGTTGCCGACCTCTATATCGTGATGGCTGGCGCAGTGGCGGTTTCGGCGATCGGCTTGCTCGTGGGAAGTTGCCCGCCTTCGTGAGCGCATTGACGAGAGTGGACTTGGCGACGTTGGGCAAGCCGACGATGCCGCATTTCAAATTCGTCACAACGGATAGTTCTCGGCGGAAATGCCCGCCTTCGTCAGGGCGTTGAAGAGAGTGGACTTGCCGACGTTGGGCAAGCCGACGATGCCGCATTTGAGGCTCATTGAGCAGTCCTTCCAGGATCCAAATTGTTGCGTGGTGCGCTCGACGCTGGCGGGAGCGTGCGCCGCGCGATGGGCGGCTCGACCGGAAACCGTGCGGAGCGAATCGGAGCGCGAATTCGGGCGGCGGCTCGAGGCGTGTTCGACTCGGGTTTTCGACCGTTTTGCGCATGTGTCGCGGAAACCGTGATTGTAACGCTTTCCGCCCCATCGCCTGCTCGGTCCCGGCTCGTCCGATCCGCGGCCGGCGCGCGTCGCGGACGTGGGGAGTCGCACGGCCGGGCCAGGCGCCGCCGCTATAATGCCGAACCATGACCGCCCTTCATCAGTCGTTCCATATCGCCGTCGTCGGCGGCGGGCTCGTCGGCAAAAGCGCCGCGCTTGCGCTTGCGCAAGCGGGCCTGCGCGTTGCGTTGATCGCGCAGCCTGCCGCGCCGCGCCCGGCCGATGCCCCGTTCGACGCGCGCATCTACGCGCTTTCGGCGAGCTCGCAGGCGCTGCTCGAGCGCTTGCGGATCTGGCAGGCTCTCGACCACGACCGCCTCGAGCCCGTCTACGACATGCGCGTCTACGGCGACGCGCTGGCCGAACTGCACTTTTCCGCTTTCCAGGCCGCGGTCCCGCAGCTTGCGTGGATCGCCGAGTCGTCGCTGATCGAGCATGCGCTCGACGCGGCGTTGCGCTTTCAACCCAACGTCGCTTGGTTCGATTCGCGCGCCCAGGGGCTCGACGTGCGAGCCGATGCCGCGACGCTCGCATTGGCGAGCGGTCACGTGCTCGAAGCGGACCTGATCGTCGGCGCCGATGGCGCACATTCGTGGGTTCGCGCACAGATGGGCTCGAACGTCATGCGGCGCGACTATCGGCAAACCGGCGTCGTCGCGAACTTCAAGGCGGAGAAGCCGCACGGCGAGACGGCCTATCAATGGTTCAGGGGCGGCGAGATCATCGCCTTGCTGCCGCTGCCGGACGGCCACGTTTCGCTCGTCTGGTCGGCGCGGGCCGACCACGCGCGCGAGCTCATCGCGCTCGAGCGCGCCAAGCTCGAAGCGGCGGTCGAGGAGGCCACGCTCTCCCGGCTCGGCGCGCTCGAGTGCGTCGGCTCCGCGCATGGCTTCCCGCTCGCGCTGCAGCGCGTCGACAGACTCATTGCGCCGCGCATCGCGCTCGTCGGCGATGCCGCGCATCTCATTCATCCGCTCGCGGGCCAGGGGATGAACCTGGGGTTGAGAGACGTGACGTCGCTTGTCGACGTGCTGGCGAGCAAAGAGTCGTTCCGCGATCTCGGCGACGTCGTCCTGCTGCGTCGCTACGAGCGCTCGCGACGCGAGGACATCGGCGCGCTGACGCTCGCGACCGACGGTCTCGAGCGGCTTTTCGCCGTTCCCGGTATGCTGGCTCGGACGGTGCGCAATGCGGGAATGGCGCTGGTCGGCGCGCAGCCGCTGGTCAAGCGCTGGCTCATCTCGGCCGCGCTAGGGTGACAACCGCGGGCGGTGGCCCAGGAGCCGCCGCCGATTGGCTTCAACGCGCCGCGCGGAGAGCGCGCGGCGCAACCTTCAGGGAAGGATTCGACATCATGTCCATCGTTTCGCGCCATGCCGCTTCTGTCGCGGCCTTCGCCGTCGCGCTTGCGCTCGGCTCTTCGGCGCATGCCGACCAAACTACCGACAAACTGAAGGCGACGCTGCAAGCACGTTTGCCCAACGTCGAAATCAAGAGTATCGAAAAAGCGCCCGTCGCCGGGCTCTACGAGGTGAACGTCGGCTCGCAGATCATCTATAGCGATGCCACGGGCAGCTATGTGATCCTCGGCGAGATCGTCGACACGAAGACGCATGCGAACATCACCGAGGCGCGCCTCGCTGACCTGAACAAGGTGGATTTCGCGAGCCTGCCGCTCGGCGATGCGATCAAGGTGGTGAAGGGTAACGGCAGCCGCAAGATGGCGGTCTTTTCCGATCCGAATTGCCCCTACTGCCGGCAGCTGGAGTCGTCGCTGAAATCGATCGACAACGTGACCGTCTACACGTTTCTCTTCCCCGTGCTCTCCGACGATTCGACGACGAAGGCCAAGTCGATCTGGTGCTCGGCCGACCGTGCGAAGACCTGGGAGGCGTGGATGGTCGAGCGCCGCGCGCCGACCGCCGCGGCCATCTGCGATACGAGCGTGATCGACAAGAATCTTGCGCTCGGCCACTCGATGAACGTGACGGGAACGCCGACGATCATTCTCGCCGACGGCCGGCGGTTGCCCGGCGCCGTTTCGGCCGAGACGCTCGACAAGGCGCTCACGCAGTCGAGCGCGGCCGCTCGCTGAGCGCACGTCCCAGTCGACCGACACGATACCGCCCACCGCTGCCGATGAAGCCCATTCGTTACGCGATCGCTCCCAAACATCCCGCCGCTCATCTATTCGAAGTCACGCTGACGCTCGCCGATCCCGACCCGGCGGGCCAGCGCTTTGCGCTGCCCACATGGATACCTGGCAGCTACATGGTGCGCGAATTCGCGCGCAACATCGTCGCGCTCGAAGCGTTCAACGAGGCGGGGCGCAAGGTCCGCATCGCGAAGATCGACAAGCAGACGTGGCAGGCGGCGCCCATGAAGAGCGGGGCGCTGACGCTGCGCTACGACGTCTACGCGTGGGACTTGTCCGTGCGTGCCGCGCATCTCGACGATACGATCGGCTTTTTCAACGGCACGAGCGTCTTCCTTGCCCCGATCGGTCACGAGGACGCGCCTTGCATCGTCGACATCCGCAAGCCCGAGGGCGCTGCCTCGCGCGACTGGCGTGTCGCGACGGCGCTCTCCGAGGCACGCGGCACCAAGCGCCATGGGTTCGGCGAGTACCGGGCGCGCAACTACGACGAGCTCGTCGACCACCCGGTGACGCTCGGCAAGTTCGAGCTCGCGACGTTCAAGGCTCATGGCGTGCCGCACGATGTCGTCATCGCGGGACGTACCGTGTCCGTCGACATGGAGCGGCTCGTTGCGGATCTCAAGCGCATCTGCGAGACGCAAATCGCGCTCTTCGAGCCGAAGTCGAAGAAGGCACCCGTCGAACGCTACGTCTTCATGACGCTCGCCGTCAGCGACGGTTATGGCGGCCTCGAACACCGCGCGTCGACGGCGCTCATCTGCAATCGGACCGATCTGCCCGTGCTCGGGCGCCCCGAGATGTCGGACGGCTATCGCACCTATCTCGGCCTGTGCAGCCACGAGTACTTCCACACCTGGAACGTCAAGCGGATCAAGCCGGCCGCGTTCGTGCCGTACGATCTCTCGCGCGAGAACTACACGTCGCTGCTTTGGCTTTTCGAGGGCTTCACGTCGTACTACGACGACTTGATGCTCGTGCGCAGCAAGGCGATCGGCGAGGCCGACTACTTCGGGCTCCTCGGCAAAACGATCGGCGGCGTGATGCGCGGCAGCGGCCGCCTCAAGCAAAGCGTGGCCGAGAGTTCGTTCGACGCCTGGATCAAGTATTACCGTCAGGACGAAAACGCGCCGAATGCGATCGTCAGCTATTACCAGAAGGGCTCGCTCGTCGCGCTTGCCTTCGATCTCGCGATCCGCGCCCGCACGAATCACCGCAAATCGCTCGACGACGTGATGCGGCTGCTGTGGCAACGGTATGGCCGTGACTTTTACCGCGGCCGCCCGGCCGGCGTCGGTGAAGACGACGTGAAGGCGCTGATCGAGGAGGCGACCGGGGTCGACCTGGGGGCGCTTTTCGACGACGCGGTCGGCGGCACTCGCGATCTTCCGCTCGCCGAGCTCCTCGTGCCGTTTGGCGTGACGATCGCGCCCGATGCGGGCAACGGCGGCAAGCCGGGCAACGGCGCGACGGGCAAGCCGTCGCTCGGCGTACGCATGCGCGGCGGCGCCGAAGCCACGATCGCCGCGGTCCATGACGGCAGCGCGGCGCAAAAGGCAGGACTGTCGGCCGGAGACATCCTCGTGGCGATCGACGGCCTGCGCGTTAACGGCTCGAACCTCGATACGCTGCTTTCGCGCTACCAGCCGGGTGCGGCGGTCGAGGTCCACGCGTTTCGGCGCGACGAATTGCGGGTCGCGCGCTTGAAACTCGACGGTCCCGAGGTCACGCGCTACAAGCTCGCGGCCGACGATAAGGCACGGGCACGAGAGCGCAATGCGCTGAAGGGCTGGCTGCACGGGTGACTTCAGTGGTGCGCCACGGCGTAGCCCGGCACGTGGCGGCCCGCGCCAGCCTGTCTTGACCGGGGGGCGCCCGATCGACCCACCGGAAGGGGTGCGGCCGGCGATCGTTCTATCTATGCAACGATCTTTCGCCGCTGGCCCTCTTTTTGAGATAAGCCGCAGCAAACAGAATGGCTCCACTCGCGCGACCGACGCGCACCCTATCTGGAGCCCAACATGACCACCATCCTTCAACTGAACTCGGCGGCTCGCTCGCAAGGCGCGAATTCGACGCTGCTCGCAAACGAGCTGACCGCCAAGCTGCAAGGCGCCAATCCCGGCGCGAAAGTCGTCGTGCGCGACCTGCTTGCCGACCCGCTGCCGCACCTCGACGACGCCGTTCTCGGCGCTTTCTTCACGCCTGCCGAGCAGCGCACGCCCGAGCAAGCCGCCGTGCACGCGCGCAGCCAAGCGCTGATCGACGAGCTGCAAGCGGCCGACATCGTCGTGATCGGGGCGCCGATGTACAACTTCGGCGTATCGACGCAGTTGAAGGCCTACTTCGACTGGATCTCGCGGGCCGGCATCACGTTCCGTTACACGGCGAACGGTCCTGAGGGGCTCGTCAAGGGCAAGAAGGCGTTCGTCGTGAGCGCGCGCGGTGGCAAGTACCACGGCACGCCGAGCGACAGCCACACTCCGTATGTGAAAACGTTCCTCGGCTTCATCGGCATCACGGACGTGACCTTCATCTACGCCGAAGGCCTCAACATGGGGCCGGATGCGGCGGCCGCCGCGTTGGCGGGCGCGCGCGAAGCGATCGCCGCGGCGGCGTAAGCCGTCTTCGCCGGAGCAAAGCGCGGCAGCGGCATTCAGGCGACCTTGCGGGCCGTCCTCGACGGCCGCACTGGCCCTGGGACAACGGCTATGCCCGAACTCGGGGCGCTCGTCAGATGGCGAGCGCCCCGATCTCTTTGGGGAGTCGCCAATCGATCGGCTCGCGGCCGTGCGAGGTGAGGTACTCGTTCGCGAGCGAGAAGTGACGGCAGCCGAGAAATCCGCGATGCGCCGATAGCGGCGACGGATGGGGCGCCTCGAGCACGCAATGGGGCCGATTGTCGAGCAGCGTGCGCTTCGCTTGCGCATGCGCCCCCCAGAGCATGAACACGAGCCCTTCGTGCCGCTGCGCAAGCTCGTGAATCAACGTATCGGTGCACTTCTCCCATCCCTGGCGCGCGTGGCTTGCCGCTTTCCCGCGCTCGACGGTCAACACCGTGTTCAGCAGTAGCACGCCTTGTTGCGCCCACGCATCGAGACAGCCGTGGTTCGGCATCTCGAAGCCGAAGTCGGCCATGATCTCCTTGAAGATGTTGCGCAGCGACGGAGGCGGTCGTACCGGCGCCGGCACCGAAAACGCGAGGCCGTGAGCCTGCGGTCGGCCCTTGTCTTCGCCATGATAGGGGTCTTGTCCGACGATGACGACTTCGACGTCGTCGGGCTTCGTCAGCCGTAGAGCGCGGAAGACATCGGCCGGATAGATCGTCTTGCCGGCCGCGCGTTCGGCGTCGACGAACCGGCAGAGCGGCGCGAAGGCGTCGCTATCGATGAACGGCCGCAGGTGCTCGCGCCATTCCGACGGCAATGCGCTGAACTGAGCTTCCAGCGGCTCCACGAGTGCGGCCGGCATGCCGGCCGGAACCGACGGAGCCGTCGGCGCGGATCGATGAGCCGGCTTCGACGCCGGAGAAGCCTCGGGCGCTTGAGACGAGTACGGCGTATCGAAGAGCGTCGCTTGAGACGGCGACGGCGCGAAGCGAGGTGAGCGGGAGCGAGCCATCGTCGATCTGTTTTCCCTCAGGTGCCCGCACGCAGCCGGTAGCCGCGTTGAGCCTTGTTGACATCTTCGGGCGCGAGCCCCGGCACCTTCGCGGACAACTCCGCGGAAAGAGCATGAAGCGCCGACTCGTCGCCGTCGAGCAACTCGAGCTCGATTTCGCTGATCGGCGCGCGTCTCGTCTCGCCATTCACTTCGGCGATCACTTCGCCGCGATCGATGGCGGCTTCGATCCG
>JBCNPL010000081.1:0-8756 GCA_039593375.1 Paraburkholderia sp. | reverse complement strand
GCGGCTCGCCGCGCTGCTCGGCAAACCCGTGATCGGCCTCAACCCCATCAACGGGACCGAGCGCCCGCGCCCGCTCGCCTTCATCGACGAATCGCTTTGCATTGGCTGCACGCTCTGCATGCAGGCGTGCCCCGTCGATGCCATCGTCGGTGCGCCGAAGCTCATGCATACCGTCGTGGCCGAGCTGTGCACGGGCTGTGACTTATGCGTCGCTCCCTGCCCCGTCGATTGCATCGCGATGATCCCGGCAACGGGCGAGGCGACGGGATGGCAGGCGTGGAGCGACGCTCAGGCGGCGGCAGCGCGCGCGAGGCACGATCGGCGATTGGCCCGCCATGCTCGCGAGCGCGAAGCCGCGCAAGAGCGCGCGGCGGCGCGCCGGGCTGCCTCGGCGCCCGCGCCGTCGGCACAGATGACGGACAAGCCGGCGACCGTCGACGATCCCGAGGCGAAAAAACGCGCCATCATCGAAGCGGCGCTCGAACGCGCACGCCAGAAGAAGGCCGAGCTGGCGGCTCAAGGCGTGGCACCGAAGAACGTCACCGGTGTCTCGCCGGCGGTTCAGGCGCAGATCGACGCCGCCGAAGCCCGTCGCCGCCGGCTCGGGCTCGGCGGCGAGTCCGCGGCTTCGGACCGTGACGCTTCAGCCGACGCGAACACGCGATCCGACGCTCGCGATTCGACAAACCACGATTCGACAACCCACGACAAACCCCGTTGACCGGCCATGAACGCCACTAAACGCCGCGCAATCTACGAGGCGCTGCAAAGCCTCAATCCGCATCCGACAACCGAGCTGGAATACACGACTCCATTCGAATTGTTGATCGCGGTGATGCTGTCGGCGCAGGCGACCGACGTTTCGGTCAACAAGGCGACGCGCAGAATGTATGCGGTCGCGAACACGCCGCGGAAAATGCTGGAGCTCGGTGAGGAGGGCGTCGCCGAGTACATCAAGACGATCGGCCTTTATCGCACGAAGGCGAAGAACGTCATCGCGACGTGCCGAATCCTGCTCGAGCAGCACGGCGGCGAGGTGCCCGCGCAGCGGGAAGCGCTCGAGAGTCTGCCCGGCGTCGGCCGCAAAACGGCAAACGTCGTGCTCAATACGGCATTCGGCCACCCGACTATCGCCGTCGATACACACATCTTCCGCGTCGCGAACCGGACGGGCCTCGCTCCCGGCAAGGATGTGCGCGCTGTCGAAGCGGCGCTCGAAAAATTCACGCCGCCCGAGTTCCGCCAGGACGCTCACCATTGGCTGATCCTGCACGGGCGTTACGTTTGCAAGGCACGGCGGCCCGAATGCTGGCACTGCGTGATCGAGCCGCTATGCGAGTACAAGCCGAAGACTCCGCCGCCCGAGCTTTAAAGCGCGGACGGCGGAAGCCGCGGCCCCGCTACTGATTGGCCTCGAGCGAAACCGCCTCGTCGCGCGCCCCGCCTCCCGAGCGGACGAGCCAGAGAACGGCGCCCAGAACCGAAGCTCCACCCACCCACTGCAGCCACCCGAGCGTTTCGCCGAGCAGCAGCGAAGCGAGCGTTACGGTGACGACCGGTTCGAGCGTCGACAGCATCGATGTCCGTGCCGCGCCCAAGCGGCCGAGACCGCCGAAGAAGGCGAGCATCGCCGTCACGGTCGAAAGGAGCGCGATGGCGATGACGGCCATCCAGGCGGCGGACGTGGCAGGCCAGTGCGGGGGCATGCCGACGGCCGTACGCCCGATCGAGAGCATGCCGAACATTGCCGCGGCCGCGAGGCAGACGACGGCCGTCGTGGCGAGCGGACCCACGCCGCGCGTGACGCGCGCGCCGATGACGATGTAGAGCGAATAGACGATGGCCGCCGCGAATCCGAGCGCAATGCCGACCGGCTCGCCGTGCCCGCCGCCGACCATCAGTGCGGACCCCGCGAGACAAAGGACGAGCGCCGCGCATTTCACGCGCGTCAGGCGCTCGTCGAGCCACATCGCCGCAAGCAGCGTGACGAACGCTGGGTAAAGGTAGAGCAGCAGTGCAACGAGGCTTGCCTGCGCATGCTGCAAAGCAATGAAATAGCAAAGCGATTGTCCGAAGTACCCGATTGCCCCCATCGCGACGATGAAAGCGAGCGCACGGCCGCGCGGCCAGACGACGCCGCGTTGCTGCGCGACGACCGCGAGGACGATGCCGCCGATACCGAAGCGAAGCGTGAGCAAACCGAGTACGTCGGTGCCGCCGGCGTAGGCGTATCGACCGAAAATCGGCATCGCGCCGAACGCGCTGGCCGAGACGGCGACGAGCAGCGCGCCGAACAGTGTCTCGGTGCGGGCAGAAGCGGAAAGAGCGGTCATTGTTGGAATCGGACGATACGGGCGGAGGCCGACGATGACTTCGAGCGGATCGGTCGCCCGCGCTGGAACGAGGACGCGATCGAGCGATTCTAGCCGCTAGCGACGAGTGGCACGAATGATCCAGGACATCCGAAGGGGTCTGCGCGGCGCGATTGCGCGCGGGCGTAAAATGGCGGATTCACCGTTACCGCCCGCGGCACGGCATGGGGACTCGGCGAAGCGATCGCCGTTCATGGATCTCGGCGCAGCCGCGCGCACTTGAAGCGAAGCACCGTCTACGATGTTCAATCCGAGCCGCGAAGAAGTCAGACGCTTTTTTACCGAAACCTGGCGCAAGCAACGCGCGGGCGAGATTCTCACTCCGCTCGAGGCGATGGCGGCCGACTGGATCGTCGCGCATCCCGAATACCATGCCGAACTGTCCGACGAGGCAACGGCGTCGGCGGCGGAGTACTCGCCCGAAGCGGGAAAAACCAACCCGTTCCTGCACTTGTCGATGCACCTCGCGATCAGCGAGCAGCTTTCGATCGATCAGCCGTCCGGTATCCGGGCGGCGCATGAGCGGCTCGCCGCCCGCCTCGGGTCGGCGCACGAGGCGCAGCACGCCATCATGGAATGCCTCGGTGAGACAATCTGGGAAGCGCAGCGCAACAACACGCCGCCCGACACCGACGCTTATCTGGCCCGCATAGAGCGACGGGCCTCGCGGGATTGAAGGCGCAAGCCGGATCGCGCTCGGCTAAGCGAACTTCAAAAACAAACACCCCGCCAAGCGGGGTGTCGTCGTAGTCGTAGATGCGTCTCGAGTGCCGCGAAGCGCCATAAGCGCCTGTCGTTACTTTTTCTGCACCAAATCTCCCGACAGCGAATCCACATACGCCGCGATGTCCTTCATATCGCTTTGCGAGAGCGACTGCACCTGCGCCTGCATGATCGGATTGCTACGGCCGAAGTTCGGGTTGCCGTTGCCCATCTGATATTGGCGCAGCGCCCAGTAGACGTATGAGGCGTGCTGCCCCGCGAGCTTCGGATATTCGGGGCTCACGGGCTTGTTGAGACCCGCGCCGTGGCAGGCCGCGCAGTTGTGGCTGTCGACGAGCGTCTTGCCGTTCGCGGCATCGGCGGCGAAGGCCAGGTTCGAAGCCACGAGAGCGCCGATGGCGATGGCTGCCCCTGCAGCCTTGATGACCGTCCGAAGGGCCTGGTCAGGCTTGTTCATGAATTCTCCTATCCCGCGAAGTTGGAAAGCTGAAAGCGGCTCGCGCATGCGGTCACTTTTCGGGATTGTTCGGCGACGCAGGCGTCTGCGCAGCGTAGTAAGCCGCGATATCGGCAATGTCCTGGTCCGTCAGCGACGACGCGATCGCGTGCATCGTCTGGAAGTGGCGGTCGCCCTTCTTGTAGCTCTTCAACGCATTCTCGAGATACTGCTGGTTCTGCCCGCCGAGCTTCGGCACGTCGTACACCTCCGGATAGGCCGTGCGGTAGTCGGCAATGCCGTGACACCCGATGCACATCGCGACCTTGTCGCGCCCTGCCTTCGCGTTGCCGACGAGATCGGCCGCGTGGGCGGTCAGCGCAAACCCCGCAAGCACCGCGAGCGCCGCGGTTACGACATGTTTGCCGACGAAAGAAGTCATATCTTGTTTAACCTGGCTGAGGGGAAACGAGCACCCGCCTGACTGCCGCGGGCCACGACGCGAACCATCGCCGCGCCGGCATTCATTATCGAACTTGCCCCAAGAGAGGCCAAAAAAACGCGGCAATTGTACCGCGGCGCTCAGCCGCACGTCCAGAACGCCCGCTCCGCCCTCCGCACTCGCCGAACGCCCCACGCAAGGCGGCGCCGCGGACCACCTGCGACAACATGCCGCAGATGAAATCGCGTTCTGCCCTATACTGACCGGAATTTCCCGAAGAGAGCGTGCCCCATGCGTTTCGAAGGCTCGTCGCAGTATGTCGCCACCGACGATCTCAAGCTCGCCGTCAATGCCGCGATGACGCTCAAGCGTCCGCTGCTGATCAAGGGCGAGCCCGGCACGGGCAAGACGATGCTCGCCGAGGAGGTCGCCGCCTCGCTCGGGATGCCGCTCTTTCAGTGGCACATCAAATCGACGACGAAGGCGCAGCAGGGCCTCTACGAATACGATGCGGTGTCGCGCCTGCGCGATTCGCAGCTCGGTGACGAGCGCGTGAAGCATATCGCGAACTACATCGTGAAGGGCGTGCTCTGGCAAGCATTCGAATCGGACGAGCCGGCCGTGTTGCTCATCGATGAAATCGACAAGGCCGACATCGAGTTTCCGAACGATTTGCTGCGCGAGCTCGACCGCATGGAGTTTCATGTCTATGAGACCCGCGAGGTCGTGCGCGCGAAGCATCGTCCGCTCGTCGTCATCACATCGAACAACGAAAAGGAGCTGCCGGACGCATTCCTGCGCCGTTGCTTCTTTCACTACATCAAGTTTCCGGACCCCGCGACGATGGAGCGAATCGTCGACGTGCACTACCCGGGCATCCGCCAGGATCTGCTGCGCGCGGCGCTGGAAAGCTTCTTCGAGCTGCGCAATGTGTCGGGCCTGAAAAAGAAGCCTTCGACTTCGGAGCTGCTCGACTGGCTGAAGCTGCTGCTCGCCGAAGAAATCCCGCCCGATGCGTTGCGCTCGCCGGACCACAAGCAAATCGTGCCGCCGCTCGCGGGCGCGCTGCTCAAGAACGAGCAGGACATGAGCCTCTTCGAGCGGCTCGTCTTCATGAATCGCCACAACCGATAGCGCGCGCAAGACCCGATCGGGCGTGACGGTGTGAGCCGCACGAGCAAGGAGAACGTGCAGCATGCTGATCGATTTCTTTTACACATTGCGAGAAGCGCGGCTGCCCGTCTCCGTCAAAGAGTACCTGACGCTCCTCGAAGCGCTTCGCGAACGCGTGATCGCGCCCTCGCTCGATGAGTTCTACTACCTCGCACGGCTGACATTGGTGAAGGATGAGCGCTACTTCGACAAGTTCGATCAGGCGTTCGCCGCTTACTTTCACGGTGCCGCCGCGTTGGCCGACACTGCGTTCGAGATTCCCTCCGAATGGCTCAAAAAGCGCCTCGAACGCGAATTCACGGACGAGGAGAAAGCCCGGATCGAAGCGATGGGCGGCCTCGACAAGCTGATGGAGCGCCTGAAGCAGCTCTTCGACGAGCAGAAGGGACGTCACGAAGGCGGCAACAAGTGGATCGGCACGGGCGGCACGTCGCCGTTCGGCCACGGCGGCTACAACCCCGAAGGCGTGCGCATCGGCGGCGAATCGGCCGGCAACCGAACGGCCGTCAAAGTATGGGAGGCGCGCGGCTATCGCGACTACGACGATCAGGTCGAGATCGGCACGCGCAACATCAAGGTCGCGCTGCGGCGTCTTCGCCGATTCGCGCGCGAAGGCGCCGCCGAAGAGCTCGACCTGCCCGATACCATTCGCAGCACGGCGGCGAACGCCGGCTGGCTCGATCTCAAGATGGTGCCTGAACGCCACAACACGGTGAAGGTACTGATGCTGCTCGACGTGGGCGGCTCGATGGACGATCACATCAAGCGAACCGAGGAGCTCTTCTCCGCCGCGAAAGCCGAGTTCAAGCACCTCGAGTTCTACTACTTCCACAACTGCGTCTACGATCATCTCTGGAAAAACAACCGCCGCCGCCACGTCGAGCGAATCGCCACCTGGGACGTCCTGCACCGCTTTACGTCCGACTACAAGCTGATCCTGGTCGGCGACGCCACGATGAGCCCCTACGAAGTGCTGCAGCCCGGCGGCTCCGTCGAGTACAACAATCCCGAGGCGGGCGCCGTCTGGCTGCGCCGCCTCGCCGACCAGTTTCCGCATCATGTCTGGCTCAATCCCGAGCCGCAGGGACTCTGGGAGTATCGGCAATCCATCGCGATCGTTCGCCAGCTCCTCGGCGATCGTATGTATCCGCTCACGCTCGCGGGACTCGAGACGGCGATGCGCACGCTCAGCAAATAGGGCCGCAACCCGCGTCGAAAAGCGCTCTGCTGCCCGCGGGCGCCTTCGAGAAGCGTACGTCCGGGCACGGCAATTCGAGCGGAGGGTCCGGGATCGTTGGCTCGTTGCAGAACGCGAGCCGCCTCTCGCCCGCCGGGGAATAAAATAGGGGATGTTGGCTTCCGATGCGGGCTCCAGGTGCCGCACGGCCGTTGCTCCAAAGTCCGTCGCTCCGAATTCGAGCGTCCCGTCAACCCGTTATGTTTTTGCCTGGGCGTCAGCGCCCTATATCTGCCATGACAAATGCTCTTGACCAACTGAAGCAGTACACGATCGTCGTCGCGGACACGGGCGACTTCCAGCAGCTTGCCCAGTACAAGCCGCGCGACGCCACGACGAACCCGTCGCTGATTTTGAAAGCGGTGCAGAAGGACGCCTACAAACCGTTGCTCGAAAAGACCGTGCGCGACCACGCCGCCAAGCCGGCCCGCGCGATCATCGACGAGTTGCTCGTCGCGTTCGGCTACGAGATTCTGAAGATCATTCCGGGTCGCGTCTCGACCGAGGTCGACGCACGCCTGTCGTTCGACGCCAAAGGCTCCATCGACAAGGCCCACGAGCTCATCAAGCTCTACGAGGCGGCCGGCATCGATCGCGAGCGCGTGCTGATCAAGCTCGCGTCGACTTGGGAAGGCGTGCGCGCGGCCGAAGTCCTGCAAAAGGAAGGCGTCAACTGCAACATGACGCTGCTCTTTTCGCCGGTGCAGGCGGCTGCCTGCGCCGAAGCCGGCGCGAAGCTGATCTCGCCGTTCGTCGGCCGTATCTACGATTGGTACAAGAAGCAGGCCGGCAGCGAGTGGGACGAAGCGAAAATGGGCGGCGCCAACGATCCCGGCGTGCAGTCGGTGCGGCGTATCTACGCCTATTACAAAAAGTTCGGCTACAAGACCGAGGTCATGGGCGCGAGCTTTCGCACGACGAACCAGATCGTCGAGCTCGCCGGCTGCGATCTGCTCACGATCAGCCCCGATCTTCTGCAAAAGCTCTACGAGAGCGAGCAAAAAGTCGAGCGCAAGCTGTCGTCCGAGGCGCTCGCGAGCGAGACGATCGAACGGATCGCCATTGACGAGTCCGCATTCCGCTATCAGCTCAACGACGATGCGATGGCGACAGAAAAGCTAGCCGAGGGCATTCGCACGTTCGCCGCCGACGCGGTCAAGCTCGAGAAGCTCATCGAAGCGCAGCGTTGAAGGGAGCGCGCCGTCGCTGTGTGACGATAGCGGCAGGCGGCGCGACTCTATTCGCTGCATCCGATCCGCGCGCAGCGCGCGGCGCGGCGGAACCTCAGTGCGGTCGCGCCGCTGTCGAGCGGCGCTCGATATCCCATTGCGCCTCGCTGTCGGCGAGCAGTCCGCGCAGCATCTCGACTTGCCCGGCAAAGCGCTCGGCGAGCCAGTCGGGCCCCGTCAGTTCGTCGGCATCGGCGAGAACGATCGCCGCGGCCCCAGGTGGCCATCCGCCCTTACCTTGCAGTTTCTCGCCCGATTCCGAGCCGAAGCGCAATGCGCGAGCCATCGCGAGTAGTGTCGCGCGTACCGCGTAGACTTGTGGGTCGCGCTTGCCCGAGCCGATCGCGGACGCCGCACGCTCGGGCTCCGCGAGCGCCGCTGTCGAAAGCATCTCGAGCGCGCTCAGCATCGAGCGATGGAGTCGCTGCACGGCCTCGAGCTGCGTGACCGGTGCGTCGATCTCCTTCGCCACCGAGGGCATCAGCGAGCGCAGCTTGACGAGCCGCTCGCCGAGGCCGGCAAACACCGTCAGCTGCTCGCCCGGTTCAAACGCCGCGCCGGTCGCGATGCGTGCATAAATCCGCGCGCATTCGCGAAGATTGCGCGCCAGCAGGTAGCGCCACGAGTAGGTTGCATAGAGCGGCAACGCGAACGAGAAAACGAGCGCGATCGCGATGCCGACCAGTACGTTCAGCACGCGCCAGAGGCCCGTCGCGATCGAATTGTCACCGTGGCCCGCGACGATGCACATCGTGATCGCCGTCAACAGCGCAATGTAGCCCGGCCTCCCGATCGCGAAATATCCGCACACGCCCGCGGCTATCGACATCAGCACATACGTCAGTGTCGTGGATCCGATGAGATCCAACTGGATCGTCATGGCGAGACCGACGATCGCCCCGAGCGCCGTCCCCAACGCGCGCTCGGCGGCCCGCTTGCGGATGTTGCCTTGATGCTGGAGCCCGCCGATGACGACGAGAACCGTCACCGAAGCCCAGATGCCGTTCGGTACGCCGATGCCGGTCGTCAGCAGGATCGACGCGAGCAACGCCAAGCCGACGCGTACCGCGTGCAGCGCCTTCGCGTACCGATAGCGGTAGTACGGCGAGCTTACGGCACGCGGTACGCGTCGGCTTGGCGTTGC
>JBCNPL010000080.1:0-8781 GCA_039593375.1 Paraburkholderia sp. | reverse complement strand
GACGTTCAACACCCCTAGCTTGCTCGGCGATATGGGTGCCGGCAGCGCACTCACCAACGTCGTGCTCGCGATCGGCCGCGCGAATCACCTCGGAGAAAGCGTGTTGGTGGCGGGCACGACCAACCCGGACGAGGCCTTCGCTGTCGTGATCACTCCACCAGAAAAGACGAACCCAATCGATCCCGACGCCGACTGGTTCAGGGCGCGAGGCGAGAGCAACGCATACCTACCGTGGTGGGGGCGTCGCTACGACGAGACGTACAACAACCGCCAGGGCTGGTCTTGGTGACAACGAGAAGCGAGCCAATGGAAGGCATCTGAGAGGTGAAGACGTCATGTAATGCGACGCGCATACGAAGCACCTCCTCTTCCAGGCTCGTTCACACATTGATCGGCACAAGGCTTCGCCGGCTGTCGCTTGCGGTCGGTGTGGTGTTGTTCACCTTCGTGGCGACGCTGACTTGGATGATCTATGCCGACATGCGCGAACCGCAATACTTTACCGACGAGGATCTCATGAAGCGATTGGTGCATTTTCCTTTCTGGATGGGTGTATGCGTTTTGGCGGTGAGCACATTTTTTTCCCTCTGCGTACTCGATACGGCGAAAGCGCAGACTGTCGCAACGAAAACCGTAGCCGTGGAGCCGAACAAGCCATTCGTTGCGCAGGTGGTGGGGCTTGAATGGCTGAATCCGCTGCAGCGCCGCGACTATCCCACGGAGTGGCAAATCCTATGGACGCTCGGTCTCGTGAAGCCGAACAAGGACGACGACATGGTACGAACCAAGCCGCACAAATTCTCCGCACTTCAGTCGATCGGTGCCCTCGCCTATGGCAACAAGGGCAGGGAAACGTTCGAGGGTTTCTATCATAAGTACATCGATAAGCTTCTCCTGCTCTTCGCCGAGAGATACGTGATGAACGCGAAGTACTTCTACACGGTCGGGCCGGATAATCGAAAGAAGTGGCGTGAACTGGCCGGCATTCACGTCGAGCTTGCGATACCGTCCGATCGTCTCGATCCGGTCGAGGCGGCCGCGTTCTTGCGAAATGAGATCGTGGATTACTTCGATATTGGTAACAAGTGGTTTCCGGACCTCTGGAGCAAGGACACACCGCCTGACGTACGCGTAACGCCGGGCGGCCCGAACGCAGGCTTCACCTCGCTAAACGCCGCACTCGACTATCTGCAAACGCACCCACAAGAAAGCGTCTGGGTCATGAATTGGGATGCCCCAAGCTTCCCACCGAAGGATGCTCAACTCAACGAAAACATGGTGCTGCTGATCCTGGCGGGTCCTGAGATGAAGACTGAGCGCGCGCCGCTGGCCTGGATTGGCAAAGCGGCGACGGCCAACGTCGATGATTACGAAAAGAAGGCCGGCACGACCCGAGCGGTCCAAGCATGGAAGGCCGCAATCGCCGCTGCGGCGCGCAATGCGAATGCTTCGACCGACAACATCGATTACGTCATCCATGATGCGGGTATCGGCACCGACGAAGCTTCGACCCGTATCGGCACGCTCGGTCGTACGCTGACAGAAACGTTGCTCGAGTTCGAGTTTCAGAAGCAGACGTTCAACACCCCTAGCTTGCTCGGCGATATGGGTGCCGGCAGCGCACTCACCAACGTCGTGCTCGCGATCGGCCGCGCGAATCACCTCGGAGAAAGCGTGTTGGTGGCGGGCACGACCAACCCGAACGAGGCCTTCGCTGTCATGATCACTCCACCAGAAAAGACGAACCCAATCGATCCCGACGCCGACTGGTTCAGGGCGCGAGGCGAGAGCAACGCATACCTACCGTGGTGGGGGCGTCGCTACGACGAGACCTATAACGACTGGCAGGGCTGGTCTTGGTGACAACAATAAACAGCGCGATACGCGGCAAAGTCCGAGCCGGCGATGCGCACGCCACGACCTTCTCCAAATACGATCCGCTCGAACGGAGAGACGTTCGCAGCACAACAATTTGCGCGGCCCGCAAACGCTTTGCTACGAGTCACGAGCTTTTCCCGAAGGTCGACTGCGATCGCCGATGCTTCCACAAGAAATGCAACGCCACCATCGCGGCAGCAAAACCAGCGGCCGCTCCCAGGCCAACACCGCAGCGCGGACCGAATCGATCGGCGACCCACCCCACGATCGGCGCGCCGATCGGCGTGCCGCCCAGAGCGATCGACGCACGAATCGCGATCACGCGCCCCCTCATGCTTGGCTCGGCCGACAGCTGCATCAGACTGTTCGACGAATTCGTGAAGGTCAGCGCCGCAATTCCGACGATGATCAGCGCTAGCCCGAACAGCACGTAATCAGGCATCAGTGCGGCCATCAGCAGCCCGCCGCCGAACACCGCCGCCCCGGCGAGTAACAAGCCGAACGTCGGGCGCTCCCGATGCGCCGCCAAAAGCGCTCCCGTAAGCGAACCCACCGCCATCATCGACATGAGCAGACCGAACCGATCGGCGCCGACGTGAAACACCGACGCCGACATCGTCGAAATGTAGATCGGAAAATTGAGGCCGAACGTGCCGATGAGAAAGAGCATGATCGCGGTGACGCGCAGTTCCGGATGACCCCAGACATAACGAAGACCTTCTCCGAAGTGTCCGCGCGTACGCGCGATTCTCACGCGCGCGTGAAGTTCGTCCCTGCGCAATAGCATGAGCGAGCACACCACGCCGAGGAACGATGCCGCGTTGACGATGAACGCCCAGCCGGACCCCACCGCCGCGACGACCACGCCCGCAACGGCCGGACCGATCAACCGCGCCGCGTTGAACGACGTGGAGTTCAACGCTATCGCATTCGACAAGTCCGTGTCGCCGACGAGGTCATAAACGAACGTCTGACGCGCAGGCTGATCGAACGCGCTGACCGTGCCGAGCAGGAATGCGAGCACATAGACGTGCCAAAGCGTCACCGCTCCGAACACGGTCAGCAGACCGAGCATCAAGGCGAGCACACCCTTCGCCGCTTGCGTGACCAGCAATAGCTTGCGCCGGTCGAAATAGTCGGCCGCGAAGCCCGTCCACGGCAGGAACAAGAGCTGCGGTCCGTACTGCAGCGCCATGACGATGCCGACCGCGGTCGCATTCCGATGCGTGAGGCCGGTCAGCACGAGCCAGTCCTGTGCCGTGCGCTGCATCCAGGTGCCCACGTTGGAAACGAGCGCGCCGCCTGCCCAGATCCGGTAGTTGCGATTGTTCAGCGAACGAAAGACGCCCTTCATGAGCGGAAGGCCGCGGACGCGGCATACCTCTTCATCGCATCACGCCCGGCCATTTTCGAGGAGTGCGAGAACGTCGCTCGTGGTGCCGGTTTCTCCGAGGCGCGGAAAAATCCGCGTCACGCTGTTCGTATGAGCATCGGCGTTCGTGTCGGTCATCGCATCCGTCGCGAACGTCACGTTGTACCCTAGTTCGTAGGCGAATCGCGCTGTCGACTCGACGCCGATGCTCGTCGAAACGCCGCAAAGGACGATCTGGGTCACGCCGCGCGCGCGCAGGTAAGCATCCAGATCGGTATTCGTAAACGCACCCCAGGTGCGCTTGGTGACTGTGTGATCGTCCGGCTGGCGGTTCAACTCGGCCGCAAGCTGCGTCCAATCCGCCGGCAAATCGGTGAGCTTGCGAGATTGCTCCACTCGGCCCGGCGCGCCGCCCGCCACGTTGACGAGCACCACGGGCAGCCGATGGCGGCGAAAAGCGTCGGCGAGCGACGCGGCGTTCGCCACCACGTTGCTGACCGGATGCACGGTCGGATACGACAGGATGCCCTTTTGCAGATCGATCGCAACGAGGGCGGTCTTCGAATCCAGCGTGGTGAGCGACATGGCGGTTCTCCATTCATTGAGCATTGGGCGATGAGTACGAATCGCGTCGGCGCCTATGCATCGACGAGCCGCTGAATCAATGCCAGCGATTGCGCGAGCCGTCGCTGCTCATCGGCAGTCAATCGGCCAAGTATCGCGTGCGCGAGCCAGTCGTCGCGCGCGGCGCGCGTGCGATTAACGTGCTCGCAGCCGGCCACCGTCAGCGAGAGGACGGTCTGCCGACCATCGGCCGGATCGGGCTCGCCGACGACGAAGCCGGCCGCCTTCAATGCCGCGACGAGCTCGCCCATCGACTGCGGTCGCATACCTTCGGCACGCGCGAGCGAAGAGACCGTCGCAGGCCCTTCCCGATCGAGACTCGCAAGCACGCGCATCTGCGTCCAGCTCAGCTCGCCGAGCTGCGTTTCCTCACGCAGCCGGCGCTTGAGCCGACCGAGTACGAGCCGCAAATCTCCCGCTAGAGCGAGAGCATCGGCAAGTTCCGGCGCATCTTGGTGTTTGGACATCGCTGGCGATCGTTCAGTCAAATTTGAAGGATACCTTTTAAGGTTACCTTCATATATCGACAATTGTCAATCCACTCGGCATGCGCGCCGCGTCGGGTTCCTCCGATTTCAGCAACTCGGGACGTCTGGTACGACGCGCGCCTCAAGGCGAACGGCGTATAGGTTCTACGCGCTGGCCTGTTGCAACGCCATACGCCTGCCCTGCAAAAACCGGCGTACGGCAGGATCGCGCTCGAGCCCGATCGCGACATCGTATGCGCCGAGCGCTTCCGTCGTCGCACCGACCCGCGCGAGCAAATCGGCGCGCGCGGCCCAGTACGGCTGGTAGTCCGAAAGCCGCGGATCGTCCGTGTACGGCGCGAGCGCGTCGAGCGCCGCCTGCGCGCCATCCCGTTCCGCCAACGCGATCGCGCGGTTCACCGCGACCACCGGAGAGGCCGCGATCGCGAGCAGCGCATCGTAAAGCTGCACGACCTCGCCCCAGTTCGCGCGACGCGTCCAGCAGCGATACACGTGCGCCGATTGAAGCGCGGCCTCGAGCTGAAAGCGGCCGATCGCCTTGAACGTGCTCGCGCGCCGCAACAATGCGTCGGCAGCGTCGATCATGGTCGCGTTCCAGGTAGCCGGATCCTGAGCCGACAGCGGCACGTAGTTGCCAGCCCCATCGCGTCGCGCATTGCGCCGCGCCTGCGCGTACAGCATCAGCGCGTACAGACCAAGCGCCTCGGGCGCATCGGGCAGCAACTCGACGAGCAATTGCGCGAGAAAGAGCGCCTCGTCGGCGAGATCGCGCCGCGCGGTATCGCCGCCGACTGGGTCGGTCCATCCTTCCGCGTATGCCGCATAGACCGCTTCGAGCACCGCATCGAGCCGACCCGGCAACTCCTCGCGCTCGGGCACGGTGAACGGAATGCCCGCTTCACGAATCTTGTTTTTTGCGCGAGCGAGGCGCTTGCTCATCGCGGAAGGCGACATCAGAAACGCGGATGCAATGGTCTTTGCTTCGAGCCCCAGCACGACCTGCAACATGAGCGGCGTTCGAATCGCCGCCTCGAGCGCGGGGTGCGTGCACGCGAACAGCAATGCAAGCCGGCGATCGGGCAACGCCCCTCCTTCACGCTCGTCGATCTCGTCGGCCAGGATCGCGAGCTGATTCGTCACTTCGTCGCCAACTCGCCGATGGCGCGCATCGTCGATCGCCCGGCGGCGCGCGACCGTCATCAGCCACGCTTCCGGATTCGCGGGGCAGCCGCGCTCAGGCCAGTCCGCCAGCGCGGCCGCAAACGCGTCGGCCAGCGCATCCTCGGCCGCGGCGACGTCGCGCGTGCGCATCGCCAGCAGCGCCACGAGCTTGCCGTAGCTGCGGCGTGCGACCGCCTCCGCAGTCGAACGCGCGGCGCCGTCAGCGCCGCGCTCACCGCCGGACAAATTCATGCAGCCGATTTCGCATAGTCGGGAGCGGCCCAGATCGGGCGCACTTCCATCACGCCATGTCCCGCGCCCGGACAACGCGACGCCCATGCAATCGCGGCGTCGAGGTCGGGCACGTCGATCAGGTAGTAGCCGGCGAGCTGCTCCTTCGAATCGGAATACGGGCCGTCGAGTACCTGCGCCTTGCCGTCGACTAGCCGCACGGTGGTGGCCGTATTCGTGTGTTGCAGCCGGTTCGCGCCTACCAGCACCTCCGCCTTTTTCAGCGCTTCGGTGTAGGCCTGATACGCGGCGACGCCTTGCTGCCGCTCGCTGTCGGTCATCTTGTTCCAGCCGTTTTCTTCGGAATAGATCATCAGCAGGTATTGCATAACAGCCTCCGTCGTAGGGTTGAGGCGGTGACTCACATCGGGCCGCCATCACAATGACGCGCGGGCAGGATTCCGATGGACAGCAGCGTCGAAAAAAACCGCAGGCGATGCGCGAGTCGAAACCGGCGCAACGTCCGTCACCATTCTGCTACAGGCCGCGACAGGGCTATCCGATCGGTTGGGGCGCTATTGCCACCCCTTGATGAAATCGATGAACGCGCGCAGCGGCGCGGGCACGAGACGCCGGCCCGGATAATACAAATACGGACCCGAAAACGGCCGCCACCAGGGCTCGAGAACGGGTTCGAGCGCTCCGCTCTCGAAGTACGGCCGCAACCAAGCCTCGAAGAGATGCAGCATGCCGGTTCCGGCGAGCGCCGCATCGACGAGCAGATCGGCGCCACCGCCGATCTGAACCAGGAGCGGCCCGGACGGATCGACGCGCACCACCTCGCCATCACGCTCGAATTCCCAGAGTGGCATCGCGCCGCTCGCAAAACGCCCGCGCAGGCAAGCGTGATCGAGCAATTCCCGCGGATGGTCCGGCCGGCCGCGGCGATCGAGGTAAGCGGGGGCGGCGGCGGTCGCGAAGCGTTGCTGTCGGGGCCCGATCGGTACGGCGATCATGTCCTGCTCCAGCCGCTCCTCGTAGCGGATGCCTGCGTCGCATCCCGCCGCCAGTATGTCGACGAAGCTCTCCTCCGCGATCACTTCCAGCCGTATCTCGGGATAAGCATCGAGAAACGCGGGCACGATCGAAGGTAGCACGAGCCGCGCGGCGCTGACCGGCACGTTCAGCTTCAGCGTTCCAGCTGGCCGGTCCCGAAAATGGTTGACGATGTCGAGCGCCGCCTCGACTTCGGTCAGCGCAGGCGCGAGCCGCGCGAGCAGGCGCTCGCCGGCTTCCGTCGGCACCACGCTTCGCGTCGTGCGATGAAGCAGCCTGACGCCGAGCTGCGTTTCCAGCCGGCGTATTGCCTCGCTAAGCCCGGACGCACTGGCGCCGCTCAGCCGGGCGCCCTCGCGGAAGCCCTTGGCACGCGCCACCGCGACGAACGCGTTCAGATCTCCAAGGTCTACTTGCATTGTTCGCTTTCCCGAACGACCTGTGCGGATTATGGCCCATTCTCGTTCGACGATGCAGCGTTTAGTCTGGTTATCTCACTAGAGAAAGGAGAGCGACGATGTCCAATGTCCGTACATCCGGCACATTTTCCCTCGGCGATCGCACCGTTTACCGGCTCGGCTACGGTGCCATGCAGCTCGCGGGGCCAGGCGTATTCGGCCCGCCCAAGGATCGCGATGCCGCACTGGCGGTGCTGCGCGAAGCCATCGCCTCCGGGGTCAATCACATCGATACGAGCGATTTCTACGGTCCCCATGTCACCAACCAACTGATCCGCGAAGCGCTGCATCCGTACCGCGACGATCTCGTCATCGTGACCAAGATCGGCGCTCGACGCGGCGACGATGCCTCATGGCAGCCGGCATTCTCGGCCGAGGCACTGACGCAGGCGGTGCACGACAACCTTCGCAATCTTGGCCTTGACGTGCTCGACGTCGTCAATCTGCGGGTCATGTTCGGCATACACGAACCTGCCGAAGGCTCGATCGAGGCCCCGCTCACCACGCTGGCCGAACTCCAGCGGCAGGGTCTCGTGCGCCATATCGGTTTGAGCAACGTCACGCCCACGCAGGTTGCGGAAGCTCGCCGGCTTTGCGACATCGTCTGCGTGCAAAACCTATACAACCTCGCGCACCGGGCCGATGACGAGTTCATCGACGCGCTCGCCCGTGACGGTATCGCCTATGTACCGTTCTTTCCGCTCGGCGGCTTCAATCCGTTGCAGTCCACGATCCTCAGCAATGTGGCCGCCCGGCTCGAGGCAACGCCCATGCAGGTCGCGCTCGCGTGGTTGCTTCGTCGCGCGCCGAACATCCTTTTGATTCCCGGAACGTCTTCTCTCGCGCATCTACGCGAAAACCTCGCGGCAGCCGCCATCCAACTGCCGGAAGAAGCGGTGCGCGAACTCGACGGTGTGGCGGGTATCCAGTGAGCGGATCTCGCCGATGATGCGCAGGGCGTTCTCGAAGCGCTGGGACTATCGCGCTACCTACTCGCCGGCCACTCGATGGGCGGAAAAGTCGCGCAACTACTTGGATCGCGCCGGCTGCGAGGACTGAAGGGACTCGCGCTCGTCGCGCCCTCGCCAAACACTTGTCGTGAGAAACGCATACCGGCAGATCATTACAGGAAGACGGGCGCCACCTTTCGTCAGACTTTCGGGACGCCGATCGCGCAAATAAGGTACGGACTGTTGTACGATACGTGAAGCCTTGCCTGCGAAGTCCCACCTCAGAACGAGGCGCAATAGCCTCGCTTCTCCAATCTCTCCTGAGTTCCGGAATATGAGGCACTTGACGTGGCTTGCCTGCCTGATCGCCGTAGTTGCGGCGCTCGAACTGTTCGCTCGGGCCGGCACAGCCGATGCGGCTCACATGGTGCTACTACTGCCCGCGCTGATCTTCAGCGTAGCCGCATTGTTCGGAATCTTGTACACGTTGTTGGCGACAGTCCTCGTTTACCGGTTCTTCGCGCAGCCTACGTCGGAACCCTCGAGCTTCCCACCGGTCACCA
>JBCNPL010000008.1:0-29147 GCA_039593375.1 Paraburkholderia sp. | reverse complement strand
CACGACGAAGCCGAGCAGCGACATTGCTCGCGACGACGAACGTGCGAGCCAATAGCCGAGCGGCACGCCGCCGATCAGGATGACGAGCGCGGCGACACTGGCGCTGGCGACCGAGGTGCCGACCGCCGAGGCCATCGTCCGCCAGTCGACGCTCGCCCAATCGGCGTGGCCGATCTGCGGCAGGCTCGCGATGAACGGCGCGCAGAGATAGACGGCGAGGAGGACGGCAAGCGCGACGAGCGGCCGCGCCACGGTGCGTTTCATGGGATCAGGGGCCCGCCTCGATGATCGACTGGAGCGAACTCGGTATCGCTTGGGCGTCGCCCGTCACAGCCGGTCTGACGACGTCGACGCCGTGCTCCCGCAGCAGCGTGCGGCCCTGCTCGCTCAATAGAAAATTGATGAATCGCGCCGCGCCGCTCGGATTACCGGCATCCGCGAGGATCGTCAGCGTGTAGCTCGCTTTCACGCCGAGCTCGGGCGCCGGGCTCACTGAGGGTATCTTCAGGTCTGACGTTTCGGTCGAGTAAAAAAAACCCGCGTCGAGTTGGCCCGACTGAAGGCGGCCAACAAGCGTCTCTTCAGGCAATACCTGAGCGGGGTTTTCCGGCGCGCCGAGCGTCTTCTGCACGAGGTCGGGCTGACGATAGAGCTCGGCCGCCTTTTTCATCATCTCGACCGTGAACGCCCCTTTCGGATCGAGTGCGGGATCCGTCCGGCCTATGCGGATGCCCGGCTCTTGCAGTACTTCGTCCCAGCGCTTGGTCTTGAAGTCGTTCGCGAAGCGGCTTTGCGGGTTGTAGCCGATCATCAGCGGCGATTCGGCGAAATTGACGTACCACGTGACATGGTTGCCGTTCGCCGTGCCCATCAGGCTCGTATTGACCTTGGGACTGGCGCTGATGAAGACGTCGCCGCGCCGCAGTTTGCCTTTGATTTCGTTCGCAATCTTGTTCGAACCGGCCGCGTAGCCCTGAAAGTGCAGGCCCGTCTCCCTTTCGAAAGCGGGGCCGACGCTGCGCTCCATCAGATTCACGAGCGAGCCGGCGTAGAGGACTTTGACGGTGTCGTCGTCCGCGGCGCGCGCCTGCGTGCCGAGCGTCGCGGCCAGCGCCACGCAGCAGACCAACAGCTTGCGAAACATGTCATCCCCGGTAGCGTTATAGAGCTTGGTATATTACGACGACTTTGGGGGTTGTGGTATTGGCGACGTTGAGCCGCGAGAAAATTTGCTTATACTCAAAGCAAATGGCTTTGATTTTGAGTTTATTGTGAAAACTCGCGCGCTTGCAGAACTTTTGCCCTACGAGGCCGAGAACGTGGCTCGCGCGCTAGGAGAAGCCATTTCCTTGGCGCGCCGGGCGCGCTTTTGGACACAAGGCGATCTCGCCGCGAAGATGGGCGTCAGCGTCAACACGGTGGTGAACCTTGAAAAGGGCCGGCCGTCGGTATCGGTGGCACAGTTGCTCAAGGCACTATGGACCTTGGATCGCTTGAACGTTCTCCAGGATTCCTTGCGTCCCGAGCTGGACCCAGTCGTCCAGGCCGAAGGGCTGCGCCGCATTCCGCGGCGAGCTCGAGCAGATCGCCATGGCTGAAAAGGAGCGGCCGGTATGGGTGTGGCTGCCGGGCCAAACCGAACCCGTTCGATGTGGCATGCTTTGGTGGTCTCCCGGACTAACGACGGACAGCAACGTCAAACCCGGTACCGCAGGGCCTTACAGCAGGGCTTCCAAGCCCTTGCGATCAACCAGGTCGAGCAGTTTCAGCGAAGGGCCGTTCGGATGCTTTTGCCCCTGCTCCCATTTCTGTACCGTCGAGATGCTCGTGTTCAGGCACGCCGCGAACACTGCCTGGCTCGCCTTGGCACGCTGACGCAGTCGCCGAATCTGCGCCGCGCTGTATTGCTTGATCGGCGGCAGGCACAACGCGTCGAACTCTCGCATCGTCACCGCATCCATCAGCCCGATCTCGTGGAGGTCTTGCGCTGTCTCATGCAGCGTCTTCAACAGTCTGTCACCCATCGCTTTCCACCTCATATAGCTTGCCTGTACTCAGCGCCTCACGCAGTTCCCGAGCATCGTAGCCCAGTAGCTGCGACGCCAGCCGTTTCAACGCCTCCAGCTCCTTGTCGCTCACGTTGGACCGCTCGTTTTTCGCAAAGCCGAATACGAAGAAGGCTCGATCACCCACCCGAAACGCCAGCAACGTACGCACTCCGCCGCTCTTACCTCGTCCGCCGATGCCCACCCGCTTCTTGAACACGTGGCCGCCCAGGTTCGCATCAATCAGCCCTCGGCTTATCTCATCCATGGCCGCGAGCAACGCCGCGTCGCTCACACCTTCCGTGTCGGCCCAACGCGCAAACATCCTGGTCTTGAAGACCCGCATACCGCTCCTTTTTCTTGCCGAACATTATAGCACTCCGTGCTATAGATCATCACCGCCCTCGCTAGCCGCCTCCTCATCGAGTACGGCCAGTGAATCTACCGCTGTGGGCTCTCCGTCTTCCAGATCGATCCGATTTTGGGCCGTTCGTCCGAGCCGCGCCGGATGCGTAGCCGAATGGATATCCTTTAGCGCCCGGATGCTCACCCGCGTGTAGACCTGCGTCGTCTTGATGTCCGCGTGGCCCAGCATCGCCTGGATGAAGCGCACGTCGGCCCCGTTTTCCAGCATTTGCGTCGCCATCGCATGCCGGAACAGGTGGCAACTGCCGATGTTGCCGAGGCCCGCCGCTCGCACGTGATTGCGCACCATTTGCGTCATCCGGTTATCCGAGAACGCCTGGCCTGTTACCGTCAGGAACAGCGTGCCGTCGTCGCCCGCGATCGCCAGCTCCGGCCGCACCTCGTCCCGATACCTAGCCACCCACGCCAGCGCTCGATCACCGATCGGAATCATGCCGCTGATAGCGCTCGAGGATCGGCCTTGTCACCTCCGCCGGCCGCGTCAAGCCTCGCTCGTCGCACCAGCTCACGAAGTACCGCAGATACAGCTCCCAATGCTTCAGCGTATGCCGCGACGTGTTGCGCTCCTCCAGCCACATCAGGAAGTCCATCATCTGCCGATACAAGCTCAGCGGATCGTGCGCCGGCCCGATCGGCGGATACGGTTCTCGCCGTCCAAGGTTCGGCATCGTCAGGACGGCTCAACAACGGCGGCTAAAGAGAGGAGGCCGTCGTCATGGTTAACTGCATCTTCCGCTAGCCCGACCGCATCGACCGCTTCCCTTGTTCGGTATGGCTTTGCGGCCTCTCAGCCGCATCCGACCTCCCGCCGACCACGGCCCGACCAGACCCCGACCGCTCATCGCTTACCCGCGTTCTCGCACATCTCGTTGAACACCTTGTCCACTTTCAGCGTGATTTCCATCTCGCAAACTCCTGTTCGCCCGGCGCGACACTCGCGCTGTTGGCCTCACCCAGCCAACGCCGCGCGCAGGCGCGTCAAGGGCGGGCGCAGCCCGGCGAAGCGAACCCTTGATGCGCCGAGCACGGCGTTACACTCGGCAGGCCTGCAGCGTGAGTCCCTCCCACCTACGCAGAACGTCCGGCATCAACCCCGTCAAGGCCGCGCGCCAGCGCGCCCGTAGGGCTTGGCCTTGACGGCGATCGGTTTGCCACGCTCGGCCTTTTCGGTGCAAGACGACTCCGCGGCTTGCACCGCATGCCGAACCGCGCTTTTTGCATCTAGGGGTTGGTTTCCGTTGCGCAGCAACGGCTAAATGGGGAGCCCCTTGGGGGGATGGGAGGCAGGCTGCGAGCACGGAGCGAAGGCCGCACAGCGGCCGTAGCCCGCGCGCAGCAGACAGCCGGCAGGGCGGGGCTCATCATTCTTGCGCGCCAGCGCCTGGCCAAGATTGTTTCGTATTTCTAATCATCGGCCGCGCCTGCGGCCCTGGAATACTCATGCGCGCAACGCGCGCGTAACTCGGGCCGGGGGCGCCAGACATAACGCATATTATCGGCGGCCGAAGGGCTGCCCGTGGCAACCGTTCGTGAACCACTGGGCAGCCCTTCGGCCGCCGATAATATCCCAGCGTTATGTTCAATCGTGGGACGGCGAAGCCGGCACACGATTTACCCCCGGCCCTCGTGCTCTCCGGCCCGCAGGGCCGCTGGACCTTACTGCATATCCCTCTGCCGATCGGCCAATGGTTAACTCCGCTCGCTCGCGCTACAGTCATTCACGGTCGCAAAGACCGTGCAGCTAACGGAGAGCAGCAACCCGTCTTCATCGCCGTAAACGAAGCGCGGGCCGCATGGGCGGCAACCCATACGACCCGCTGACCACCATCAACTCGGACTAGGAGTCGATCATGGCTGACGCCAATAGTAACGCACGTCTCGCTCATCCCGAGCGACATGTCACGATTCAGCACTCGTGGCGCTACCGCCCCTGGAAGCCCGGTGGCTATCGCACCGACCCGCCCCTCTTCCCCTGGTTCAAGGTCTCCGGCCGTTGGCTCGAAGACGCCGGCTTCGAACCTCACCAACGTCTCAAGATCGAAGTCCAACTCGGCAAGCTCATCATCACGCATGCTTGAGTAACCAGTGAATCAGGCCGCGGTGATATAAGCTGCGGCCGCTCCACTACCACCAAGGCTCAAACTGCATGAACTGACGTTTCACATGTGCCAACGTATCCTCATCGATCGGCGATCGAAAGGCTACCGTAGCAACAGCTCCGCTTACACCAGCTTTTTTCACTTCCCATGAGATCTCGGGCTTTCCGGAAACCGCGCTAAGTCGCAAGGTAAAGTGACCGCCCATGTCGTCAAGACGGGCTTCGTTCGTATCAATACCGTTTAAGCCAGCAACAAACGCATCCCAAATAGAGCAGTCAAACCAAAGACTACCGCGATACCCTACGCTGTGACCGAACTGCTGCACATCAATCGTGACTTGCATCCGCATTGAGGGGATATGTTCGTCTGTCTCGACAACATCAAGACACAGGCGAAACGGCTTTTCGATCCTAATTTCCATGTGGTCAACGTTACTTGCCGGTAGGAAGTGCATGGATGAGCGCCGGAAGTTGCCCAGGTTGTCGCGGCGGTGCAAATTTCAACTCCCATCCCCCAACGTTAATTAGCTGATTGTATGGCACCCCTCCTTGCGTTGCCGTGTTCACCGCACTTTGCAAGCTCGAAAGCTGCTGCTGAGCCGTTAGCCGAACAACGTCCGGCGGATTGTTGTTAGCAACCATCTGAGCGTACTCGGCCAAATGCTCCGTGGCATTCCCATGCACCCACACGCTTTGACCATTGGGCAGCGACATCGTGAACGACTGTGGGATGACCGAGCCGGGATAAGTCGGCTGCGTCGCGGCGATCGAATCCCATACCGTGCCAGTGCCTCCGCCGTTTGTCGCAGCACTGGTGCCGGACGGCATAGAAAACGGCGGCCCACCTCCACCACCTTGCACTACTGGCGGTGCGCCATTCTCCTCGTCCCGCGCCGACGGCGTCGACTGCTGCACAATCGGCACAGTCTCGTTGTCGCTGTCGACATGCGAGCCCGGCTTCTGTTGCGCCGGATCGGTTGTGGGAAACAAGTGCTTCGTCGAGTTATTCAACGCCTCGTTCGCTGCCGACAACGCCGCCCCGGCCGCGCTCTGACCTAATGCTCCCGCTGCAAGCCCGCCAGAAAGCATTGAGATCGACGTTACTAGTGCGATCTGTTCTGGCGTGAGTTCCGCCCCCGTCGGATCGATCGCCCCGATCACTTGCGGCGCAATCAACGCACTCGCCGCTCCCCCAATGGCCCCGCTAGCGCATCCCATCCCCTCAGCCGCCCCGGCTGCACACCCTAACAAGCCGTGCGCGGCGAGATATTCCACCTCGTTCAAACCAGGCCTCGCATCGCCGATCGCGAACGCCCCGGCCGCCGCCGCGTCGCTAGCAAGCGCCCCCTTCAGCGCATCGCCGAAGCTGCCACCCTCGATCGCCGTCTGTACACCCGCCGAGATCGTCGCATCCGCTCCGACTGCCAGCGCCTCCTGCGGTAGGTTGCTCGCCAGTGTCGTACCCGCCTTCGGCACCACACTGGTCCCCAGCGTCTGCACGCCGGCCAAGCTCGCAAGGCTCGGGTCCGTCACGCCGGCCACCGACGCCCCCGTGTTGAAGCCAATGCCATTGGCCGGGCTGTACGTGATGCCGTTGGTCAGGCCCGCCGTGACCGCACTCACCAACCCGGCCTGGCCGAGCTCGCCCCAGTTGATCGTGCCCGTGCCGATCAACTGCGTCGTCATGCTGCTGGCCAGACCCGCAATCCCTGCCGACAGCACCGCGTTTGCGAGCCCCGCCGATGCGCCGGCCGTCGCCGCCATCAACGTGCCGCCGGCTTCAGCCGCAGCAGTGGCCGCCGCCACCGATCCTTCGCCCGCAAACGCCGCCGCCGCCCCTGCGCTCGAGGCCGCCTCCGTCGCCCCGGATACTGCCCCGATCGCCTCACTCGCAGCACCATACGTCACGATCGTCACCGCAATCGCCGCCGCGATCATCACCAGCTGCGTCATGCCGAACGAGCCACCCTCCTTCACGAAATCCGTGTGCAGGTGGTCCGTGAGCGTCATCTGCGTGAAGTTGCCCCCCAGTTGCTGCTGAAGCGCAGCGAGCATCTGTTGCGTGCCCGCTTCGTCAACCGTGCCGTCCGCGTTGAGCTTTTGCAGCGCCCCACCGATCTGGTTCAACGTCTGCACGTTCAGGTCCATGTTCGCCGCGCTCATATACCCGCCCGGCTGGACTTCGGTGCCCGTCGTATCGACGTAGCCGCCCTTGACCTTGCTCCAGATCTGTCCGACGTCGACCTGGTTCGACTCGTTCGTCAGCGTCGGCGTATCGACCTTCAGTGTGTCCGACGCGGTGATCGTCCCCGTATTGAGAATGCTGCCCTGCCCGCTGCCCTCAAAGTTCAGCGTCACATCGGTGCCGATGATGTTGCCGCCCGCGGACAACGCGCTCGTCTTCGACGGTAGATAGACCTGCGGCATCAGCGCCGTGATCGTCGGACAGGTCGCCGTACCCGTTGCCTTGCAACTCGGGTCCGGGATCGTCTGCTCCACGTACCACAACATCGGCTTGTCGAGCGCGTTGATTTGCGTCTGGGTCAATGCTTGGCCGAGCTGGGCATCGTTCGCCTCCGCATAACTCAGCGCATTCGCATAGAGGTAACCCTTCTCCTGTTCGGTTACCGAGAGATTGTTCTTGCTGTCGTAGGACAAGCCATCGACGAAGCTCGCCTTGCCCGTTTGCTGCAACGCGGCCTGTTGCAGCAACAGGTCCTCTTCCTGCGGGTTGTAGTAGAACAGCGTCGTGCTCGGTTGCAGGTTTGCCGGCAAATTGCTCAGCAACAGTTGCGGGCTATAGAGATTCTGGGTCGCCCCCAACGATCCATCGACGTACGACGCTTGGCCGGCCTCGAGTGTCGGCGTGGCGCCGAGCTGTCTCGGTCTCGAAACGTTGAAGCCCGGCATCATCAACGAGCTCAACGCGATTACTTGCGAGGGCGAGTTCACGCGTGGGGTGTACGTGTTCGCCGTCGTGATGCCGTTGACGAGCCGCTGCCCGGTCAACGAGACGTAAGTACCCAGCACGTTCCCCACGTTCTGGATTTGCCCATCCGACGTGATCGAGAGGTTCGGGGCCTGGATCGTCGCCGCGATATTGCCCACGGGCGTCGGCGGGTCAATTGCACCGCCTACGCTCGTGTACGCGCTGCCGTATAGCGCCGTGCACTCAGCCGCCGAGCCGCACGCCCAGATATCGTGGCGCTTATCGCTGCTGAACATGCCCGTTTCCTGCACCCAGTGCGAGTGCCAGTAGGCATTCAGCGTTTGCGCTTCGTTGACGACCGGGCCGGCGACGTTGATCGTCGCGCTGCTACCGGCGGAAATCAGGCTGCCGATGTTGGTCAGGCTGCCAGCGTTGATCTGCAGGTTGTTGCCCGCACTGATCACTGATGAGCTGCCCGACTGCTGGTCGACATAGCCCTCGCAGTAGCTCTCCTTGTAGCCGCCTGCGGTCATGCAGCCGGCGTACTGTTCTTTGCTGCCGTAGTTTTCGTGGACAGGAACAGGTGGCGGCAAGTTGTTCGTGATCGCGCCGGAAACGTTCAACGTGACGTTGTTACCCGCGACGATGTTGCCCGATGTGTTGTTCAGACTTTGTGCGGGTGTCGTTGAGCTCGCGGTTGTGCCAACCCCGCCGATGACGATGTCGTGGCCGGCAAGCAGATTGCCGTAGGTGTTGTTTACCTGTCCTGCCGCAATGACAAGATCGTTGCCGGCATAAATGGTGGCATCGTTTTGGCTATAGCTGAATGTCGTGGTTGTCGGGTTGTTTCCGCGCGGAGAGCCTCCGTTGCCGCAGGCGGTGTTCGGTACGCCCGACGCGCAGCCCACCTGCGTCGAATTGTTTTGCTGGTTGCCGCCTTGGTTGGTGAGGCTCGCAGCGCCGATTAGGACGTTATTGCCTGCGTATAGCAGCCCAGCGTTGACGAGGTTCCCACCGTAGATTGCCAGGTTGTTTCCGGCAGCAATCAAGCCGGTGGGGGTTGACCAAGTGACCGTGGACGTTGATTTCGCCGCGGATATCGTCCCTGGCTGCGCCGACAGCTGTGACGTCGTTGACGTCGAACCAAGCATAAACATCACCGGCATAATGTTGTCGGCGAGATCCAATGAACTTGGTGCCACCAGAAACCCAAACCCAGGTCCACCCGGAAAGAGTGTTTGGGTCGTTTGCATTGTGAGGACCTGGTTGACGAACGTCGTCAGTTGCGTTGGATCAACCCAGTCCGTCGTCGCCTGCGTCAAAGTCGGAGCGACTGAGCCATTATCCAACGACTGGATATTCAAGTTGACGTTGCCACCAGCTGCAATCTGACCGCCTTTATTCGACAGCGAATTTGCAGTCAGCGAGACCGCCCCGCCAGCCGAAATTACACCGGCACTACCTGGCAGTTGCGATGTCGTGGTTTGATAAACGGTCGGCAAGGCCAGCGTTACCGAGTTCAACTGGCCGCCCATCGGGCCCGGTTCGGCAAACCAGACATACAAGTTTTCCGGGTTGTCACGGGCACCGTGGTCGCTTAGTACCTCCACATTGAATTCATCGAAGGTGACAGTACCCGAACCGGAAACTGGCGTGCCAGACGCCGGCACACAACCGATGTGGCAGGCACCATAGTAGTAATCGGGAGACAAGCCTTGTACTGTGCCCCACAAGCCAGTCGGAGAGAGGAAGTTGCCCAGCGTCGCCGTAGCTGTTACTGAGCTCGTGCCATAGTTTCCGGTGTCTCCACCATAATCCCATCCATACCCCCAGCTTTGCAGCCCAACGACAGACGACCAGAGCAGATCGGGATCGTTGATCGCGGTCGTGGTAGTCGTGGTGCCCGTCGGCGCAGTCTGGTCGTTGACTACCGCCGCGGCGTTAATGGAGACGTTGCTGCCCGCGAAGATCGATCCACCGGTGTTTTGCAGCGTACCGGCGAGGTTGAAACTCACGTTGCCCTGCGATTGCGTCGTCGCCGTTTGGTTGTCATACGATCCGCCACTGACATTGAGAGCATTCGTCGCCTCAACCGTGCCGCGATTAGTCACATTGCCGTTGATCGTAAGAACGTCACCTGCATGCATCACTGCATTGGCGGCGTTGTACAGGGAGCCGTTGAACGTCACGTCCTGACCGATGACTTGCCCGTAGTTCGCGAACATGCCGTTCGTCGAAATCGTCAGCGGCGCGGTGCCGGTCATCGTGCCGGTGTTGGTAATCCCGTTGATCCCATCGATCGATACGCTTTGGCCTCCGTAATTCCAGGTGCCACCAACATTAATCGACCCGGCCGTGATCGACAGTTGCCCACCCTGACTGATCGTCCCCTGCGACGGATCGAGCGCGGCGTTGATGACCCCCAGCGTCAAATTGCGTTGCGCCAGTAGTTGTCCGCCCGCGTTCGCAAACGCGTTGCCGCCGCCATTGATCGTGATCGACAAGTCCCCGGTCGCGCCAGTCGGCGAATTGGGGTCGCCCGCGAAGATCAGGCCGTTTTGGTTATTCAGCACGCCGGTGTTGATCGTGAGCGCATTCACGCCCATCAGCGAGCCACCGGTATTGTTAAGCGTCCCCCCAACGTTGATGAACGTCGTCTGGCCATTCACAAGCCCGGCGTTCGTGAAGTTCGTCGCGCTGATCGTCGTCGTACTCGTTGAGGCGAGCGACGCGTTGGCTGCGTTGGTGATCGTCGGGGCCGACACGTTGAGCGCGCCTCCGGCCAGCACATTGCTCGCGTTATAGAGGCCGTTCTGCGACGTAAGGGTTGCGCTTCCCACAACATCGACCGCACTGCCCACGAGCGACAACTGATTCGAGGCCTGCGCATTCAACGTTCCGCCTACGATCGCGGTGCCGAGTGTCACGTTCGTCCCGCTCATTTGCAGGTTTTGTGACGAAACGATCGACGATTGACTCGCGTCAACCGTACCTTGTGCCGCGACGGTGATGCTCTTCGAGCCGCTTTGCGAGCCCGACAGCGTGACATTCCCCCCCGAAAGCGACAGCCCGCCGGCGACTACGCTCGTGCCGCTCAGCGTAAGCGTCTTCCCTGCCGTCAGCGTCGTATCGCCGTTCGTCGACACGCCCGCCACGTTGACGTTGCCGTTCGTCCCAGTGACCGTCACATTGCCGACCGACGAAACACCGCCGGTCACGGCCGCGTTGTTGGCCGCATTGATCTGGACGGTGCCACCCGATTGCAATTGGCCGTTGAACGTGACGCTGCCCGCCGTCGATTTCGCCGTTACGTTGCCAACGGCCGTTGTCGCCCCAAGCGACATATCGCCCACCGACGTGGCCGTGAGCCGCCCCGCGCCCTGGATGCCGCCAAGCGTCATTCCGGCGCCCGAAGTCAGCCCGATATCGCCGCCGATTGTGAGCGACCCACCGCCGTTGATCGCGCCGCCCGCCGAGATTGTCGCGGCGCCAAGGCCGTAAAGGTCGCTGGTCAGCGTCATCGACGTGCCGGAGTTCAGCGTCGTATTGCCGTTGATCAAGCCTCCCGCCAGCGCAAGCGATCCGCCCGCACTTGCGTTGAGATTGCCGACCGTGGTGACCGCACCGGTCACACCAAGATTGCCGCCGGTTGCGGTCAGGGTGGTATCGGCATTCGTCGAGATGTCGCCGTTCGCTGTTAGATTTCTGCCCGCCGACACGGTCAAGGCATCGCCCGTCGTCACGGTCGAGCTGAACATCGCATCGCGCGCCGCAGTGGCGGTGGTTGCCGAACCGGACGCCAATGCGCCGCCGACATTGATATCACCCGTCCCGTCCAGACCCTGCCCTTTCAGCACGACCGTTCCACCAGCGCTGATCGAACCGGTCGATATGCTGTTGCCGGCAGTACCGGCAACACTCGCGTCAGTCTTAAGGTTGCCAGTGCCGAGACTGCCGTTTGTCGCCGTCATCGAAAGCACACCGCCGGCCGTTACGTCGGCCGTGGTCGCGTTGCGCGCCGCGGTGATCGTAGCCATCCCAATGGCGTTGATCGCACCCACTGCGTCGATGTCACGGGCAGCTTGGAGTGACACATTCCCCATCGAGGTCGCCGCACCGCCGAAGGCCATATCACCCTGACCCGCAACGCCGAGCGCGGTAACGCTCAGGTCACCCGATGTGGCCTGCACTGCGCCAAGGCCGGCGTTGTTGAGCCCCAGCACGGCCACGCTCGCGCCTTGCAGCGAACCGGTCAGTGCGAGGTTATCGCCGGCCGTCAACGTCGCCGCCTGAGCGAAGGCCGCCGAACCTGCTCCGGTGATGTCCTGTCCCGCCGTCATCGTGCCGGTCGACTGGCCGGCGAGCGAACCGGTCAGTTGAATGTCGTTGCCCGCTTGGACATTGACGGCTCCCGTGGCATTCGTTTGCCCACCAAGGATCGTGTCGAGGCCGGACGTGACATTCAGCGCCCCCGATGTCGTCGCCGTACCCGTGAGCGACGCAGTGCCGTTCGTGGCGGTGACATTCAGGTCCGATTCGGACTGAAGACCGCCGGTTACCGTGACGTTGCGCGAGGCGTTGAGCGTTACCGTCGAACCGCCGCCGAGTGAACCCCTGATGATCGCGTCACGCGCAGCGGTGACCATCACCGTTCCCGGCGCCGTGGCCGTGCCCGTAATCGAGGCATCGCCATTGCCAGCGTTCCCATTGGCCGTCAAGGACAGCGTCGTGGCCGACGTGACACCGTTCAGTGAAGCGTTGTCGCCGCCTGTCGCCTGCACCGAGTTCGCTTGCAAGGTGCCGGTCAGCAGGATGTCTCGTTGCGCATTGAGCACGGCAGCCGTGGAGAACGCCTGCGTACCGGGGCCGGTAATGTCCTGCCCGGCGGTCACATAGCCGTTGCCTTGACCCACGACCGTGCCGTTCAGCACTGCATTTCGTCCCGCGGTGAGCGTCATATCGCCGACCGCGGAGGTGCTGGCGCCGAGCGACAGGTCGAGCCCCGTCGTAATCGACAGCTTCCCGCCGCTGTTGATGCCGCCCGTCGCGTTCAAGCTGCCGAGTTGCGCGTTGAGCGTCGTATCGCCTACCGATTCGATCGCCCCTGCCACATCGATGTCGTTTAGCGCACCGATGCCTATCGTGGAACCCGCAGCGAGTTTTCCGTTGCCGCCAATTGCGACGTTTCCGAGCGCGGTAGCCGTAATGCTCTGAGCAGCTGATACGGCGCCGTTGACCGTGAGATCGCCAAAGGTGCTCGTCCCCGCGCTCAAGGTGACGGTCGTTGCCGACTGCACATTGTCGAGCGTCATGTTGCCGCCGGCCGAGGCCTGTACCGTTTGCCCCTGTACCAATCCGCCTTGCGCAATATCGGCTATGGCATTCAGGACCGCCGACTGTTGGAACCCGAGCGACCCATTGCCGACAATGTCACGGCCGGCCGTGAGGTACCCGTTGCCTTGGCCGTTCAACGTACCGGTGACGTCGATGTCGCGACCGCTTCGCAACGTGGTATCGAGCGTGACCGTCGTCGTACCGCTGACATTGACGTCGCGCCCTGCGGTCAAATTGACGTTGGACCCGCCAACCAGAGTTCCTGTCACGCTGAGATCGTTGTTCGCCGACATCGCGATGTCGGAGCCCGCCTGCACATCGGCGAACGTGCCTGATCCGTGCGCGTTCGTTTGGATCGTCGCGCCGCGCAGCGAACCGGTAAGCGTCGTGTCACCACCCGATATAAGGTTCGCCGCCAGACCAAATGCGAGTGATGCCGCGCCCGAGATCGCTCCGCCGGCCGTGATCGTCCCGTTGCCCTGGCTCACGATCGTCCCGTTCATCGTGACGTTCTGGCCTGCCGTCAACGACAAGTCGCCCAATGTCGACGTGGCGCCGGTTCCAAGATCGATCGACTGCCCTGCGTTCGCCGTGAGGTTGCCGCCTGACTGAATCGTGCCGGTGCTCGTCAACGAACCCGTCGTATTCGTGAGCGTCATATCGCCGTTGGACGTCAACGTCCCCGCGATAGTCGTATCGCTCGCCGCCGCGATGCCCAAAGTACCGGCCGTCTTCAACGTGCCGCTCACCGCCACGGCGCCAGCCGCGTTCAGGGTGCCGTTCGAAAGCGATGCGACCGTTCCGATGACGGCGATGTCGCCGCTGCCCGCTGTTCCCGTCGTCGTTACCGCCAATGCACCGTTGGCCTGAACGTTGTTCAGCGCGATGGCATCGCTGACCGTCAGCGTGACGTTCTTCCCTTGCAGCGCGCCGGTCACTGACAAGTTGTTGCCGGCGGTCGCCGACACGTCGTTCGAGAACCCGCTGTTGCCGGCGAGCGTCACGTCATGCCCCGCGGTTATCGTTCCGTTCCCTTGACTGGCAAACGTACCGTCGACCGTCACGTCATTGCCCGCGTTCAAACTCACGTCGCCGCCGGCATTCGTCGTTCCTGTCAGCGCCGCGTTTTGTACGGCCTGCGCCGTGAGCGCACCGCCGCTGGCGATCGATCCCGTCGATTCGACGCTGCCCGTCGATGCGGTCAGCGACAAATCGCCGACCGATTGCAGTGTTCCCGAAGTCGCGACCGTGACGTTGCGTTGCGCAACGACGTTCGTGTGCGCGCCCCCGGCCAGCGTTCCATTGACGATGACATCGCCCGCGGCTTGAATGCTTGCATCGCCTACCGATGCAGCGTTGCCATTGAATGTCACAGTCCCATTGCCAGCCGAGCCATTGGCCACGACACTGAACGCACCGCCGGCCTGCACATCGGCAAATGAGGCGCTGTTGGCCGCATTGACTTGCAGACCATTAGCAAGGAGCTTCCCGGTCAGATTGACATCGTGGCCGCTCGCCAACGTTCCGCTTTGGCCGAACGCAATGGAGCCGCTACCGGTAATGTCACCCTGCGTCGTCACGGTTCCGTTCTGCTGAACGATAACGACTCCCGGCACATCGAACGTACCGCTGTTGATCGTGGCATCGGTGCCGATCAGCAGCGAACCGGGCACGTTGAACGCGCCGCCAACGCTTGCATTAAATGCCTTCCCACTGGCGAGCGATCCGGTCAAGGCTACGTCTTGCCCAGCCGAAAGCGTGATGTTGTTCACGGCTGTCGTCTGAGCGGTGATAGTGACGTTATGCCCCGCCGCCATCGAAAGGTCTGCGTTCGACTTCACCGTTCCGGTCGAGACGACGTCACCCTGCGCGTTGACTTCGTAGTTGCCGACGCTAAGCCCCGCCCCGGTCGTCGTCAAATCACCATTCGACGACAACGTCAAATCCCCGGCCGTCGCCGAGAGCGCCGCATCGGTGCGCACGCCCATGCCCGCCGGTGTCGCGACGATCGAGATCTGACCGGCAGTCATCGCCCCGTACGCCGTCGCATCGATCGCAAAGCCCTGGTTGACGTTGCCGATCGTCGCCGCCGTGTTCGTACTCCCGTTCGCGCTCGTGCCGTATGTCGTGCTGCCCGTCGACGTATCGATGACAGTCGGCGTCACGCGCCGATCGCCCGCGATCACGTTGATGCGCGTGCCGGCATACAGCGGCGCGTTGATGCCGATCGTTTCGCCAATGAGGTCGATCGTGCCGACAGTACCTTCGATACCTGCACCGGGGCCGTTCACCCCGGCGTTGCCTTCGATCTGGATGTGCCCGCCCGAGACGTCATAGGCGAGCGCCTGGCCGTTCGTAAAGGCGGTTTGCGTGCCGCCAACACCGGTCAGAAACTGCGGTATACCGGTGGTCAGCGTCACCCCGATCGTGTTCGTGAAGCCGGCTCCGCGCACGGCGATGCCGTTCGGATTCGCAATGACTACCGTGGCCGGCGCCCCGAACACTTCCAATGGGCCCGCCAGCACGCTCGCATAGCTCGGGCCGCTCGACGTGACTTGGTTGACGATCACGCTCGCCGTGCGGCCATTCAGGTTCGGATTCGCCGATACGTTGCCGCCGGTCAGCGTCGTGCCGCCTTGCAGGCTGTTGTTCAGGATCAGCCCGGCCGCATCGATGTTGAAGCTCTGATATTGATTGAGCGAGATGCCGGCCTGATTCGGCGTGGCAATGTTCACGACGGGTACGCCGCCGCCCGAACCGGTCGATTGCGTGATTTGTGGCCTGAAGATGATCGGCGCGGTCGGATCGACAATCGGCGTAGCCTCGGCCGCATGCATGGCAAAGCGGATGCGCAGCGAGGCGAGGTCCTGGATCGCGCGCCAAGCCTCGTCGTCCAAGCGATGGCTGCCTGCTGCGAGCACGCCCGCGGCATCGCGGCCCGTCTCGACCGTGATTGTGATGGGACCGACGAACAGCGTTGCCGCGACGAACGCGCTCAGCACGCGTTGCAACGGCCGATAGCGGCGCTCGGCACCCTCGGCCGTGCGCAACCCCGTCATCCACTGCATCGCTTCCCGCGCAATTCGCGCGCGTTCCAGTCGCGACCAGATACCCCGCTTTGCCTTGTTCATTTCTTTTTCACGATCGTTGTTGATTTTTGGTCGAGCCGATCATTTGCCGGTGGCCTACCGGCGGCGCATTGAATTGACGTCGCTTACCTCGGCGATCCGTCTCTCCAATGCGCGGGTCCTACAAGTCCAACAATCTCGATGCCGCGCTTATTGTTCGATATGCGCGTTCTTGACGAGGTCTGTCACGACTTGCGCCGTCGCCTTCGCCAATGCCACTTGCTCGAGTTCCTTGCGCAACGAATCCTTCGACTGATCGAACGTCGGAACCTGCGTCTTGCGCACCTGGTCGGCACGCAGAATCCAATAGGCTTCTCCGACCTGTATCGGCGCGCTCGATACCGCACCCTGCGGCAGCTTCACGAGCGCCTCGGCGAGCGGCTGCGGCCAGTTCTGCGTCTGCCCCGCAACGATCGGTGTCTTGAACGACACCCAGTTGAGCGCGCCACCTTGCATCGCGTTCGGACCTTGGCTGTATTGCTTCGCGAGCTGCGCGAAATCGCTACCCTTCTTCAGCTGATCGAGAATCGTCTTGGCCGTTGTTTCGTCCTTCACGGCGATCGCGCTCGCCTTGTATTCGTTCTCGCCAAGCGATGCGACGATAGAGTCGTAACGGGCCTTCACGTCGGCATCGGTGACAGGCGCCGGCTTCACCGTATCGCGCAGATATGCCTGCATCATCGCGGCGGTCTTCGCCTGTTCGACGATCGCTTGAACATCGGCGTGCGTCTCGTAGTGCTGCTTCTGCGCAGCCTGACGGAAAAGCTCGCGCGCTATCAGTTGGTTCTTCAGCGTCGCACGCAAAGTCGGCGTATCCGGCTGGCCAGTCGTGCGAACGGCGGCATCGAGATCCGACTGCTGAATCGATACGCCATTCACACGCGCAATCACACCCGTTGGCAATGCTCCACTCGCGGCGATCGGTGCCTGGGCCACTGCCGGCTCCTGCGCGGACTTCTTCGCCGCAAACGTTGGCGCCGTCGCCGTCATCAAAGACAGGAGCAAAACGGCAGTCGCACCTTGCTTGATGCTCGCTCTCAGATCATGTTTCATGCACTCGTCCTTTTCCCTCGCAAGGGATCAATTAATGGGCGGTCGAAGGTCGCCGCTCGCGCATGCGTCCTACGTCGCCCAGTTCAAAGTGAAAAGCAGTACGCGCGCCTTTGGCCCCATCGAGGCAGGCTGCAGCAGTGCCTGCCCAGCCATCACTTCTCCCGAAACCAACTGCGAATGAACCCGCCATTGCGCGCGCGCCCCAATACCCGCTCCCGCAAGCGTCGGCCAACCTCCTTGCGAAACGAGGTGCGCCTTGCCCGCATCGAGGAACACATAGGGTTCCCAATGTCCGTCACGCCACGAAGGCGCGTTGATCCAGACGCATTCGTCGCGCAGATAAAAACCGCTGTCGCCGCTGACGGCGCCTTGCGTGAAGCCGCGCACGGTATCGGTGCCGCCGAGAAAGATCTGCTCGTTGCCGAACAACGCGTCATGGCTGTACTGCCCCGTCAACGTGCCGCGGTACGTCCACGCAGTCGATCCGAGACGTCCGAGCGGCATCTGCAGCGTGGCGGTCCAATCGAGCCGCGTGAACTGCGCATGCGCATCGGTTTCGTCGATGCCGGGCGCATCGTGGGTCGCGGCGAGCCACGGCATGCCCTGGGCAATCCCCGCTTCGGCAGTCAATGCCGCCGGTTCTTCATGCGATGTGAAATGCCACAAGCCGGAGACAGCAACGCGCAGAACGGTCAAGTTCTGTGGCGTAAGCTCGATGTCGTTTACGTCGCGCTGGGAACTGAGCTTCGTCAGTGTTGTGTCGAACGCGTACCGCGCGGCGGACGAGCGCGCAAAAACATAGTTCCACCCGAGGATCTGACTGAACGTGCGGCCGAACAGCAGCGCCGAGTCGCCGATCGTCTGCTGGTACTCGGAGAGCGATGTCGTATAGCTGAACGTCTGGAATCCGAACGGAACGGCGGCCGAGAAAACGACCGCGTTGCTATCGTTGGTTCCGATGTACGAAAGCCCGAGCGACTCTTGCAGACCGATCACATTGTCGGCCTCCACGCCCGCTCGGTAGCGCAATCGCCCCGTCGCCGAATCGCCGTAGTTGTCGACGCCGAGGTTGTACGAGAAGCGATTACCGTAGGGATTGGTGATCGCAATAATCGATTCACCGCTTGCCTGCCCGGGCAGTATCTGAATCTGCGCTTGGTTGCGCCGGAGCCGATTGATCTGATCGACACCTTGTTCGAGATCGGGCAGGCGCAGTACGTCGCCGACGCTTTCGGGAAACGCCCATGCGGTGCCGGCGTCGGTAAGGAGGCCGCCGCCCTTCGTGTTCGGCAGCCCGCTCTTCGGCAATGGTTCAGCCGGCCTCAACGGCGAGCCGTTGATCATCATCGCCTGAATGCGCCCAGGCACGACGGTGATGGCGAGCGTTCCCGATGACAGGTTTTGCGGCGTGCTCAGATAGACGCGCGTCGTAATGTAGCCGCGCGCGATGTAAGCCTCGGTCAACCGCCGCAGCAACAAGTCGATGCGATTACGGCCAAGATGCTTGCCGATGAACGGTTGCGTGACCGAGTCGATCTGCTTTGACGAAAGCACGGTCTCGCCCGAAAACGTGACGCGCTCGATCAGGAAGGTCGGCCCCGTCTCGGGCAGGGATTCCACGTCGGCGCCAGCCGGCAGATTCGGAATCGCGGGCAGCGCGCCCGGCGCAGCCTCAATGCGCGCGGGCGCCGCATCGAGTTCGCGCTGACGCTGGCGCGCGCGTTGATCGTCGAGCAGCCGCTGGCCCGGGTCTTGAATAATCGGTGGGGCGGGGGGCTGCGCCGCGGCCGCCAATGCCGACGGAATCGCCGCTGCCGGTATCGCCTGCTGTGCGAGCACGTGCTGCGATACGGCGCTCGCGACGGCCGCCGTCACCGGCATCAATGCCCGCTTCACGGCGATCGGCAACCACAATGCACTCAGAGGCCGAACCATGAGACGAGCCCCAGATGATTGTGACTGCCGATCGTCACCGGTTGATGATAAGGCGGCGCGACGGTGACGATCCCGTTCGTCGCGGTTACGCCCTTCGCGCCGGAGAACACCCCGCCGTTGATGACACCCTGGCCGACGAGCACGACTTGGCCGGATGCCGCTTCGAAAAGGCCACCGTCATCGGCCGCATAGATCGCGGCCCAGTGGTTGCCGAACCATGCCTTCAGGCCGATATCGCGCTTGTATGCGGTGTAGCCCATCACGCCCTGTGCCGTGACGGTCGGCGCGCTGATCGTCAGGTTGCCGTTTTGAGCGTAGACGTTGCCGCCGATGTTGATTGCTTGCGTTCCGGCGGTAATCGCGATGTCGCCGCTTGCCTCGATCTGTCCGCCGAACGATTGAATCGTGCTCCACGCGTCGTCATGGCAGAAAATGAAGCAGTGCTGACTGAACGACGCCTGTCCGGTAAATACGGCCTGGTTGACCACCTGTTGCTGCGCCGCGATCGTCACGTTGCCGCCGTTCGAGAGGACATTGCCGCCGACGTTATTGACGTTGCGCCCGGTTAGCGTGACGTTGCCCGAGTCCGCGAAGACGTAGGACTGCTGCATGGGTGCAGGCAGCGCGCCGTAGTCGATCGTAAAGCCGTCGTCGTTCGCGGTGAAGAAGAGCCAGCGGTGGCCATGATCGGAATAGCTCGTCAACTGGCCGCCATTCGCGCCCGTCGTATGGTCGATGACGTTGTCGATATCGCCCTGCGCGGCGATCGCTACGTTCTCGTTCGATTCGATCCGCGCGTTGCGGTTGACGACGTTGCCGCCGGCGGTGATCGATACGTTGTCGCTACCGCCGTAAATAACGCCGAGCGTTCCGGACTGAGTCGTATCGGACGAGTTGATCACGTTGCCGGCCGCGTTGAGCGTGACCGCGCCACGCGATGCGCTGTTGTTCGATATGCGCGTGGTGCCCTGAAGCAAGCTGCTGTTGTTCGTGATGTCGCCGCTGCTTTGGATCAGCACGCCGCTCGACGTCGACGAGATGACCGACTCGGTCGCACCGGCATTCGTCGAAGTGAACCCGTTGCTCGATATCGACAACGCGGCGCCGGCTTGCAAGCTCGCGCCGGTCAGCGAAAATGCGCCGCTCGTCTGAGCCGCGACGTTGTTGGCCGCGACTATGCTGCTGCCTTGGAGCAACTGCACGTCGCCGGCCGCCGTCAGCGTGAAGTCGCCGGCGTTGGCCGCGAGCATGCCGGCGGTGCGCACACCGGCGCCCAGGTCCGTGGCGATGAGCCGGATACTGCCGGCCGTGATGCTGCCGGCGGGCTCGACGTCGATCGCGATCGAGTTCGGGTTCGCGATCTGGCTATTGGCGAGCGAGAGCCAATCGTTGCCGTTGTCGTCGGGCGAGATGCCTGTGTTGAGCGTGACTTGCGTCGTGCCCGCAACGGCGCGCACATAGGCCGTTGCGGAAGAGAAGCGGTTCGTCACCGGGCCGTTCAGTTGAACGGTCTTCGCGATCAGGTCGAGGCCGATGAGCGTTCCGGCCAAGCCGCCCGGACCGACGGTGATGGTGCCGCCTTGCGTATTGAGCACGACGTTGCGCTGGAACTGGCCCGACGCAAGTTGGACGTCCGAGAAGCTGACCTGCCCCGTTGTCAGCGCAACGTGGCCTGTGTTGACGAACGAACCGCCGTTGACGGTAATGCCGTTCGGATTGGCAAGTATGACGTTGGCGCGCGAGCCCAGGACAGCGATCTGACCTTCGATGAGGCTCGGGTTCGTGCCCGTGACCTGGTTGACGATCGTACGGGCATTGATGCTCGTATTGTCGAGCGCCGCGCCGGGCTTGCCGACGTTGAAGCTCGTATAGGTGTTGTTCGATACGCCAAAGACGGCGGGTGCGATCGAAACCGTCTGCCGGCCGTTTGCGCTAGTGGTGACGGTTGTTGCGGTACCGCCGTCGGGCACGATGCCGGCGGCATCGGCGGTACGTGAAAATACCGCCGCGGCGATCAAAACGAACGCCACGACATCTGCATATCGACCGGCCCGCGACGCCAACCCTCGTAGCGTGATGACCGTTTGTTCCGTGAGCCCCGCACGGTTTATACGGTAATGCATTGTTGTTTATCAGGTCCCCGCGCGTTTTGGCCGCTGTTATCCCGGCCTCTCTCCGCTCGCGCTGTTGCTCGTTTGTTTATCTACTTCGATTTCTCGACGAAACCATTTGCTGCCGGTCTGGCCGTCCCGACGGCAAACGGTGTGCATGCTAGCAAAAAAGTCGGACGAAAACGATTGGCCAAACGTTTTTTTCTCGTCATATCCGCGCAACGGTTCTTCCCGTTGCCGGAATATGGGCCAATGTTGAAAGGGATTGAAAGGACGTCAGGCAGCCCGTAAGTATTCGTCGTTAATGGATCTCGACGCCGATCAGCCGATTAGATGAAAGGCCTTTTCCTTCATTATCATTACAATCTCACTTCGGACTCTCAGCCACCATATGGCAGCTCAGGATGAGAGGTCAGTGCGCGACAGAGGCTAGCGCCGGGTTAAAAGCCGTACACCAAACGCGCGCAACCGACGGTCGCCGTTCCCACGGCAACCAAGGCGACGCGCGTACATATCAACGATCAACCGAGCAATTCCGCCGTCAACCTGGGCAGTTCATCTCCTTCATTGCTCGCTGCATCTCCTCCGGGGTCACATCGCGCGTATGCGACGCGATATGCCACTGATGCCCGAACGGATCTTCGACGAGACCCCAGCGGTCGCCCCAGAACATGTCGGCCAGCGGCATTTTGACGGTCGCGCCCGCCGCCACCGCCTGCTCGAACGCTTTGTCGGCGTTCTCGACGTACAGGTAGAGACTGACGGGCGTACCCTTGAGCGCCTTGGGGCTCAGGCAGTTCTGCTGCGGCGCTTCGTCGGTCAGCATAACGGGTGAGTTGCCGATCCTGATCTGAGCATGCGCGATCTTGCCCTCGCGGCCCGGCATGCGGAATAGCTCCGTCGCCCCGAATGCCTTCTTGTAGAACTCGATAGCCTCCGACGCATTCGCGCAGACGAGGTGAGGCGTCAGCGAATGCATGCCTTCGGGAATCGGCTTGACGGATGTCGTGGACATGATGATGGCTCCTGTTGGAACGTTATGAGGAAAAGAGCCGCGCGGTCGAAGAGCGCTGCTTCGACTGGCTCCATACCCACGACGAACAATAGTGCGTCGAATCGACAACGCCCACGAACTTTTAGTAATCGTCCTCCAGCCACGCGCACGTTAATGAACACAGCGCTTAAAACAAATTCATCGCCGCGGCGGAGTGGCAAACCGGCTCACGTCCCGACTTTGGCAATATGCAGCAGATTCGTCGTACCGGATTCGCCGAACGGCAAACCAGCCGCTATCACGATCGAATCGCCTGGTTTCGCGAATCCCGAGCTTCGTGCGGCTTCGCAGGCGAGCGCGATCATATCGTCCACATCCCGCGCATTCCTGAACGCGATCGAATGCACGCCCCATACGAGGGCGAGCCGCCGTGCCACCGCCAACGAGGGCGTCATGGCAATGATCGCAGTCGCCACACGCTCTCTGGCCGCGCGCACGCTCGTGAAACCCGACGACGTATAGGTCACCGTCACGGCGGGGCCGATCAGCTGGACGACTTCTCGTAGCGCGCAGCATATGGCGTCAGCCGCGGTCGACTGCGCTCGCGTATGCGACGCGTCGATTCCGGCTCTGAACTCCGGATCGCGCTCCACACGCTCGACGATCCGATTCATCATCGATACGGCCTCGAGCGGATATTTCCCGCTGGCCGACTCCGCGGAGAGCATGACGGCATCGGCGCCTTCGTAGATCGCGCCCGCCACATCCGAGGTCTCGGCCCGCGTCGGAACCGGCGAATTAGTCATCGATTCGAGCATCTGCGTCGCGACGACGACCGCTTTGCCCGCTGCCCGGCAAGTACGGACGATACGCCGCTGCAGCTCCGGTATCTGCTCGGCCGGCAACTCGACCCCGAGGTCGCCGCGCGCCACCATGATGCCGTCGCATCGGTCGACGATCTCGTCGAGATGATCGATGGCCAGCGGCTTCTCTAGCTTCGCCATGATCCACGCGCGGTCCCCGATGATCTCGCGCGCTTCGTCGATATCCTCGGCGCGCTGCACGAACGAGAGCGCAACCCAGTCGATGCCGTTCTCGAGCCCGAACGCCAGGTCCTCGCGATCTTTGGACGTCAGAGCTGAAATAGGCAGCATGACGGCCGGCACATTGACCCCCTTGCGGTCCGAAATCCGCCCGCCGACGACAACCACGGTGTCGGCGAAATCACTGCCTTTCCGCTCCACGCGCAGACGAATCTTGCCGTCATCGAGCAACAACTCGGACCCGGCTTCGATCGCTTCGAAGATCTCCCGGTGTGGCAGCGGCGCGCGCTTGGCATCGCCAGGCGCCACATTCAAGTCGAGACGAAAGCGCGCGCCCGTGGCCAGCTCGGCGCTGCCGCCCTCGAACGTACCGAGCCGCAGCTTCGGCCCTTGGAGGTCCAGCAAGACGGCGATCGGTCGACCGCTCTCCTTCTCGAGCCGCCTGATTTCCGTCAGGCGCCGCCGATGGTCGTCATGCGTGCCGTGACTGAAGTTGAGACGGAAGACATCGACACCCGCCTCGAACAGTTGCCGAATCGTCCTGGCATCGGAACTCGACGGTCCGAGCGTCGCGATGATCTTGGCATTACGTTCACGCTTCATCTGCATCTCTCCTCAAGTCGGCTGCGCCTCGCACAGGCGGCGCCCATGCCGGCCCAAAACTTTAGTCCCACCGACGAGATGCGATAAGGCCACTGGCTGTCAGCAATGACCGTACGAGATGTATGGAATCGGCGCTCGGCAAGTTTCGGCAAAGCGTCCGCCATGCGGCCGATACGACGGCACGGCCGGCGCGCGCGCCGTTCACTCAGGATGGAACAGCTGTGTGGAGAACTCGATACCGGAGGCGCTGAGGTTGGCCGTCGTTCGCTCGTCGTCCTCGTTCGTCCTCAATTCGACGAGACCGGCTCCCTGCAAGCGGGACAGCGTCCGGCGCAACGTGCTCATGGGCAAGTCGGTCCGTTTGCTGAGCTTGGGCAGCGACCAAGGTTTGTCCGGCGATTCCTGCCAGGCCGTCCACAGATAGAGGAGCACGGTCATGACGACGGGATCGAGCTCGTCGTCGTGCGTCTGTGCCTGTTCATCAAGGGCCAAGTTGCGCTCCTCTCCTCGTTAGCGAAACGTCCGATACAACCGCCGCCGCCTGAGCTTCCCGCGACGAATGCAACACCGGCCGCCCCTCATCTCGCGCTATGAGCCACGAGCTTGCCGACTGTCACGAGCGCGTTTTCGAGCTCGGGAGACCACTGATAACTATAGTTGAGCCGGATGAAATTGCTGTAGCGGTTCGACGCCGAAAACATATATCCGGGCCCGATCGTGATGCCGCTTTCGAGCGCCGACCGGTAGAGCTTCATCGAATCGACCTTCTTCGGCAACTCGACCCAGAGCACGTAGCCACCCATCGGCTCCGACGTACGTGTGCCGGGCGGAAAGAAGCGATCGACGATCGTCTTCGTCAGCTTCGCATGCTGTCGATACTGTTTGCGGACTCGCCGGAGATGGTGCTCGTAGCCGTCCTTTTCGAGGTACTCGGCAATCGCAAGCTGCGGTATCGACGGCGTAGTCAACGTATTGAGAAATTTGAGCTTCTCCACCTGATCGCGATAGCGGCCCGGCATCGCCCAGCCGATGCGGTAGGCGGCGGTCAGGCTCTTCGAAAACGACGCGCAATGAAGCACGATGCCTTTCTTATCGTACGACTTGAGCGCGCTCGGATGCGCCTCGCCGAAATAGAGCTCGTTATAGACGTCGTTCTCGATGATCGGTACATCGTGACGCGACAGCAACGCGACGAGCGCGCGTTTCTTCTCGTCGGGCATCTGAAACCCGAGCGGGTTCTGGAAGTTCGGCATGACCATGCATGCCGCGATCGCGCGTTTTTCGAGGATCGCCTCGAGCGAGCCGAGATCGATGCCCTCGCGCGGATGCGTCGCGACTTCGATCGCTCGCATGCCCATGCGCTCGATCGCGTGCAGCATCGCGTAGAAAGTGGGCGACTCGACCGCCACCGTGTCGCCGGGCTTGCCGACGGCCTGGAGGCAAAGGTTGATCGCTTCCGTCGCGCCGACGGTCACGACGATTTCGCGCGGATCGACCGCGATGCCGTTTTCGAGGTAACGGCGAGCGATTTGCCGAATGAGATTGGGGTTGCCCGGCGGTAGCTCGTCGGTCACGCCCCATATCGCCTTGTCGCGCCCGATCGAGTAAGCGTAGCGGTTGATCTTCTCGAACGGAAAGAGCCGCGGGTCCGGGTACGGCGAACCGAGCGGAATCGCCTCGTCGGTGCCGATCGAGCGAAGCGTCGACAGCACGAGGCGGCTCACGTCGACCTTCGATGAAACGGCGAGCGGTTTCGAGGGGCGCAGTGCCGTCAAATCGTGCTCGGCGGCACCAGCCGCGCCATGGCGCACGAAATACCCCGATTGCGGGCGGCTTTCGATCACCCCCCTGCTCTCGAGCAGCAAATACGCGCGGATGACCGTAGTGATGCTCACCTGACGATGCTGGCTCGTCTGCCTGACCGACGGAATGCGGTCTCCGGCGCGAAAAACGCCGCGCCGCACGAGGTCGTCGATGTCTTTTGCAAGCTGTTCGTAGAGTTTCACCATGGGGTTCCCACGTCCGCGCAAATCGTTTGCGGCACGCGTCCCGGCCTTCGATCCGTCCGCGTCGCGCACCTCGGGCCGGCGTGAGTGCACCGCCATAGAGCACAGTTTTCGCCAGGTCCGACCGACGTCAGAACTGTACTCTTTTTCCCAGGGCGGATGTGTGCGCTCCGACTCGGCCTCGATGCGCTTACGCTTCAACCATCGCATCGAGCAGTACTGCAGCGGCTCACAGGGGGCCGTTCGGCATCGCGACAAGCCATCGGAGCCGACGTCATGGACAAATCCAAACAGCAAGGGCGCATCGAGCCCTATCATCACCCCGCCGCCGGCTGGGGGGCGCTCAAGTACGTCGCGATCAACCTGATCAAGGAAAAGGTCGCGGGTGGCAACTACCGCACGCTATTCAAGCAAAACCAGCCCGACGGGTTCGATTGCCCAGGCTGCGCGTGGCCTGATCGTAAGCACTCCTCAACGTTCGAATTCTGCGAAAACGGCGTCAAGGCTGTCGCGGCCGAATCCACGACGAAGCGGGTGACGCCCGCGTTCTTCGAGGCGCATACCGTCGAAGCTCTGATGAAGCAAACGGACTATGAGCTCGAGCAGCATGGGCGATTGACCGACCCGATGGTCTACGACGCTTTGACCGATAAATATCGACCCATTTCGTGGGGCGACGCTTACGCGCTCATCGCCAAGGAACTGAACAAGCTTTCTTCTCCGCATCAAGCCGCGTTCTACACGTCGGGGCGCGCAAGCAACGAAGCCGCCTTCGTCTATCAGCTCTTCGTGCGGATGTTCGGCACGAACAATTTCCCCGATTGCTCGAACATGTGCCACGAGGCGACGAGCCGGGGGCTGCCCGTGACGGTCGGCATCGGCAAGGGTACGGTGACGCTCGATGATTTCGAACTCGCGGATACGATCCTGATCTTCGGCCAGAATCCCGCCACCAACCACCCGCGCATGCTCGGCGAGCTTCGCGAATGCTCGCGGCGCGGCGCGACCATCGTCTCGATCAACCCGCTGCGCGAGCGCGGCCTCGAACGGTTCGCGAGCCCGCAGCATCCGCTCGAGATGCTGACGATGTCGAGCACGAAGATCGCGTCGACGTTCATTCGCCCCAAAGTCGGCGGCGATTTCGCGTTGCTCAAGGGCGTCGCGAAACGCGTGCTCGAGCTCGACGATGAAGCGATCGAGCGCGGCGTGGAGCGCGTGCTCGACATCGATTTCATCGAGGCGCATACGCACGGCTTCGACGCATTCGCCGCGGATCTGCGCGCCGAAAGCTGGCCCGTGCTCGAAGCGGAATCGGGCGTGGCGCGCGAGGACATCGAGGCGCTCGCACGCATCTACGCCAACGGCAAGAGGGTCATCGCGACCTGGGGCATGGGCCTCACGCAGCACAAGAACTCGGTCGCGACCGTGCAGATGCTCTCGAACCTGATGATGATGCGCGGCAATATCGGCCGCGAAGGCGCGGGGCTGTGCCCGGTGCGCGGACATTCGAACGTGCAGGGCAACCGGACGGTCGGAATCGAGGAAAAGCCGACGCCGGAATTTCTCGATCGCCTCGGCCAGGTGTTCCACTTCGAGCCGCCTCGTGAGCATGGCTACGATGTCGTCGAAACGATCGAAGCAATGATCGCGGGAAACGTGAGGGTCTTCATCGGGCTCGGCGGCAACTTCGCTATCGCGACACCCGATACGCCAAGGACTTTCGATGCGCTGCGTTCGTGCGAGCTGACCGTCCATATCGCAACGAAGCTCAATCGCAGTCATCTCGTGCACGGCAAACATGCGCTGATCCTGCCGACGCTCGGTCGAACCGAAATCGACATGCAGGGCGGCGTTGCGCAAGGCGTCACCGTCGAGGATTCGATGAGCATGGTCCACGTCTCATACGGGATGAATCTTCCGGCTTCGACGAACCTGCGCTCGGAAGTGGCCATCGTGGCCAACGTCGCCCATGCGACGCTCGGCAGCGATAAAGCGGACTGGCTCGGCATGGCGAACGATTACTCGCGTATTCGCGATGCGATCGAGCAAACGATAGAGGGCTTCGAGAACTACAACGAGCGCATCGCTCACCCGGGCGGCTTTCATCTGCGCGTCGCATCGCGCGAGCGCGACTGGAAGACGGGCACGGGAAAAGCCAACTTCGTCGTCAACGCGATCGAGCACGACACGCCGATCGCGCGCGCGAAGCGGCTCCACGGGGAGCGCGTCATGGTGCTCATGACCACGCGCTCGCACGACCAGTACAACACGACGATCTATGCGCTCGACGATCGCTATCGCGGCGTGTTCGGCCAGCGCCGCGTCGTGTTCATCAACCGTGCCGATCTCGAGATGCTCGGCATGAAGGCCGGCGAATGGGTCGACATGACGACGATTTGGGACGATGGCATCGACCGTCGCGCCGATTCGTTCCTGCTCGTGGAGTACGACATCCCGCGCGGCTGCATTGGCGCCTATTACCCGGAGACGAACCCGCTCGTTCCGCTTTCGAGCGTGGGCGACGTTTGCAACACGCCGACTTCGAAGTCGATTCCCGTGCTGCTTCATCGCTCCGCGCCGCCGGCCGTCGCTGCTTGAAACGTCTCTCTCGGCAGCCAATACTCAAGCGCGAACCACACGCCGCAAAAACCGCCAAAGCCGCTCATCGTTCGAATAGGGGACGTTGAACCTGAACCAGGCGCTCGGCGCATCGTCGGGACGGAAGTAGGATCCGGGCGCGAGCCAGATTCCGTCGCCGAGCGCGTCGGTCGCGATCTCGGTCGCCCGCTCGGGCTCGATCGGCAGCCGCGCCCAGAGGAAAAGGCCCGCGCGCGGCCGATGAAAGATCTCGAGCCCCAACTCGTCCATGCTCGCCTCGACCGCCGCATGCGCCTCTTTCAGTCGCTCGTCGACGTGCTCGACATGCCGCGCGTAATGCCCCTCGACGAGGACTTTGTCGACGATGCGCTCGATCGTTTCGGACGACGTCAACCCCACTGCCATTTTCATGCGCGCGAGCTCGCGGAGCACGTCGCGCTGACCGACGACGTAGCCGCAACGCAGCGCGGGGGTGATCGTCTTCGAAAAGCCGCCGATACAAAGCGCACGCTGCAATCCTTCCATCGCCGCGATCAGCGGCGTGTTCGACGGCGCAAGCTCACGGCTTACGTCGTCTTCGATGATCCACATGCCTGCCCGCTCGGCCGTCTGAACGAGCCGGAACGCGGAAGCCATGCCGAACGTGGCGCCGGTCGGATTTTGCAGCGCCGTATTCACGAAGACGGCTTTGGGCCGATGCGCCGCGACGATCGTCTCGAGCGCCTCGATATCGAGCCCCGTCGGCGTACGCGGCACCCCAATCACCTCCAAACCGGCCAGCTTCAGAATCTGCAACAGATTGCAATAGCCCGGATCTTCGACGATCACCGCATCGCCGGGCCGC
>JBCNPL010000079.1:0-9133 GCA_039593375.1 Paraburkholderia sp. | reverse complement strand
GCCGGGTTCGCGGTCGTGTTGGCGACGACGCTCGTCGTCAATCTGCGTCACTTGCTCTACAGCGCGACGCTCGCCCCGTATGTCGCACGGCTGCCGGCACGCTGGCGCTGGGCACTCGCCGCGCTGCTGACGGACGAGGTGTTCGCCGTCGCCTACGCACGGTATCGCCATGCGCCGCCCGGTACCATCGGGCCGCATTACTTCCTCGGCTCAGGCGTCGCCATGTATCTGAACTGGCAGATCTGGACGCTCGCCGGGCTGCTCTTCGGCGCGGCATTCCCGCGACTGCAGTCGCTCGGCCTCGACTTCGCGATGGTCGCGACGTTCATTGCCATCGTCGTGCCGCAGCTCGTCGCGCTGCGCTATATCGCAGCCGCGGCGACGGCCGGCACGCTCGCCTGGCTCTGCCATGCCTGGCCCTACAAGCTCGGGCTGCTAGCGGCCGTGGCGGGTGGCGTGGCGGTCGGCGTCGCCTTGTCGCGCAACCGGCGAACACCGCGCCGCGCCGAAACGCCGGCGAACACGCGCGCCGAAGCGGGAGCGACGCGGTGAACTACGTCATCCTCATCCTCGGCATGGCCGTCATCACCTGCCTGATCCGCGCGGCCGTATTCGTGCTCGGCGAGCGCGTCGCTTTCCCGCCGCTCGTGCGCACGGCGCTCGGGTTCGTGCCCGTTACCGTTCTCACGGCCATCATCGTCCCGATGGCCGTCGCGCCGCACGGCGGCGACGCCGAGCTGACCTGGCGCAATCCACAGCTCGTCGGCGCGCTCGCGGCGATCGGCATCTCCGCCGTCACGCGCCGCCCGCTCATCACGATTGCCGTCGGCTTGGCCGTGTTTTTCGCCTGGCAAGCGTTCGTCGCACCGTGAGCCTTCGGCGTTTTCGGTGTGCAAGACGCCGATGAATGCTCGTTTGCCGCGGCGCGCCGCGCCGGAGCGCGGCGGCTTGCCATCGTCTGACAAATTGCCGCGCCGCCGCGTGCATCGGGGGATCGCCGATATGCCGGCAAATTCGGCGAACATCACCCATCTGTGCGCTTCGCATGCCTTCCCAACCAGCCCAATCGCAGCGAAAACCTTTCAGTGGCCCGATCCATGGCGAACTGGCCCTCAAGTTCGGCCTGTCGCCGCCGATAAAGAGCCGTACAGCGTTTCTTGGCCGAAGCCCGGACCGACTCGCGGACCTTCCGGCGCGTGAGGCGCCGGGGGGCGCACGGGCGCGCCCGTGCGGCAGGCCTCCGGTATCGGGCCGCCGTCCGCGCCCCGAGGCGCACGGACTCGCTACCAGGACATCTCATGGGCCACATCACCCTTTCACTTCGTGACGAGACTATCGCCTCGCTGCAAAAGGACTTCGAAGCCTTCGTGCGCGTGTCGCTGAAGCTCGATCCGCAGTTCGCGACGCCGTCGTTCGAGGACTTCCTGCGCGCAAAGCTGCTCGACAACATGGTGCCGCTCACCGAGCACGCGGTGCAGCGGATGTTGCAAGGCGGCCAATACGCGTGGGCCAAGCGCACGCTCGACAAGGAATTCCCCGACGTCGTGGCGATCCTCGTGCGGCAGGCAGAGGAACACGGCTTCGCATTCGCCGTCCGCTCCGAATGGACGCCCGACGAGCTCGCGAAGGCCTGCCGCGAGTGGGCGACGGTCATCGTGAAGGAAGCGGGCGGCGATGCTGCGCTCGTCGACCCGCTCGCCGCCCAGATCAAGTCTTCCGCGCGCGACATCCAATCGCTCGAGGAAAAGATGCAGACGCCCGCCTGGCGCCTCGCGGAATCACTGCGGCAGCGCGTCTACGAGGCCAAGATCGCGTGCGAGACGAGCGTCGGCAGCACGGCGCGCGAAAAGCTCGGCGAGCTGCGCGGGCTGCTCAAGCTCGGGCTTTCGCACGGTTCGTTTCAGAAGCAGGAAGCCCAGCAGATCATGGAGTTCCTGCGGCTGCTCAAGCCCGAGATTTTCGTCGAGGAGCCGTACGACATCTTCTCGCGCATGGCCGCCTGGCTGCGCAACTTCTTCATGGCGCCGGCGCGGCCGCCGCAGCCCGAGCAGCGGCGTCAACGCTGAACATCCGCCTGCGCGTCCGATTCGACGCGCGTTCGGCGCGACGGGTGCGTCGGCACGCTCGCACGTGCGGAAGTCCGGTATCCGACTAGTCCGATTCACTCGGCGCCCGGCTTGGCTTATCATGCGTGCCCTCCCTCGCTGCGCGGAGCGCATACCGGCATGGCCAATCTCGATTTCACGCTGACGGGCGAGTACGTCGAACTGCACAACCTGCTCAAGCTGATGGGGCTCGCCGACAGCGGAGGAGCGGCAAAATCGCTCGTTGCGGCCGGCGCGGTGAAGGTCGATGGGCGCGTCGAGCTTCGCAAGACCTGCAAGATCCGCGCGGGCCAGGTCGTGCTGGTCGACGATACGCGGATCGCCGTTCACGAAGCTGCCTGAAGCGAGACGCCCTCGCACTTCACGCGATCGCTGCCTCCGAACGAGTCCTCGCTCCGCTTCGCGCGAAAACGGTACCCGGAAGGTCGTCCCCGCGCGGGCGCGTACCGACGAATCCGAAGACCAGCACAGTCCACGCCGCCGGCGCGGCAGAGTGTCCATCGACAGTTTCGCCGTCAGGCAATAAGCTTTCCGTCTTTCAGATCAATAACCGGCCACGGCGCAGCCAAGCTGCGTCGATTCCGAGGCCTTTCGCTTTCGTTAGCCATCCGCCATGTCGCATCCCGGACACCCGCACGCGGCTGCCGCGCCGCCCAGCTTCAGCCGCCATGCGGCCGAGACGGCCCGGCTCGCCGCCCCACTCGCCATCGCTCAACTGTCGCAGATGGCGATGAGCGTGACCGACACGATCCTGCTCGGGGCGCTCGGGCCTGAGGCCATCGCCGCCGGCGGCCTCGGCGCGGGCACGTTCTTCGTCATCGTGACGCTGCTGCAAGGCGTCCTGACCTCGGTCAGCGTCACGGTTGCCAACGCGCGCGGCGCACGGGCCGAGCACCACGTACCGCACATCTATTGGACGGGTCTCCTGCTGTCGGCGCTCTTGGCCATACCCGCCTTCATCCTGCTGTCGTTCACCGAGCCGATCCTGCTCCGATTCGGCGAGCCGGCCTTGCTGGCGCGCGACGTCGGCGCCTATACGGCCGTGCTCCGCTGGGCATCGCTCGGCAGCCTGATCGGCGTCGGCATGATGCGCGCGTTCTTGCCCGCCATCGGCGCCGGCAGACGGCTGCTCTGGATCTCGCTCGCAAGCGTCGGCATCAACGCGGTGCTCAACTACGGCCTCATTCATGGCGCCTACGGCCTGCCGCGCCTCGGCCTGCTCGGCTCCGCCACGGCCACGACGGCAACGGTCTGGCTCACGGCGATCGCGCTCGTGGCTTGGCTCCACGGCCGGCCCCGCTATCGGCATTTCGTCTCGGCGAGGCGACCCAACGCGCCGCTCATGGGCGAGCTCCTCGGCATCGGCTGGCCCGTGGCGATCACCTACGGCGTCGAGTCGACGCTCTTCCTCGCAACCGGCCTCATGATCGGCGTGCTCGGACCGACGCCGCTCGCCGCGCATCAAATCGCGCTCAGCGTGGCGTCCGTGACGTTCATGGTGCCTCTTGCGATCGGGCAAGCGGCCAACGTTCGCGTCGGCTATTGGCTCGGCGCCGGGCAACCGCTCGCCGCACGGCATGCGGGCTTCGTCGCGCTCGGGCTCGGCGTCGCCTTCATGTCTCTCACGGGGCTCCTTTTCATTACGGCGCCGCGCGCGATCGTCGGACTCTACCTGCGCCTCGACGATCCCGCGAACATGCAAACGACGGCAATCGCGGCCTCGCTGCTCAGCGTGGCGGCCGTGTTTCAGATCGTCGACGGCATGCAGGCGATCGGCTCCGGCTGCCTGCGCGGCCTGAAGGACACGCGGATTCCGATGGTCGCGGCGGCGTTCGGTTACTGGGGTATCGGATTTCCCACCGGTTATCTGCTCGCTTTTCACGCGGGACTCGGCGCACGCGGGCTCTGGTGGGGGCTCGCGGCGGGGCTCGCGAGCGTCGCCGCGCTCATGACCTTGCGATTCGAGCGGATGACGCGCGGCAGCCTCAGGCCGCGAACGATCGCGACCGGCCGCCGTTGAGGGCTCGTCGGGGCTCCGCATCGTCGCCGTCCCGAAAAATACGGCTACGACCGACGTCCTCGAGAATATGGGTAGACGAAACGGGAATGGTCTTTGCAGAGCGTTAGAATGCTATTCGTGCCAGAGCAGACTTTTGGCTACAACGCGACTGTGATGCGTCTCGAGAAGAAACCCGCCGCCCCATTCATCGCCCGTCTGGCGATGGCCTTACTGGCCGTGCTCGTCGCAGCCTGCTCGACGCTGCCGCCCGCGACTTCGCTCGACCGCCCCGTCAGCCATGCGCTGGCGGACCCCCAAGCGACGCCGCTCGGCCAAGCGCTTGCGCCGCTCGACGCCGCGCACCCGGGTCAATCGGGCTTTCGCCTGCTCGCCAACGGGACCGACGCCCTGCAGATGCGGATCGCACTGGCGCGCGCGGCGACGAAAACGCTCGACCTTCAGTACTACATCGCGGCCGAGGATACGACGGGCCGGCTGCTGCTCGCCGCCGCCCTGTACGCGGCCGATCGCGGCGTGCGCGTGCGGATGCTCGTCGACGATCTCAATCTCGACGACAGCAGGCATCTGCTTGCCGCGCTTGCCACGCACCCGTCGATCGAAGTCCGCGTCTTCAATCCGTTCGGCGCGACGCGCAGCAGCCTTTTCGCGCGGACCGAGAACCTCTTCACGCGCATCGACCGCTTCACGCGCCGGATGCACAACAAGGCGATGATCGTCGATGGCTCGGTCGCGATCGTCGGCGGCCGCAATCTCGGTGACGAATACTTCAGCGCGAGCCCGACGCTGCAGTTCCGCGACCTCGACGCGCTGGCGGCGGGCCCGATCGTTCGGCAGATTTCGTCGAGCTTCGATACGTTCTGGAACAGCGCGCTTGCCTACCCGCTCGCCGTGCTCGATAAGCATCACTACAAGATGGCCGATCTGCATGCGGCCCGTGAAGCGCTGCGCGCGCATTGGCGGGCAGAGGCGCTGGCCGTCGGCGCGAAGCCGCTCAACGCCGCGCCGCTCGCGACGCAAATCGCCGACGGCGAGGTCGGCCTCGTCTGGGCGCCGGCGCAGTTCCTCTACGACTCACCGCGCAAGGTGACGGCGGCCGACGGCGACTACGAGAGCCCGCCGATGCATCGGCTCGCGGAACTGCTGCGCGGCGCCCGCCACGAAGTGCTGATGCTGTCGCCCTATTTCGTGCCGCACGAAGCCGGCGTCAAGCTGCTCGGCGATCTCACGAAGCGCGGCGTGCGCGTGGCCATCGTCACGAACTCCATGGCCTCGACGGATGCCGTCGCCGTTCAAGCCGGTTACAGCCCTTACCGGATTCCGCTCCTGAAGGAGGGGGTCGAACTCTACGAATTCCAGCCGCTGCAGCGCGACGGTCGCCGCTATTTCTCCGGCTCGCACTCGCGCTCGAGTCTGCACGCGAAGACCTTCGTGATCGACCGGCACACGCTCGTCATCGGTTCGATGAACCTCGATCCGCGTTCGGCTTTTCTCAACACCGAGCTGGCGCTTTTCATCGAGAGCCCCGAGCTTGCCGCCGCCGATGCGTCGCTGATCGAGCGCGCGATGTCGCCGGACGTGAGCTACCGGGTCAGCCTCGCGACTCCGCAGGAGAACGCGCGACTGCACGAGCTCGGTGTCCCCGCTTCAGGCCTCGTCTGGACCGGCGACGATCACTCCGGCTCGAAGAGCATCCTGCATACGTGGTCCTTCGATCCGCAAGCGGGGCTCGTACGCAATGCGCTGACGGGTTTATTCTTGTTGTTGCCGATCGATTCCCAGCTTTGACCGGAGCCCCTGATGACCGAAAACACCGAAGACGTACGGATCGAGCGCGATACGTTCGGCGAGATCGCCGTGCCGAGCGCGCATCTGTGGGGCGCTCAGACGCAGCGCTCGTTGCAGAACTTCAAGATTTCCACGGAGAAGCAATCGCCCGAGATCATTACCGCGCTTGCCCTCATCAAGCGGGCAGCGGCCGAAGTCAATCTGGAACTCGGTGTGCTTGCCGAGGATAAAGCACGCGCGATCGTGCAGGCGGCCGACGAGATCATCGAGGGGCGGCATGCCGGCGAGTTCCCGCTCGCGGTCTGGCAAACGGGCTCGGGCACGCAGACCAATATGAATCTCAACGAGGTCATCGCGAACCGCGCGAGCGAGATTCTCGGCGGTGAGCGCGGCATGGCGCGCAAGGTTCATCCGAATGACGACGTGAATCGAGGCCAATCTTCGAACGACGTATTCCCGACGGCGATGCACGTCGCCGCGGCCACGGGCATCGTCAAACATCTGCTGCCGGCGCTCTCGACGCTTCGCTCGACGCTCGACGCGAAGGCGCATGCGTTCGCCGCCATCGTGAAGATCGGCCGCACCCACTTGCAGGATGCGACGCCGCTCACGCTCGGCCAGGAGTTCTCAGGCTACGTGGCCCAGCTCGAGCACGGCATCGCGCATCTCGAGTCGGCGCTGCCGCACCTCTACGAGCTTGCGCAGGGCGGCACGGCCGTCGGCACGGGACTCAACGCGCACCCGCGGTTCGCCGATCGCGTGGCGGCGACGATCGCTCGCCTGACCGGGTTACCGTTCGTCAGCGCGCCGAACAAGTTCGAAGTGATGGCCGCCGCCGATGCGCTCGTATTCGCGCACGGCGCGTTGAAGACGGTCGCCGCGAGCATGATGAAGATCGCCAACGACATTCGTTGGCTTGCGAGCGGGCCACGCTGCGGGCTCGGCGAAATCTCGATTCCCGAGAACGAGCCGGGCAGCTCGATCATGCCGGGCAAAGTCAACCCGACGCAATCGGAAGCGGTGACGATGCTTTGCTCGCAGGTGTTCGGAAACGACGTGGCGATCAATATCGGCGGAGCGAGCGGCAACTTCGAGCTCAACGTCTTCCGGCCGATGATCGCGCACAACGTGCTGCAGTCGATTCGGCTGCTCGCCGATGGTCTGCGGAGCTTCAACGACCACTGTGCCGTCGGCATCGAGCCGAATCGCGAGCGCATCGATACGCTACTCAACGAATCGTTGATGCTCGTGACGGCGCTCAATCCGCACATCGGCTACGACAAGGCCGCGCAAATCGCGAAGAAAGCGCACAAGGAGGGTACGACACTGAAGGCCGCCGCGCTCGCGCTCGGCTACCTGAGCGAGCAGCAATTCGACGAATGGGTCCGCCCCGCGGACATGGTCGGCGGGCGCGGCGAGTGAGCGTGGCCGTCGTTCCGTTTCAGATCTTGCCCTGTGCCATCTCTTCGGGCTTGAGTTCGACGATCGCATCGAGCGCGGCCTTGACGTCCATCGCGTACTTGGCCACGCGCTTTTGCTCATTCGTTTCGGGGACGAACGGCGGCACCGGGATCGGCGTGCCGTTCTCGTCGACGGCGACGAAAACGACGAGGCAGTCCGTGGTCAGCCGCAACTGGCCGCTCTTCGGATCGCCAGCATGGACGGTGACGTGGATATGCATGCTCGTGCGCCCCGTTGCCACGACGCGCGCACGCAACTCGACGAGATTGCCGACGAGGATCGGCCGGCGGAAGCGGATGTTGCCGACGCTGACCGTCACGCAATAGCGGCCCGACCAGACGGCCGCGCACGCGTAAGCGGTTTCGTCGATCCACTTCATGAGGGCGCCTCCGTGGACCTTTCCACCGAAGTTGACGGAGGTGGGCTCGGCCAGAAAGCGAAAAGTCGTTTCGGATCGGTCGAGCGGGGCGGTCGGCGTATTCATCGGGACTCCGTCTGGCGCAAAGCGTGCTGGAAAGGGCCCGATTATACGGGGCCAATTTTTCCGCGCGCGACGGAGCGGACGGCGATACGTCGTTCGCGCCTCAGTTGTGAAATGAAATGCCCTCGTCGATCGTGCCGTACATCGTGATGCTGCCGCCTTGCGGCCAGGAGTCCGCGGGCCCTCCTTGCGCACATGCGGCGCAGACCCACGCGGCAAGCATCGCCGCTATCCACGCTTTCATCACTCCTCCGCGAATCAAAGCCCGCGCGTTTGGCCGCGAGGCATCGGCTCCTGCTTCCATGAGCCGGATTCTAGCGCGGCGCGGCCGCATGCCGGCACCCGATTCGCTCGCGATGCGCGCGGGCGAGGTGGCTCCGCGCTTCATCCGCGTTGGCATTCGATAGTTCACCGACGAGTGAAACATCGAATGCTCACGGCGATTACAGTAAACCCCTGACCCATTCGTTCCGAGGTTTGCGATGACTGTTTCCGTATCGAACGCCGAGTTGAACCGCGAAGTCGCCTATTTTCCGGGCCTGAGCCGGATCGGCGCGCTGCTCGCCGACCCCGGCCGGGCCGCGATGCTCTGGGCGCTGATGGACGGCAGCGCGCGTCCCGCCGGGGAATTGACGCTGATCGCCGGTCTTTCGCCGTCGTCCGCGAGCGGGCACCTCGCGAAGCTGACCGAGGGCGGACTGCTGACGCTCGAAGTACGCGGGCGCCACCGCTACTACCGGATCGCGACGCCCGAAGTGGCCGATTCGCTCGAAGCGCTCGCCAACATCGCACAGGCGAGCGCCCCACAGCGCGCGACGATCCGCCCCGCCCGCACCGTGCCGGTCGATCTTCGCTACGCGCGGACCTGTTACGACCACATGGCCGGCGAGCTTGCCGTCAGCGTCTACGATCGCCTGCTCGCGCGGGGCTGGCTCGTGGAGGACGGCCGCTCCGTCGAAACCACGGACAGGGGGGCTCACGCGCTAGCCGAGTGGGGAATCGACCTCGCGCGCCACCGCGCCCTCAAACGCCGTTTCGGCTGCACCTGCCTCGATTGGAGCGAACGACGCACCCACCTCGGCGGAGCACTCGGCGCGGCGCTATTGACGCACTGGTGCGAGCGCGGCTGCATCGAACGTGCGGAGAAACCGCGCGTGCTGCGAGTGACGCCCACGGGTCGACGCTACTTCGAGGCCTTGCTCGCCGGGTGAACCCGAGGCCGCGCCGTCGCGCGACGTACGAGGAAGCCGTGCGCCGCGAGCCGCGAGCCGCGGCGTAGCA
>JBCNPL010000078.1:0-9194 GCA_039593375.1 Paraburkholderia sp. | reverse complement strand
GTGACACCCGTGGCGATCTTGTCGACGCGTCGACGCCCCTCGATCTGCAGACCGTTGGGACTGTAGTCCTTGAACCGAGCGATATCGAGCAACCCGTTCAAGTACAATTCAAGTTCTATGCGATCCATATAAACCTCGATTCTTCAAATGCTTAGACGGTTCTGGCTGTTCTTTGCCCAAGCGGTGACGGTGCTGCTCGCGCTGATGTTCATCGTGGTGACGCTCAAGCCGCAATGGCTGCAGCGGCAGGGACAATTCGGCAAGCAGCTCGCCTCGCCTATCGTCGCGCTACGAGAGGTCGCGCCGGGCACGGGCTCGAGCCGGGCCGTGACCTCCTATGCCGACGCAGCCCAAAAAGCGATGCCGGCCGTCGTCAACGTCTTCTCCGGCAAGGGTGGATCGCTGCCGCCGAATCCGCAAGCGAACGACCCGCTGTTCCGGTACTTCTTCGGCAATCCGAAAGGCGGCAAGGAGCCGCAGGAAGAGCCGGCGACGAACCTCGGATCGGGCGTCATCGTCAGCTCGGAAGGCTACATTCTAACGAACCAACATGTCGTCGACGGGGCAGACGAGATCGAGGTCGCTCTGGCCGACGGCCGCAGAACCAATGCGAAAGTGGTCGGCGTCGATCCCGAAACCGATCTCGCCGTGCTCAAGATCAACATGTCGAACCTGCCAACGATCACGCTCGGCAGGATGGACGAGGCACGCGTGGGCGACGTCGTGCTCGCGATCGGCAACCCGTTCGGGGTCGGCCAAACCGTCACGATGGGCATCATCAGCGCGCTCGGGCGCAATCACCTCGGCATCAATACGTTCGAGAACTTCATTCAGACCGATGCGCCGATCAATCCCGGCAACTCGGGCGGCGCGCTCATCGATGCGCACGGCAACCTGCTCGGCATCAATACGGCGATCTACTCGCGCTCGGGCGGCTCGCTCGGGATCGGCTTCGCGATCCCCGTCTCGACGGCCAAGAGCGTGCTCGAAAGCATCATCACGACCGGCGCCGTCACGCGCGGCTGGATCGGCGTCGAGCCGCAGGACGTGACGCCCGCCATCGCGGAATCGTTCGGGCTGGAGCAAAAAGGCACGATCGTGGCCGGCGTGCTGCAGGGCGGACCGGCCGACAAGGCCGGGATCAAACCCGGCGACGTACTGCTAGACGTAAACGGTCAGGAGATCACCGATACGACGCGCCTGCTCAACGTCATCGCGCAGATCAAGCCGGGGACCGATGCCAAGATCCGGCTGAAGCGAAAAAACAAGGAAATGGAAGTCAACGTGACGATCGGCAAGCGCCCGCCCCCGCCGAAGCAGGCCAGCGAAGACAATTCCCAATCGGACGAATGAGCGGGGTCAGCTCGCGGCGTGCTCTTCGTCGGCCAGCGCACGATCTTTGCCGACGAAGAACCGCGCCGCGATGATGCCGGCCTCGTAGAGGACGATCAGCGGTACCGCCAGAATCAGCTGCGAGAAGACGTCGGGCGGCGTCACGACGGCGGCGACGATGAACGCACCCACCACGACGTAAGGCCGAATCTCCTTCAGCTTCTTGATCGTCAGCACGCCCATCCGCACTAGCAGCACGACGACGATGGGCACCTCGAAGGTCACGCCGAACGCGAGGAACATCGTCAGCACGAAGCTCAGGTAGTTGTTGATGTCTGTCGTCATCTCGGCGCCGAGCGGCGCGTTGTAGTGCGCCATGACGCGAAAGATCGTCGGGAACACGACGAAGTAGGCGAACGCCATCCCGCAGAGAAAGAGCACGTAGCTGCTGCCGACGAGCGGCATGACGAGCCGCTTCTCGTGCTGGTAAAGACCCGGCGCGACGAAGGCCCAGATCTGGTAGAGGACGAACGGCAACGCAATCACGAACGCCACCACCATCGTGACCTTCATCGGCACGAAAAACGAGCCCGTCACGTCGGTCACGATCATTTTCCCGCCCGCGGGCAGGTTTTCCATGAGCGGCCGCGCGAGCAACCGGAAGATGTCGGGCGCCCAATAGACGAGCGCGACGAAGACGACGATGACGGAAATCCCCGCTCGAATGATCCGGTCGCGCAGCTCGACGAGATGCGAGATGAAGGTTTCCTCGGGGCCCTCGTCTTGAGCGTCTTTGGAATGATGGGGCTTGTTGGGGTCGCTCACGCCGGCCCTCGTTCGAATATCGTCACGTGCGGAATCGGAAATAGAAAGACGGGAGAGTGGCTGCTTCGGCGCACATGGCCTCACCCCGAGCGCACTGAGCGCCCGCTCGGGAGGCAGCGAACGAATGTGAGCGTGAGGGTCGTTCCATCTTAGAGAAAGCGCTTCGGCGTCCGCATGCTCGCGGGGGTATGGCGCGCCACGCGCGCAGCGCCGGACTGCACCTGCGTTCGGCGTCCCGTCGCGCGCTTGTACCAGACGGGCGTGGCGAGTCGCTTCGCCCGCCAGTTGCGCCGCTTGGTCGCGTTCGACATACCGCCACCGCCGTTGCCGAGCATTCCGAACGGCGGCGGCTTGTCGGCGTCGCCCGCGGCGCCGGTAGCATTGGCCTCGTCGCTCGACGCGGACGAGCCGCTCGCGATGCTCGGCGACACGGACGTGCCCGCCTGCCAAGCCTCGGTCAGCTCGGTTTCCTCGCGACGGACAGTCTCGTGGATCTTGTTGCCGACGTTGCGCGCCGCCGATTCGAAATCGGTCTTCATGCGACGCAGTTCATCGAGCTCGATTTCACGCGTGACTTCGGCCTTCACGTCGTTGATGTAGCGTTGCGCGCGGCCGAACAGCGCCCCCGCGGTCCGGGCGACACGCGGCAGCCGCTCAGGGCCGAGCACGACCAGCGCCACCACGCCGATCAAAGCCATTTTGGTCAGACCGAGGTCGAGCATCGGCTTCGTTTTTCCGTCGTCAGGTCATCGGGTCGAAACAAGCGCGGGTCGAATCAGCGATAGTCGCTCGAGCGAACCTTTTCCTTCGCCTCGACATCGACGGCGCCGTCCGGCAACTCGCGCCGCTCGCTCGCCGACGCGGGGGACGATGGGGTTTCGCCTTCCTTCATCCCTTCCTTGAATCCCTTCACGGCGCTGCCGAGATCGCTGCCGATGTTGCGCAGCTTCTTCGTCCCGAAGACGAGCGCCACGATCAAAAGCACGATCAGCCAGTGCCAAATGCTCAACGAACCCATGTGAATCTCCTGAAACCTGTAGAGTGCCCCCTGCCTGTCGCCTCGCGCCAGGCCCCCAACGGGGTCAAGGAAGCTTGGTGGACGCCGCCCGCTCAACCCATCCGCTGCCACGGGCGGGGCCCGGCGAGTAGATGCGCATGCAGATGGTAGACCTCCTGTCCCCCGCCCGGCCCCGTGTTGATGACCGTGCGAAAGCCCGTCTCGCCCCCCGTGTAGGCGCAACCGAGCTTGTCGGCGAGGCGCGCTACCAGAACCATCATTCTACCAAGCAGCGGCGCATCGCTTTCGACGCAATTAGAGAGCGTATCGATGTGCCGGCGCGGAATCACGAGGATATGCGTGGCCGCCGCCGGGCGGATGTCCTTGAAGGCGAGAAACTCGTCGTCCTCGTGCACTTTCGTGCTCGGAATCTCGCCAGAGGCGATCTTGCAAAAGAGGCAGTTGTCGTGGCTCATGGTCTTCCCGGTTGATGGCGCGCGGCGGCTCGGGTCAGAACCACGCGCGCGGCTCGAGCGGCTTCTCGTCGTATAGATATAGCCAGCCCTTGACGATACGGTACAGCATCCAGATCGAAACGGCTGCAAGGATGAAAAAGCCGATCACGACGAACACGAGCGCTCCGCCGATCACGTAGCCGATGAGCCCGAGCCAGAACGTCCGGATTTGCCATTCGAAGTGCGCGGCGTACGGCGTCCCGGCCGCGTCGGGCCGCTTGATGTAGTCGACGATGATGGCGACGAGCCCGGAGATGCCGCCCGTGAACCAATGCAGCGCATAAAGCCCGTACAGGACATGCGTCAGCGTGCGGATGCCGCGCTCACGATCCGTATCGGGCGTCCCGCCATAGGAAGCCGGTGAACGTCCGCCCTGGTCATCCATTTTGCGCCCCTCCCCTGTCGTGCCGCAATTGGCCCGTGTTTGTCCGACTTCCGTTCTATCCGCCGTCCTATCCGCCGTTCTCTTCGCGCTCGCGGCGCTTGCGCAGCGCTTTCTCCTCGATGCCCGACATTCCCTCGCGGCGCTCGAGCTCGGCGACGACATCGGCCGGGCTCAGATCGAAATGCGAGAGCATGACGAGGCAGTGAAACCAGAGATCGGCCACCTCGCCGACGAGCGCGGCCGGCGCGCCGCCCTGGCGGACGTCCTTCGCGGCGAGCACGACCTCGGTCGCCTCCTCGCCGATCTTCTTCAGCACCGCATCGTCGCCCCTGTGAAACAAGCGGGCAACGTACGAGCTCTCGGGATCGCCGCCCTTGCGGCTGTCGATCACGGCCGCAAGCCGTAGCAGCGTATCTTCGGTCGATTGCATCAGTGGTGTCGCTTTATCGAATCAGTAATCGGAATCGTGTCGATCGACGCGGCCAGCGAAGCGCGCCGACTCGGTCGACGGAATCGCGCGGCGGCACTCCGTCGCCGACGATCATCGGTAAATGTGCTCCGGGTCCTTGAGCACGGGATCGACCGCCACCCAGTCGCCTTCGTCGGTCGTACCCTCGAACTTCTGAAAGAAGCACGAATGCCGCCCCGTATGGCAGGCGATCCCCGACACCTGCTCGACCTTCAGCAGCACGACGTCCTCGTCGCAGTCGAGCCGCACCTCGCGCACGTGCTGCACGTGGCCCGACTCCTCGCCCTTGAACCAGAGGCGTTGGCGCGAGCGCGAAAAATAAACGGCGCGGCCGGTCTCGATCGTCTTCGCCAGGGCCTCGCGGTTCATCCACGCGAACATCAGCACATCGTTCGTCGAGGCTTCCTGCGCGATCACCGGAACGAGTCCGTTCGCGTCCCATTGGACCTTGTCGAGCCATGACTTGTCGGGCGCGGTCATCTGAACCTCCGGGGGGCGGTGAATGCGGTGAGCGTGCGGGATCGACCCATGTCACAACCTCACCGGAATGCCTTGGCCCGCCATGAAGCGCTTCGCCTCGCCCACCGTATGTTCACCATAGTGGAAGATGCTCGCGGCCAACACGGCGTCAGCGTGGCCTTCGACGATGCCGTCCGCCAAGTCCTTCAGCGAGCCGACCCCGCCTGACGCGATCACGGGCACCGGCACGGCATCCGACACCGCCCGCGTCAGCGCGAGATCGAAACCGCTTTTCGTGCCGTCGCGATCCATGCTCGTCAAAAGGATCTCGCCCGCGCCGTAGTCGGCCATCTGCTTCGCCCATTGCACGGCGTCGAGCCCCGTCGGCTTGCGCCCACCGTGCGTGAACACCTCCCAGCGCGATACCTCGCCTTCGCCCGAAACGCGCTTGGCGTCGATCGCGACGACGATGCACTGCGAGCCGTACTTCCCGGCCGCATCGCGCACCAATTGCGGGTTGGCGACGGCCGACGAGTTCATGCTGATCTTGTCCGCGCCGGCATTGAGCAGCCGCCGCACGTCTTCGACGGCGCGGACGCCGCCGCCGACCGTGAGCGGAATGAAAACCTGCGAGGCGACGGCCTCGATGATCGGCAGGATCAGGTCGCGGCCGTCCGACGTGGCCGTGATGTCGAGAAACGTGAGCTCGTCAGCGCCCTGCTCGTCGTAACGATGCGCGATCTCGACGGGATCGCCCGCGTCGCGCAGTTCGACGAAGTTCACGCCTTTGACGACACGTCCGGCGGTGACGTCGAGACAGGGAATGATGCGTTTAGCTAGTGCCATATTGGTGCAAGTGCCGCTAAAAAACCCGCCCGGCCCAAGGCGGACGCCATAGTAGAGAGTTCGCGACGGACCGAGCGGCCGAAGCTCGAGGAGCGCCCACGGGCAGCGGCGTAGCGCGCACGCGCGCCTCTCTCAGGCGTCGTCCGATTCCCGCAACGTGTCGGCGCGCGTTTGCGCTTGGGCGAAATCGAGATCGCCCGAATAGATCGCGCGCCCGCAGATGACGCCCTCGATGCCCTCGTCCTGGACCTCGCAAAGCGCGTCGATATCGGCAATGCTCGACAGCCCGCCGCTCGCGATCACCGGAATCTTGACCGCGCGCGCGAGGCGCACCGTCGCGTCGATGTTGATGCCCTGCAGCATTCCGTCGCGGCCGATGTCGGTATAGATGATCGACTCACAACCGTAATCCTCGAACTTGCGCGCGAGATCGACGACCTCGTGGCCCGTGAGCTTGCTCCAGCCGTCCGTCGCCACCTTGCCGTCCTTCGCGTCGAGCCCGACGATGATATGCCCGCCGAACGCCGTGCAGGCATCCTGCAGGAAGCCGGGGTTCTTCACGGCGGCGGTGCCGATGATCACGTACGAAAGGCCGTCGTCGAGATAGCGCTCGATCGTCTCGAGATCCCGGATGCCGCCGCCCAGTTGCACGGGAATCTCGTTGCCGACTTCCTCGATGATCGCGCGGATCGCCTCCTCGTTCCTCGGCTTGCCCGCGAACGCGCCGTTCAAATCGACGAGATGCAGCCGCCGCGCGCCGCGCTCGACCCAGTGCCGGGCCATTGCCGCGGGATCCTCGGAGAATATCGTCGCCTGGTCCATATCGCCTTGTTTGAGGCGCACACACTGACCGTCCTTGAGGTCGATGGCGGGAATCAGCAGCATAGCAATCGCGTTAAGTCTTGGGATGAGTTGGACATCGGCGGCCCGCGCCCGGCGCCAGGGCACTCCGGGCCGCGAACCGTTTCGCTAGTTTAGTACAGTCTCGTGGCGCTCCGGCCGGCGTGCCGGCACAAAAGCTCGCAAGCAAATTCGAACGATCATGGGTTCCAGTGCACGAAATTGCGGTACACGCGCAAGCCGGCATCCGCGCTCTTTTCGGGGTGGAATTGCGTGGCGAACAAATTGTCGCGCGCCACAGCCGACGTGAACGGGTTGCCGTAATCCGTTTCCCCCGCGCTATGCGCGCGATTGTCGGGGACAACGTAGTAACTGTGCACGAAATAAAAAAAACTTCCGTCGGGCACACCGTCCCAGAGCGGATGCGGCTGTACCTGGCGCACTCGGTTCCAGCCCATTTGCGGCACCTTGAAGCGAGAGCCGTCGTCCTGCAGCCGGCCTTCGAGCGCGAACCGCACGACCTTGCCGCGAATGAGGCCGAGCCCGTTCGTGTCGCCTTCCTCGCTCCAGTCGAGCAGCATCTGCTCGCCGACGCATACGCCCATCAGCGGCTTCGTACGCGACGCCTCGAGCACGGCCTCCTGCAGCCCCGATTCCCGCAGCGAGCGCATGCAGTCGGGCATCGCGCCCTGCCCAGGCAGCACGACGCGCTCGGCGGCACGAATATCCTCGGGGCGGTCGACGATGGCCACGTCGGCTTCGGGCGCCGCTTTTTTCAGCGCCTGCTGCACGGAGCGCAGGTTGCCCATCCCATAATCCACAATTGCAATCTTCTTCATCGCAATCTTTATCGCAAGTTAGGCAATAGCGCCTTCAAACCGTCGACGATGAACTCTACCGCCAGCGCCGACAACATCAAACCCATCAACCGCGTACCGATATTGATACCGGTTTGTCCCACCCAGCGCGCGATCGGCTCGGCGAGCCTCAGCGACAGGAAGCAGATGACCGCCAGCACGGCGCCTATCGCGACGAGCCCGATCCGGTCGTACCAATGATGCGCGCTCGCGGCATAGACGATCACGGTGCTGATCGAGCCCGGCCCCGTGAGCAGCGGGATCGCGAGCGGCACGACCGCGATACTGTTCTTCGATTCCGCCTCGTCGCGCTCCTCGGGCGTCGCGCGCGTATTGCCGATCTGCGCGTTGAGCATGTTGACGGCCATCAGCAGCATGATGATGCCGCCGCCCACCTCCAGCGATCCGACCGAGATGCCGAAGAAGCTGATGATCTGCTGCCCGAGCACTGTCGTCACGGCGATGACGCAAAACACCGAGATCGAGGCGATCCGGATCGTGCGCCGACGCTCGCCCTCGGACTGCTCCGAGGTGAGGCTCAGGAAAAACGGCACCGCGCCGACCGGATTGATCAGCGCGAGCAACGAAATGAACGATTTCAGAAAATCCATCGCAAGCCGGTCAGCGCGTCACGCGCCGGTCGGTGGTCCTTGGGGTTTTGCCGCCCTGTTCCTGGCTATAGGCTGCCTTTCGTCGACGGTACCTGCCCCGCCGCGCGTTCGTCGAGCTCGGCGGCCATGCGCAGCGCGCGGCCGAAAGCCTTGAAGACCGTTTCCATCTGATGGTGTGCGTTGAGTCCGCGCAGATTGTCGATATGCAGCGTGACACCCGCATGGTTCACGAAGCCGCGGAAAAACTCGATCGACAGATCCACGTCGAACGTGCCGATCCGCGCGCGCGTGAACGGCACATGGAATTCGAGGCCCGGGCGGCCCGAAAAATCGATGACGACACGCGAGAGCGCCTCGTCGAGCGGCACGTAGGCATGGCCGTACCGGCGAATTCCCTTCTTGTCGCCGATCGCCTTGGCGACGGCTTGGCCCAGCGTGATCCCCGTGTCCTCGACAGTATGGTGATCGTCGATATGAAGATCGCCATGCGCCTCGATCTCGAGATCGATCAGGCCGTGGCGGGCAATCTGATCGAGCATGTGGTCGAGAAACGGCACACCGGTCGCAAGCTTCTGCTTGCCGGTGCCGTCCAGGTTGATCTTTACACGGATCTGCGTTTCGCTGGTATTGCGAACGACTTCCGCCACACGCATGGAAAACCTCGAGTCGAGCGGGAAAAAGATACTTCCGAAAAACAAGAACAGCGGGCCGCTCGGCGTTTCGTTTCGACGCCGGATCCAGGCCCGCTTTTCAGCCTTTACTTCAAAACCAGTCTGAGCGCTGCCAGCATTTGCGCGTTTTCGTCGGCCGTGCCGACCGTCAAACGCAGGCAATTCGCAAGCAATGGGTGGATTTTACTCACGTTTTTGACCAAAATCCGCGCCGCGAGAAGGGTTTCGAACACGGCGTCCGCATCGGGCATGCGCACGAGCAGAAAATTCGCGGCACTCGGGAAGACGGTCGTGCCCGGCAAGGCCGCGACGGCATCGGCGAGCCGCGCCCGTTCCGCGCGCAAATCGGCGGCCTGCGCCTCGAGCACATCGTCGACATGATCGAGC
>JBCNPL010000077.1:0-9236 GCA_039593375.1 Paraburkholderia sp. | reverse complement strand
CTCTTGCGCACGATGTAGATGCCGCGCCGCGGCACCGTGCGCAGAAACCCCTCCTGCTCGAGCAGCGTCATCGCCTCGCGGATCGGCGTGCGGCTCACGCCGAGCGTCTCGCTCAGCATCCGCTCGTCGAGACGCACGGGTTCATGCGTCGAATAGATATCGGCATCGGCGATAGCTTTACGCAACATCGCGTAGGCCTGATCGCGCAGGCTCGCGCTTGCGCCGATCGACTTGAGCGACAGCGTCAACGGCGCCGCCGCATTCTTGTTAGTTAGCAGTTCTGACGACATTCAATGCCTCACGTTGCGGCCGCCGGTTTTGCGGGGCAGCCGCGCGCTCCGCTTCGCCAAGACCGACGAAACGGCCATGCTCGGCCGCCTTCATCGCGACGGGCGCCGGAATCCACTTTGCCATGCAGTAGGTCGCGGCGGCTCCGAGGCCGACCGCGCCGATGGCAACCCATGCCAAAGAAAGAAGGTCCATTTGTCTGCTCCGGAAGAAATGACACGATAGCGTCATCGTATGCTGCGTCGCCGCAATCGTCAATATTTTGTATGTGATATTTCACGGAAAAAGATCGACGCGTTGCTTTTATACGACGAACATCCTCAGGTGCAGCGAGCACACTTCTTAGGCTAAAGACGAAAGGATACCGCGCCCGGCATCGAAGTGCGGGCGCGGCGAATGGAGGGAAGGCGAAGGGAATGCGTCGTCAGGCCGCGCGAACTGCCTCTTTCTGCGCGCCGCCATGGCTGCCGTTACTGGGCGAACTTGCGAGTGCCTGCTGCGCCGTCCGCTCTCTGAGCTTGATCAGCGCGAGCACGGTGTCGATGGTCGGCGTGGCTTGCCCGACGAGGCGCCCCATTTCCTGCACGACTGTCAGCAACGGATCGATCTCCATGGGCCGTCCGTGCTCGAGATCCTGCAACATCGAAGTCTTGTGCGCGCCGACCGCGCCCGCGCCATCGATGCGCCGTTCCACGTCGACGCGGAAGTGGACGCCGAACCGGTCCGCGATCGCCTTCGCTTCGAGCATCATCGTGCGCGAGACGGCGCGGGTGCCCGTATCGCTCGTAATGACATCGAGCGTCGCATGCGTGAGCGCGCTGATCGGATTGAAGCAGAGGTTGCCCCAGAGTTTGAGCCAGATCTCGTCGCGAATGTCTTCGCGAATCGGCGCGTCGAAACCGGCCGCCGTCATGATGTCGCGCAGCTTCACGATGCGCTCGGTCGATTCGCCGCTCGGCTCGCCGATCGGAAACTTCTTGCCGTAGACGTGGCGAACCACGCCGGGCTCGACGATTTCCGCGGCCGGGTATAGCACGCAACCGATCGCCCGCTCGGGACCGAGCTCCTTCCACTGCTTGCCCCCCGGATCGACGCTATCGAGCGTAGTGCCGGCGAAGGCGCCGCCGTGACGGTAGAAGTACCAATATGGAATACCGTTGACCGCCGTGACGATCGCCGTCTCCGGCCCGATCAGCGGCTGCATTGCGTCGACGACGCCAGGCACCGAATGCGCTTTCAGCGCGACGATCACGTAGTCCTGCGGACCGAGCTCGCGCGGATCCGCCGTGCATTTGACGTTGACGACGCGCTCGGCGCCCTCGAGCAGCAGACGGACGCCGTTTTTCTGCATGGCGGCCAGGTGCGCGCCGCGTGCGATGAAACTGACGTCAGCGCCGGCCAGCGCGAGTTGGGCGCCCATGTATGCGCCGATCGCTCCGGCGCCATAAACGCAGATCTTCATTGCCGTTTCCCTTTGGTCGAGTCAAGAATTCTGGTCGGTCAGCTCGGCCCGATTGCGCCCGGTAGTCGGAAGCGACCGTCGAACGATTCGCGCATTGCCCGCGCTCCCATCGTCCGTATCGCGTACGAGGCATAGTGCGCGACGCGATCCATTAGGAAAAGTTAAAGTTTTTTATTATGTCGATTCAGGATCGTCGATGAACGGGATATCGTCGTCCGCGCGTCCGCGAACCTTCGCAAAGAAACGCCGCATCGTTGCAACGGCTCCCGCGGAGTCGCTCTCGTGAATGCGCGGATAACGGTGTCCGGTCATCCGATGAAACAGCAGCGCCGACGTCAGCAAAGCCCCGGATTGGAGCGCGATGGGCATGGCGACGAACCGAAAGCCGAGTTCGTGAATGGTCGGTCCACCGAGCACGGCCGTCAGTGCCACCGCACCTGACGGCGGATGCACGCATCGCAGCGCGAGCATGGCGCTGATCGCAAGGGCGACAGCCGTCGCCGCCGCAAAGACCGGCGTGCTGATGAACTGCGCACAGGCCACACCGAGGATGGCGGAAACGACGTTGCCGCCCATGATGGACCAAGGCTGGGCGAGCGGACTCTCGGGGACGGCAAAGAGCAAAACCGCCGACGCGCCCATCGGCGCGACCAATAGCGGAACATCGACCGTCTCGCCGAGTACGAGATGCGCCACCCAGCCGGTGAACGCAATGCCAAACAACGCGCCCAGGGACGACAAAAGGCGCTTGGAGTTCGTTGCCGCTCCGTTTCTCATCGACGTCGCTCGTCAGTGATCGAAAGTCGGGCTCGGTGCCCAGTGACGCGAGAGTACGGGCTCTTGCACCAAGATGGACAGTCAATATTTCTTTTCGTACCGATAAGGTTCTCCTTATCGATCGAGGCGCGGATAAGGCGCGGTCATCGTTTCGGACACCTATCCATCGTCCGCCGCCAAACTGAGAGATAAGCACTACCATTTGTTCCAAACTGATCGGTGCGGCGCATCCCAACAACAGTAAAGGAGACACGCATGAGAGACGTTCCCGTCGCAGTCCGCGGTGCCGTGGCGCTGTTGAGCGCCGCGATCGTAGTTGGTGCGTCGATGTCGAGCGCGTGGAGCGCGGACGCGAATCATGGCCACCCTGTCGTGAACACCCTGCCCTCGTTCATCGTTGCCGACAGTCTCAGAACGAAGACCTACGACGGCGTCAGCGACGATCTGCTGACGGCGGGCCTGGGCAAGACCGGTCTTGCCGGCCCTCAGCCCCCGATCGCCAATCCGGCCAGTCCGACTGCCGCCGAGTTGCGGCGGCTCGCGATCTGGACGAACTATCGCGCACTCGTCGACATGACCGCGAACGGCGGCTACGGTCGCTTCTGGGGGCCCAATGTCGACCTGAACGGCAACGACACGCTCGGCGAGGGCAAGATCGCAGGTACCGAGTATCTCGCCTATGCCGACGACGGCAGTGGCCGGCGCAACGTGAGCCTGCTCGTTCAAGTTCCGGTCAGCTTCGATCCGGCCAATCCCTGCATCGTCACCGCGACGTCGTCGGGCTCGCGCGGCGTCTATGGGGCCATTTCGGCCGCGGGCGAATGGGGACTCAAGCGCGGTTGCGCCGTCGCCTACACCGACAAGGGAACCGGCAACGGCGCGCAGGAACTGAGGACGGATCTCGTCACGCTGATCGACGGCGAGACCGAGGATGCGGCCGCGGCCGGACGCGACAGTCTCTTCACCGCGAATGTCGCGAGCGGTGAGCTCGCCACCTACAACCAGATGTTTCCGAACCGCTACGCCTACAAGCACGCGCATTCGCAGCAAAACCCCGAGCAGGATTGGGGCAAAGATACGCTGGAGGCCGTGCAGTTCGCCTACTGGGTGCTGAATCAGCAGTTCGGCCCCGTCATCGGCGGGTCGTCGAATCATCGCGTGCTCTATCGGCCGGGCGGCATCACGACGATCGCGGCGTCGGTCAGCAACGGCGGCGGCGCATCGCTCGAAGCAGCCGAGCAGGACCGCAGAGGATGGATTACCGCGGTCGTCGTCGGCGAACCTCAGGTCAATGTTTGGATGCCGCGCGACGCGGAAGTGTTCGAAGGAGGTCAGCGCATTTTCGCGGCCGGCAAGCCGCTCGCGGATTACACGACGCTCGCGAACCTATTGCAGCCGTGCGCGGCGCTCGCGCAGGCCGCCGCTGGCGCGCCGTATCTCACGGCACTACCCGTTGCGACCACGACTGCGATCCGAGAGGCGCGTTGCGCGTCGCTCGCCGCGGCCGGCATGGTGAGCGGAACGGACACGCAAAGTCAGGCGAACGACGCGCTCGCGCGGCTTCATGAAGCCGGCTACGAAGCGGACTCCGACGCGCTGCAGGCGCCGATGTGGGATTCGCAGGCGGTACCGGCCGTCGCCGTGACTTATGCGAACGCCTACACGCGATCGAGCGTGATCGACAACCTCTGCGGGTTCAGTTTCGGCACGACGAACCCGTCGACGGGCGCGGCCGGCTTCACGCCCGCAGTCTCGCCGATGCCGACGATTTTCGGTCTCGGCAATGGTGTGCCGCCTACCAACGGGATCAATCTCGTCTATAACGAAGCGCCCGCGGGCGGTGCCGATCACCGGCTCGCCACCCCCGATGCGAGCTTCGCCGGAGCCGCCTGCCTGCGCGCGCTTTGGACGAATCAGGACCCGCGCATGGTGGCGAGCGTCAACGCGATCCGCGTGCGCGCCGATCTGCACGGCAAGCCCGCGATCGTCGTTCAGGGCCGCAGCGATGCGCTCGTGCCGATCAATCATGCGTCACGTGCCTATCTGGCGGCGAATAGCTTCGTCGAAGGGCCGCGCAGCCAGCTTTCGCTAATCGAAGTGACGAACGGCCAACACTTCGACGCGTTCCTCGGCTTTCCCGGCTTCGATACGCGCTTCGTGCCCGTTCACTACTACTACCTTCAGGCGCTCAATGCGATGTGGAGTCACCTGAAAAACGGCGCGCCGCTACCGCCCTCTCAGGTCGTCCGCACAGTGCCGCGCGGCGGCACCCCGGGCGCCGCGCCTGAATTGACGCTCACGAATCTGCCAGCGATCGCGCAGAACCCGGGCGCCAATGCGATCAGCGTGAAGCATGGAGTGGTGAGCGTTCCGCACTAGCGTTCGCGCTAGCATTGGCGCTAGCGTTGGCGCCGGAGGAGGCGGAAAGGCCCGCAGCCGCGGAAACGGACGCTTCGCATTTGGCATGCAGGGGGTCGCAAAGCGCATCGGCAGACCATCCGCCGCCCAGATCGCCGATCAGCGAGACGGCATCGGCGAGCCGCGTCTGCTCGACGCTGAGCGCCGTCTCCTGCGCGCTCAGCATCGTGGTCTGAGCAGTGGCTACCGTCGTGTAATCGACCGTGCCCGCTTGATACTCGTCGAGTGCGATCTGCGCACCGCGCGTCGCGTCCTTGACTTCAGCGTCGAGAACGGCCGCCTGATCCGCGAGGATGCGCAAGCCCGCCAGGTCGTTCTCGACGTCCTCGAACGCGGTCAACACCGTCCCGCGGTAGTTCGCCACGGCCGCATCGTAGGCTGCTTTCGCCGCCGCAACCTTGCCGCTGCGCTCGCCGCCATCGAAAATCGTCTGGCTCACATCGGCGCCGAGCGACCAGACGTAGTTGCCGATATTGAGCAGGCCCGCAAGTGGCGACGCCGAAAAACCGGCGACGGCCGAGAGCGAGATCGTCGGGTAGTAGGCCGACACAGCCACGCCGATCGTCGCATTCTCGGCCGCCATCTCGCGTTCAGCCACGGCGATGTCGGGCCGACGCTGCAGCAGCGTCGACGGCACGCCGGCCGGAATCGACGGCAGCACCGGCAAAGAGGCGCTGTGCGGGATGTCGAGGTCCTCCGGGTTCTTTCCGACAAGTACCGCGATCGCGTGCTCGTATTGCGCGCGCGATACGCCGAGCGCGATCAGGCTCGACTGCGCGCTCTCGAGCTGCGTTTTGGCCGTAATCAAATCGGAAGGCGGTTCGGTGCCGGCTTGTGCCTGATCGGAGACGACGCGCAGATACTCCTTGTAGTTTTCGACAGTCTTGCGCAGCAGATCGATGTTCGCATCGGTGATGCGCAAGTCGATCACGGCCGTCGCGAGCGTCACCTGCTCGGAAAGTGTCGCGTTGGCCAGCGTCGCCTGGCTCGCCTGCGCCGTCGCCGAATTCTCCTCGATCGTGCGCCGCACCTGCCCCCAGAAGTCAGGCGCCCAACTCACGCTGCCTTCGAGAGATGCCGAGTTGTTCACGTTGCGATGCGATGCCGAGAAGCTGCTCGCCGACAGCGACGAGCTCGACGAGCCCGTCGACGACCGCTCGCGCGTCGCGGAGCCTGTCACGCTGATGGTCGGAAACAGCGACGCGCGCGCAACGCGCACTTCGGCGAGCGCCTCTTCGTAGTTTGCGTAATCCTGCCGCACCGTCTGGTTCGAGACGACGACCATCGGCTCGAGCTCATCGAGCAGCGGATCGCGGAAGACGGTCCACCAGTGGCCCTTCGGTGCCTCGGCCGCGGGCTGCGCCCGCGTCCAGCCGTCGAGCTCCTTGAACTTGGCGGGCACCGCCACCGCCGGCCGATGATAATCCGGTCCGACCGCGCAAGCGCCGAGCGCCAATGCCAGAGCCAAAACGATAGGAGTGCGAATGAATTTCATCTTTTATGCCGCCGTGTCGGGTGTGGTGCGATTCCACGGTAGACGTGACGACCATCTTGCGAGCCTGGCGCGCAAGCGGTCGAGGTAGAGATAGATGACAGGAGTCGTATAGAGCGTGAACACCTGAGAGAGGATAAGACCGCCCATCACCGTGACACCGAGCGGCTGGCGCAGCGATGCGCCCTGACCGATCCCGACCGCCAGCGGCACGGCGCCGAGCACGGCGGCAGCCGTCGTCATGAGGATCGGCCGCAGGCGCATCATGGCGGCTTCGTGGATCGCCTGCCTCGTATCGCGGCCTTGCTCGCGCTGCAGTTGAATCGCCACGTCGACCATCATGATGCCGTTCTTCTTGACGATGCCGATGAGCAGAATGATGCCGATCAGCGCGATGACCGAGAACGGCGTGCCGAAGATCAGCAGCGCGAGCGTGGCGCCGATGCCCGCCGACGGCAGCGTCGAAAGAATCGTCAGCGGATGGATCGTGTTTTCATAGAGGATGCCGAGCACGATGTAGACGACACCGAGCGCGGCGAGAATCAGTAGAGGGATGGTCCCCATGGATTGCGCATATGCTTGAGCTGCCCCCGCGAACGCGCCATGCACCGCGGCGGGCATGCCGATCTTCTCGGTTGCATCGCGGATCGCGGCCGCCGCCCGGCTCAGCGAGCCGTTCGGCGGCAGATTGAACGATATCGTCGCGGCGACGAGCCCGCTCTGATGGTTGACCTGTGTCGCCGTGTGGCTGTTCGAATAGGTCATGAATGCCGGCAGCGGCACCATCGTTTCCGCCGCGGTGCTGTCCGCGCTGCCGGTCGAGCCGCCGCCCTTGCTGTTCGCGATGCTGTTCGTCGTCGCGTTCGCTTCGGCGTTCGAGTTCAGCGAACTGGTGCCTGACGTCGAGCCCGTCGAGCCCGTCGTGCTGGCCGCGCTCGAGACGGCCGAGTACGACGAAACCGCGGAGACCGTGCCCGACGACATTTGCGTTTGCGCCGTGCCGCTCGCGTTGCCCGCCGCCTTGCTCAAGAAGATCTGGTTCAGCGTCTGCGGGTACTGCCAGTACTGGGGCGCCACCTCCATCACGACAAAATACTGATTGAGCGGGTTATAGATGGTCGATACCGTGCGCTGACCGAAAGCATCGTAGAGCGTGTTGTCGACCTGATTGGGCTGAAAACCGTAACGCATCGCCGTGGCGCGGCTGATGTTGATGAAGGTTTGCAGGCCGTTTTGCTGCAGGTCGGAATTGACGTCCTGCAGTTGCGGGTACTTGCGCAGCGCATCGACGAGCTTCGGCGTCCATTCGAACACGGCTTGCGTGTTGTCGCTCGTCAGCGTGTATTGGTACTCCGCCGCCGATTGCCTGCCCCCGATGCGCAAGTCCTGCTGCGCCTGCAGAAAGAGCCGCGCGCCCGACACTTGATTGAGCTTCGGCCGCAATCGATTGACGACCTGCTGAGCGGAGGCATGGCGCTCGCTAAGCGGCTTCAACTCGATGAACACCATCGCCGTATTCAGCGCTCGGCCGCCGGCGAAGCCCGCGACCGATGCCACGGCCGGGTCCTTCTTCACGATCGCTTGCAACTGTGCAAGCTTCTTCGCCATCGCGGGGAACGAAATGCTTTGATCGGCGATGATCTGGCCCATCAGAACGCCGTTGTCCTGCTCGGGAAAAAACGTCGAAGGGAGCAGCTTCGCGATGAACACGTTCCCCACCAGCAAGCCCAAGAGGATCAGCACGACGATGAACGAGTGATCGAGCGCCAGGTAAAGCGAGCGCGAGTAAGCCTCCTTGAACCGTTCGAACTGAGCCTCGGTCCACCTCGCCCAGCGGCTCGTCGAATGCGAGGCATTCTCGCGGCTCAGCACGTAAGCGCACATCGCCGGCGTCACGGTCAGCGAGACCACGAGCGAGACGAGGATCGCAATCGAAAGCGTTACCGCGAACTCGTGGAACAGCAAGCCGACGATGCCGGGCATCAGCAGGATCGGCAGGAATACGGCGATCAGCGAGAGGCTCATCGAGATCACCGTGAAGCTCACTTCGGCGCTGCCGCGCATCGCCGCCTCTCTCGGACTCAGGCCGAGTTCGAGATACCTGACGACGTTTTCGAGCACGACAACCGCATCGTCGACGACGAAGCCTGTGCCGATCGTCAGCGCCATCAACGAGAGATTGTCGATGCTGTAGCCCAGCAGGTACATCGGGCCGAACGTGCCGACGATCGACAATGGCAAGGCGACGGCGGGCACGAGCGTCGCGCGCGGCGAGCGCAGGAAGACGAACACGACGCCGACGACGAGCAACACGGCGATGAAAAGCGTGCGCTGCGTATCGGCCACGGATGCTTTCACCGACACGGAATGGTCGAGCGCGACATCGACATCGACGCCTTTCGGCAGCGTCGCCTCGATCGACGGCAGAACTTTGTGGATCTGTTCGACCGTACTGACGATATTGCTGCCGGGCAGCGGATAGAGAATCGCGATGACGGCCGACTTTCCGTTATAGAGCCCGATGTTGCGGATGTTTTCGTTCGAATCGATGACGGACGCGACGTCATGAAGCATGACGGGCGCGCCGTTTCGATAGGCGATCACGATGTCGCGATATGGCGCGGCTTTCGTGATCTGATCGTTCGAGAGCACTTCGTAGCGCTCGCCCTCGACGTCGAGATGCCCTTTCGCGCTGTCGGCATTGGCGGCGCCGATCGCGGCGCGGACGTCCTCGAGCCCGATGCCGTAGCTATTGAGCTTGCCCGGATCGAGCTCGACGCGCACCGAAGGCAGCGCGCC
>JBCNPL010000076.1:0-9294 GCA_039593375.1 Paraburkholderia sp. | reverse complement strand
ACGCCTCGCACGAGTTCGACTATGGAGATGCGAAGGACTGGGCGAAACAGACGAGCGGGCGGCGCGACGATCTCACGTTGCGCGCGCTTTTCGCCGAAGAGCTCGGCGCGGTGATCCAGGTGAAGGGGGCCGAGCGCGACAAGGTGCTCGGCCTGCTGCGCGACCATGGGCTCTCGGCTTGCTCGCACGTGATCGGCAAGCTCAACGAGCGCGATCTGATCGAGGTCTATCGCGACGCCAAGAAAATCTACGATGCGCCTCGCGTCGACTTGCAACGCGCCTGGACGGAAGTGAGCTGGCGCATTGCGCGACTGCGGGACAATCCCGCCTGCGCGGATGCCGAATACGATGCGTTGCTCGACGCGGCCGATCCCGGCATCTCGCCGCAACTGACGTTCGACCCGCAGGAAGACGTGGCCGCGCCGTATCTCAACAAGGGCGCGCGTCCGCGCGTGGCGATCCTGCGCGAGCAGGGGGTCAACTCGCATCTCGAGACGGCCTACGCGTTCGATCGCGCGGGATTCGACGCCTACGACGTGCATATGAGCGACCTGCTGTCGGGCCGTGCTTCGCTGGCGGACTTCGCGGGCGCCGTGGCATGCGGCGGGTTCTCCTATGGCGACGTGCTCGGGGCCGGCGAGGGCTGGGCAAAAACGATTCGCTTCAATCCGATGCTGGCCGATATGTTCGGCGCGTTCTTCGGCCGGCCCGACACGTTCGCACTCGGCATCTGCAACGGCTGCCAGATGATGAGCAGTCTTGCGTCGATGATCCCCGGCGCCGAGGCATGGCCGAAGTTCACGCGGAACAAGTCCGAGCAGTTCGAGGCGCGATTCTCGTTCGTGCGCATCGAATCGTCGCCGTCGATCTTCTTCACGGGCATGGAAGGCTCGCGGATCCCGGTTGCCGTGGCGCACGGGGAAGGGTTCGCCGACTTCTCGCAGCAAGGCGATGCGTCACGCGTAGACGTGGCGATGCGCTTCGTCGATCACCGTGGTGAGGCCACCGAGCGGTATCCGTTCAACCCCAACGGCTCGGCCGCCGGCATCACTTCCGTGACGACGCCCGATGGTCGGTTCACCGTGCTGATGCCCCATATGGAGCGCGTTCACCGGACGGTGCAGATGAGTTGGCATCCGGAAGGCTGGGGCGAAGCGAGCCCATGGATGCGCGTATTCCGCAACGCCCGGCGGTGGTTGGGTTAAAACGCGCAAAGGCGGACGCGGGGACGTCCGCCTGTCGTGAATGACCGTGTTCCGATCCATCGGTGGGCGGCGGTCTGACGCAAGAATAAGAAAATCCTTACACGCAATTCGATAAAGAGTCGGAAGGCGGGGTCGTTTACATAGTTGAAACATAACAAGCCAGGCGGGCGCTTCCAAATGGAGCGCCGGCACGCCGTGGCCCGTAACGACCCACGCAATGGTGCGAACGACGAGATGTAGAGTGCGCAGCCACGGCATCACGGGCGCAGCGAAGCTGAAGCTCGAGGCCGCCGTGCTGATGTTGGCGATTTTGACGGCCGCACAGGGGGCGCATGCCGCCGAACCGCTATCGATGTTCACGCTGAGCGGTTTCGGCACGCTCGGCGTCGCCCATTCGAGTCTCGATACGGCGGATTTCACGGGCGCCGCGTTTCAGCCCGCGGGCGCCGGATACAGCCGGCGCTGGAACTTCGCTGGCGAGACCAAGCTCGGGCTTCAGCTAACGGGCAAGTTCACGGACAAGCTGACGGCGCTGGTGCAAGTCGTATCGCACTACAACTACGACAACACCTACAAGCCGACCGTCGAATGGGCGAACGTCAACTACGCGTTGACGCCGGACATCGACATACGGGTAGGGCGAATCGAGTTGCCTACCTTCCTGGCCTCCGACTACCGTGAGGTCGGTTATGCCAATCCGTGGGTTCGCGTCCCCGGAGAACTCTATAATCTCGAACCGATCACCAACAGCGATGGTGTCGATGCCTCTTACAGGCTGCACGTCGCGCATGCCGTCGACACACTGCATCTGATCTACGGCCGCACCTCGTTTCACGTCGTGCCGGGCGGCGCGAAGGTCCAGGCGACGAGCATCGCCGGAGTGGTCGATACGCTCGAGTACCGGAGCCTGACGCTGCATCTCGGCTATCTTCACGCGTACACTTCGTCACCGTTCCTGCAAAGGTCGGCGGCGGCGGCCTACAGCATGGGCGTCGGCTACGACGCTTCCCGCTGGTTCGTGCAAGGCGAGCTCGCGCGCGTGACCGCCGATCAGTTGACGCCCGGCTATTTGGCCGGCTATGTAACCGGCGGCGTGCGCTTCGGCAAATTCACGCCCTATGCGACGTACGCGTTGGAACACGCGCTCGATCGTCAAACCGTCATTCCGAACCCGAACCTCGGGCAAAGAGATCTTTCGGTCGGCCTGCGTTGGGATTTCGCGAAAGATTTCGACGTCAAGATGCAGTACGAGCACATCTGGACGCCGTCCCAGTCGGCGGGCCTCTTCATCAACGAGCAACCGAATTTTCGATTCGGCTGCGCGGCGAATGTGTTCAGCGCCACCCTCGACTTCGTCTTCTAGGGGCGCGCATGGACAGGTTCAAGCGAAAGCTTCCGGCTCTGTTGATCGGTGCGCTCCTCCTGATCTGCGCGAGGGCGAGCGACGCTCAAATCGTCGTGATCGTGTCGGCAAAAAGCCGGGTTTCGTCGCTCACGGTCAGCGACGTCGCCGATATCTATCTCAGCCGCACGAGCCAACTGCCGGGTGGGGCCGAAGCGATGCCGATCGACTACAACGCGGACGACGCGCAACGCGCCGAGTTCTATAGGCTCGTCACGGGCAAGTCGCTCGCGCAATTGCGTGCTTATTGGTCGAAGCTGATCTTCACGGGACGAGGCGTGCCGCCGCGTACGGCAGCGGATGCCCGGGCCGTCAAGAAGATCGTTTCGACGTCGCCGAACGCGATTGGATACATCGACAGAAGCGAGCTGGATTCAAGCGTGAAAGCGGTGCTGACCGTGCACTGACCGCTACCAACGGCGGAGAAGATGGAGACGAGCAAGGCCACTCGAGGTGCAAAGCGGGCCCGCATTGCCGGGCTTGCCCGCGGCGTAGTGCGGCGCGCGACGCGTCATGTACCCCCGCGTTTTCTCGAAGCGTATGTTTTCTTTCCCAGCGTCACGCTGTTGTTTCTGTCGGTCTTCTGGTGCTCGGTCGCTTACACGATCCGCATCGAGTATGAGACGGCGACGAGCGCCGCGGCGGAATCGAGCCGCCAGCTAGCGGACACTTATGAAGCTCAGGCCGTGCGCAACCTTGCTGAGATCGACCGTACGTTGAAGATGGTGGCGTACGCGTATGCGATGAAAGGAGATGACGCGCTCGAGGAGATGAGGGCCAGGCAATTGCTGCCTCCGGCAATCGTGTTTCACGTGACGATCGCAACGAGACGTGGCGACGTGATCGGGGACTCGGGCAAGCTGCCGGAGCCGCGCCTCGTCAATGAAGCGATCTTCAAGGCGATGTCCGGCGGCGAGAGCGATTCGCTTTTCATCGGCAAGGTCGAACGCAATCGCGGGTCGGGGGCCCCCGAGATCGTCTTCAGCCGGCGACTTGCGGACGCGAGCGGCCGCTTCGAGGGCATTGCCATGCTGACCGTCGACCCATCGTATTTCACGAGCGCTTACGACAGTGCGCAAATGGGCCGGCATGGCTTTCTCGGCCTGCTGGGTACGGACGGCATCATGCGCGTGCAGCGGGTCGGCGACGACATTTCGTGGGGGGCGACGGTCGCGGTGCCGCCTATGCACGGCACGTTTGCAAAGCTCGGACTGATGCCTTGGGATGCGGGCGTCGCCCGTTTTACCAATGTGCGCGCGTTGCACGGTTTTCCGCTCGTCGCAATCGTCGGGCTTTCTCGGGAAGAGATGCTGTCGCGTTTCCGGCACGATCGGCAGCTCTACGTGTTGTCGAGCGCGGCCGGCAGCGTGCTGCTGCTGATCCTGACGGCGATCCTCAGTGCCAAGAGCTGGGCGCTCGTTCAAAGCCGCGCGCGGAATGATGAACGGATTCGCCATATGGCGACGCATGATGCGCTGACCGGATTGCCGAACCGTTCGCTGCTGCGCGATCGCCTGGACCAGGAGCTCGAGCATGCGCAACGGCACGGTTACGCCGTCACCGTTGTCTTTATCGACCTCGACAACTTCAAGCTGATCAACGACAACCTCGGGCACCGTGCGGGCGACGAGTTGCTGAAGGTGGTGTCGAGCCGGATGCGGTCGCGCCTGCGCCAGGCGGATACGGTGGTCCGCCTCGGCGGCGACGAGTTCGTCCTCGTGCTCGGCAACGAATCGTCGGATGGTCCCGGCGCTTACCTTGCGATCGAACGCGTGCGCGAGGCGATTTCCGCGCCCGTCGAACTGGTCGGCCAGACTTACCAGGTCACCTGCAGTATGGGAATGGCGAGCTATCCGATCGACGGCAAGGATGCGGAAACGTTGCTGAGCCACGCGGATGCCGCGATGTATCGCGCGAAAGAGCTGGGTCGCAACAACAGCCAGTGGTATCGCCCGGAGATGAACATCAGGCTGCGCAATCGTCTGCGTCGGCAAAAGCAATTGAGCGAAGCGCTGGCCAACGACGAGTTCCGCATCGTTTACCAGCCGCAGATCAATGCCCGCACGCGCACGGTTTGCGGCGTCGAAGCACTACTGCGCTGGGACCATCCTGTCGACGGCTCTGTGTCGCCGATGACGTTCATTCCGCTTGCGGAGGAAACGGGGCTGATCGTCCCGATCGGCGAATGGGTGTTGCGTTCGGCGTGTCACCAAGGCATGCGGTGGCGGCGCGCCGGCTTGCCGCCCGTGCGCATCTCGGTCAACGTATCGGCGAGACAGTTTCTGCACGACGGGTGGGCACAGACGGTGGCTCGGGCACTGGACGACAGCGGATTCGACGCGCGCAACCTCGAGCTCGAGTTGACCGAGAGCCTCATCATGCAGGACCTCGACCGCTGCGTCGAAACGATGAAGGGCCTACAGGAAATGGGGGTTCGGTTCTCGATCGACGATTTCGGAACCGGATACTCGAGTCTCAGCGCACTCAAGCATCTGCCGATCGCACGGCTCAAAATCGATAAATCGTTCGTCCGCGAACTGCCGCAACGAGAGGACGATCGGGCGATCGTCACCGCCGTGATTTCGATGAGCCGGCGGCTGAACTTGAATGTGATCGCGGAAGGGGTCGAGACGCAGGCGCAGGTCGACTTCCTCTGCGAGAACGGCTGCGATGAGATTCAAGGCTACTACTTCAGCCGCCCCGTCGCGCCGACCGAAATCGAGGCGATGCTGCGCGACCGATGCAGCGCGGCAAGCGCATCGAGAGAGGCCTGACGGTAAACGGCGACGTAGCGCGGCATCCGCGCTCGGCGGAAAAGACGATGCCGCCCGAAGGCGGCATCGTTTTGCTCGGCCGGCGTCAAATCCGCATTACTGGATCTTCGCCTGCGCGCGCAGCTTCTGCTCGAACGCCTGCAACTTTTCCTGCTGCATCTGCTGCACGATCTGCTGCTTGACCTGATCGAGCGGCGGCGGGGTGATCGGCCGCGAGTCGTCGAGGCGAATGATGTGCCAGCCGAACTGCGTGTGCACGGGCGCTTGCGTCATTTGGCCCTTCTGCAGTTTCTCGGCCGCCTGCGCGAACTCGGGCACATAAGCGCTCGGGTTCGACCAGTCGAGATCACCGCCGTTCTTGGCCGAGCCCGGGTCCTTCGAGTACTGCTTGGCGAGATCCTCGAACTTCGCGCCGCCGTTGATCTTCGCGATGATGTCCTTCGCCTGCTGCTCGTTGTCGACGAGAATATGGTGCAAATGCAGCTCGTTGCCGCCTACTTGCTTCACGAGCTCGTCATAACGCGCCTTGACCTCGGCGTCGCTCGGCGTGTTCTTCTTGACGAAATCCTCGATGAGCGCACGCAGAACGACGGTTTGCTCGGCCACGGCCACCTGCGCCTTAACGTCTGCGCGCGTGGGAATGCCCTCGCGGGCCGCTTCCTGCATCAGGATTTCGCGATTGACGAGCTCGTCGCGAACGGCTTGCTGCAGCTGGGGGCTGTCCTGCTGGCCTTGCTTCACGAGCTGGCCGATCAGCGCGTCGGCACGCGATTTCGGAATAGGCGTGCCGTTGACGACGGCGATGTTCTGCGCGAAGGCCGGAGCAGCCGCGAAAGCGGCCAGCAATACCCAAATTCGGGCTTTGTTGTGGATCATCGGACGTTTCCTAGCGTTCCTAATGGGAAGATTCGGTAAAAGACGGCCCCCGGGCATCGGTTCGCTTCACTATTCGGGGGGCGCTCATGACGTTTCGTCTAAGATTTCGATGAGGGCGCATCGGGCAACTCGGCGAACTCTTCAGGCGTATAGGCCATGATCGCGAGCGCATGGATGCCGCGCTGCATCACGTCGGCCAGCGCATCATACACCAGGCGGTGGCGGGCAATACGCGCCTTGCCGCCGAATACGGCCGCCACGACCGTAAGCGTGTAGTGCCCGCCCGCGGCGGCTCCCGCATGCCCCGCGTGCTGCGCGCTGTCGTCGCGGACGACGAGCCGCGTGGGTCCGAGCGCGGCATCGATGCGCGCCTCGATGAACGCGATCCGCTCGGCCGGCGTGGCCGTCATGAACTGAGCGGCGGAAACTTCGGGCATCGTCACTCCTCCTTCATGTACTTGGCGAGCCACAGGCTCTGGGCGACGATGAAAAGCACCATCGCGCCCGTCGTACCGAAGAGCTTGAAGTTGACCCATTGCGACTCGGTGAAATTGCCGACCACGTAAAGGTTCGCGATACCCAGTGCAACGAAAAAGAGGGCCCAGGCGACGTTGAGCTTATCCCAGACCGCATGCGGCAGCGTGAGCTGCTTGCCCATCATCGTTTCGATCAGATTCTTGCGAAAACCGTAGCGCGCGACGAAAAGCCCCGCGGCGAACAGCCAATAGAGCGCGGTCGGCTTCCATTGGATGAACTTCTGGTCGTGCAGGACGAGGGTCGCCCCGCCGAAGACGACGATCACGCCGAGGCTGACCCAGAGCATCGTGTCGACCTTGCGATGACGAAAGGCCACCCACGCCACTTGGACGAGCGTCGCGCCGATCGCGACGGCCGTCGCCGTGAAAATGCCCCAAAGCTTGAACGCGACGAAAAACAGGATGATCGGGAAAAGATCGAAGAGAAATTTCATCGGAATGTACGAAAGGCTTCGCTGTTCGGACCGGAGCGGGTTCGGCGCATGTCGTCGGCATAAAGCCGAGGATCGGCGCACGATTTCGTGCGCCGGCACTGTCTTGGGCCGCGGTATCGCAGTGAAGCGTACGATCCGCGCTACTTGGGCTCGAATTGTAACGCAGCCGAGTTGATGCAGTAGCGCAGCCCCGTCGGCGCGGGGCCGTCCTCGAACACATGGCCGAGGTGCGCGCCGCACTGCTTGCAGCGGACCTCGATGCGAAGCATTCCGTGCGAGCGGTCAGTCCGCTCTTCGATCACCTCGCCGTTGATCGGCTTGAAGTAGCTCGGCCAGCCGCAACCGGCATCGAATTTCGTCGACGACTCGAAGAGCGGCGTGCCGCAGCAGACGCAGTCATAGACACCGCGCTCCCAGTGATCCCAGTAGCGGCCGGTGAACGGGTGCTCGGTCGCGGCGTGCCGCGTCACTTCGTATTCGATGTCGCTGAGTTCGTTGCGCCAGTCGCCGTCGGACTTGCGGACGGCGTATGTGTCACGCGGTGCCTCGCTCGTTTCGGAAAGATCGTGAGGATCGGTGCGTTGGGTCATGGTCGATATGTCTCCATCTGAGGCGCTGACACCATCGAAAGCGCCGTTCGTTCGGCAGGGGGCCGATCGCCGGGACGGCCCGCGCTCGATACAGCGGGGAGCCCCGGATTCGGCATGCGCGCCGCACGGTGCATATACGCATGCAGGCAGCGCGCGGATGCGTCTTACGACGAGCAACTGACCGAGAGCGTACCGGCCCACTCGGGCGGCAGCGCGGCATAGGCGTCGAATTCGGGCTGCTCGTCGAACGGATGGCGCAGCACGGTCAAAAGCCGCTCCACCTCCGAAAAATCCTTTTCCTTCGCGCGCCGGATCGCCGTTTCGGCCAGATGGTTGCGCAAGACGTATTTTGGGTTCACCCGGTTCATCGCCTCGCGTCGCGCCGCATCGTCGCGAGGATCCGCCGCGAGCCGCGCGCGGTAGTCGACGGCCCACCGATCGAACGCGTCGCGGTCGATGAACATGTCGCGCACCGGCGCGTCGGCGCCTGCGTGGTGCTTGGACATCGTCGAAAGACGGCGGAACGTTGCCGTGAAATCGGCGCGATTGTTATGCATGAGTTCGAGCAGCCGATCGGCAAGCACATTGTCCCCGGGCCGCGCCTCGCTCAAGCCCAGCTTGTCGCGCAATCGGCGCTCGAGCGCCGGCGCGAAGCGGACCTTGAACGTTTCGAGCGCCTGCTGCGCATCGGCAACCGATCGTTCCGCCCGCACCGATTCGTCGTGATGCGCGCCGATCAGCGGCAGCAAGGCTTGTGCGAGGCAAAAGCAATTCCAATAGGCGATCTGCGGCTGCATGCGGTACGCGTAGCGGCCCTGCGTATCCGAGTGGTTGCAAATGTGGTTGGCATCGAACGCATCGATGAAGCCGAACGGACCATAGTCGATCGTGAGGCCGAGAATCGACATGTTGTCCGTGTTCATGACGCCATGGCAAAAGCCCACCGCCTGCCATTGCGCAATCAGTTCCGCCGTGCGGACGACGACCGCATCGAGCAATGCGAGGTAGGGATCCTTGGCTTCGCGACACTCCGGATAAAAGCGATCGACCACGTGATCGGCGAGCGCGCGCAGTTCGTCGATCCGATCGGCGGCGTAAAAATGCTCGAAGTGTCCGAATCGCACGAAGGTCGTCGACACACGTGTAACCACGGCGGCCGTTTCGATCTCCTCGCGCCGCACCGGTTGATCCGACCCGACCACGGAGAGCGCGCGAGTCGTTGGAATGCCGAGGTAATGCATCGCCTCCGAACAGAGAAACTCGCGGACCGACGAGCGCAGGACGGCGCGGCCGTCGCCCATGCGCGAGTAGGGCGTACGCCCGCTGCCCTTCAATTGCAGTTCGTGGCGCGCGCCGCGATGCTCGAGCTCGCCGAGCGTCAGCGCGCGGCCGTCGCCGAGTTGGCCCGCCCAAACGCCGAACTGGTGCCCCGAGTAGACGGACGCGTAGGGCAGCGCCTCGGCCGGCCATTCGCGTG
>JBCNPL010000075.1:0-9330 GCA_039593375.1 Paraburkholderia sp. | reverse complement strand
GGCGCGATGGCATGGAGCAGCGGGAACAGATCGACAATCGGCGAGACCGATGTCCGGTCTGTCGGAGAGGGATCGAGTACGACGCGCAAGCCTCGGCGTGTCGCGGTTCGGATCGCGAGGGCTGCCGCATCGGTCGCGATTTCCGCATCGACCGCCACGACAGCCGATTGCGGAGCGGCCTCGAGCTCGCGTTCGAGGGCGGCGAGCGCGCCTTCATCCCAGACGTCGTTCGCGTTGTAGACATGCACGATCCGTTTTTTGCCGTCGGGCGGAACGAGTATGACGGCGACGGACGTCGCGTGTCCGATCGCGACGCGCACGCGAGATACGTCGACGCTCGCCCGGCGCAACGGATCGAGCGCCTGCTGAGCGAGATCGTCGTCGCCGACCATGCCGATGAGCCGGCTTTCGACACCCATCAGCCGCGCGAGGTAAGCGACGTTCGCCGCCTTGCCGCCCGACGGGCGGATGAGCTCGCGGCCGGCAAGCGTCTCCTTGCCGCCGGGCGCCTCGTCGACGCGCATCTGAAAGTCGGCGTTGATGCTACCGATGCTGATCACGGTATCCATATCGACGGCGAGTGAGGATTAGCTTGATTCCCACCGCAAAACGCATGCCGTGCGTCTTTCACCGTGCTCGGCATCGGCCCCCTCGAGCCGCGAGGGCCGCCGCCCGTCAAGGCGTTCCCCTGGTAAACGCGGACCGGGCGTGCTTGCCCTAATTTTTTTTATCGCGCAATAATGGCTTCGGACGCATTCAAAACGACGCGGCAAAGCACGTCCAGCTCTTCCCTGTCCCTTGGCTTCAGACGCGGGAGCATCTCCCCCGAAGGAGTGTCCGGCGGTGTTTCCTCGATGCACATGTTCAAAGGAGATGACAGATGGAAATCCGCAATCCTTCGTCCGGCCTCTATAACGAAGATCTCGCGCCAGCCCGGGAGCGCAAGTGGGGGGCGTTCAGCATCTTCAACGTCTGGACTTCGGACGTGCACAGCCTCTGGGGCTACTACCTCGCCGCGAGCCTGTTTCTGCTTTGCGGCAGCTTCGTCAATTTTCTGCTCGCGATCGGGCTCAGCTCGCTCGTGATCTTTGCGCTGATGAACCTGATCGGCTACGCCGGCGAAAAGACCGGCGTACCCTACCCGGTCCTCGCGCGCGCTTCGTTCGGCGTATGGGGCGCCAACCTGGCGGCGTTGGTACGCGCCGTCGTCGCCTGTTTCTGGTATGGCGCGCAGACGGCGGCGGCTTCGGGCGCGGTCGTCGCGCTGCTCGTGCGCAACGACAGCCTGATGGCATTCGAGAAGAGCTCGCAGCTGCTCGGGCACTCCACGCTCGAGGTAATCTGCTACGTCGTCATATGGGCGCTGCAGTTGCTCATCATCCAGAAAGGGATGGAGACGGTGCGCCGATTCCAGGACTGGGCCGGCCCCGCGGTGTGGATCGCGATGCTGATTCTGGCGATCGGCCTCTGCATCAAGGCTGGCGGTTTCTCCTTCTCGCACGGCATTCCGATGAACGTGCTCCTCGACAAGACGAAGGACGCCGGCATCAGCGGCGAACCGGGCTCGTTCTGGGCGCTGATGGCAGTCGGGGCGACCTGGATCACCTACTTCGCGGCGCTGTACCTGAACTTCTGCGACTTCTCGCGCTACGCCAAGGACCGCGACGCGGTGAAGAAAGGCAATCTGTGGGGCTTGCCCGTCAACCTGATCGCGTTTTCGCTGGTGGCGGGCATCACCACGATCGCCGCGTTCAAGGTCTATGGCGAAGCGCTGCTCCATCCCGAGCAGATCTCGGCGAAATTCGACAGCTGGGTGCTGGCGCTCATCGCGGCGCTGACCTTCGCCGTCGCCACGCTCGGCATCAACGTGGTGGCCAATTTTGTCTCCGCGGCGTTCGATATCTCGAACGTGTTCCCCAAGCAAATCAGCTTCAAAAAAGGCGGCTACATCGCCGCGCTGATCGCGCTCGTGCTCTACCCGTTCGCGCCGTGGGAAGGCAACGCCGCGCATTTCGTCAACGCCATCGGCGCGACGATGGGTCCGCTGCTGGGGGTCATTCTCGCGGATTACTACCTGGTGGCCAAAGGGAACATCAACGTCGCGGCGCTTTACCAGGAGCATGGCGAGTACCGTTACGAAGGCGGCTGGAACGTCAACGCGATCGTCTCGGCCGGGGTCGGCAGCGTCTTTTCGACTTTTCTGCCTAACCTCACCAGCCTGCTGCCTCTCTGGTGGAATACCTATGGCTGGTTCTTCGGCGTACTGATCGGCGGAGGCATGTACCTGATCATGGCGGCGTTGCGACCGCGTACCGCGATCGCGCCGACGGCCGGTGCTTGAGTAATCCAATCGATCGAAACGGTACAACGCCGCTCAAGCGTCCGCTTTATCGCGGCCGTCGCCGGGCAAGCGGAGCGGCAGGCGTTGCCTCCTTATACGTGGAATCGCATCACCCCATCCGCCCCCTCGACGCGCCGCAGTTCGCCTGCGTGCCACAACAGGTGCAAATGCGCGAGCGCTTCGCCCATCGCGAACGTCATCTGGTGAATGTCGAGCTGGCGGCGGAACATGATCGGCACGATGTCGGCCGCGCTTTGCGGGCTCCGTCCACACGCTTCGCGCACCTCCGCAAGCCTGGCGTCGTGGTGCGCGCGCAGCTGTGCGATACGCGTATGCAGCCCGCGAAACGGCCGCCCATGAGACGGTAGCACGAGCGTATCGGCCGGCATCGACTCGTACGCGCCGAGCGATTCCAGATAGAGCGCGAGCGGGTTGCCCTCCGGCTCCATGTCGAATACGGATACGTTCGTCGAAATGCGCGGCAGGACCATGTCGCCCGAAATCAGAACGCCCGCGCTTTCGCTGAACAGTGCGCAGTGCTCGGGCGAATGCCCGTAACCGGTGACGACGCGCCATTCGCGAGCGCCGATCGTCAGCCGATCCCCTTCGCGCAGACGCCGATACCGCGCGGGCATCGACGGAACCAGGTTCGAATAGTAGTCCTTACGATTGCGGAGCTTTTCGAGCGCCTCCTGATCGGCGACCCCATGCCGCGCGAAGTGGCGCGCCGCGCCCTCGCCGCCCGCGTTCGAGCCGTCTCCGGCGGCCATCACGCGCCCCAGCATGTAATCGCCGAGCGAAATCCAAAGCCGCACGTTCCAGCGCTCGCGCGCGCCGCCGTTGCAGATCCAATCGGCAAGCCCCAGGTGATCGGGATGGCAATGCGTGACGAGCGTGCGAAGCACCGGCAGCCCTTCGAGCCGCGTATCGAAGATGGCCTCCCAATGCGCCTTGATGGCATCGCTCGCAATGCCGCAATCGATAACGGTCCATCCTTGGCGGCCGTCGATTTCGTCGCGCAGCAGCCAGAGATTGATATGGTCGAGCGCGAACGGCAGCGGCATGCGCACCCAATGGACGCCGGGCGCCACTTCGCGCGTGGTGCCGGACTCGACGAGCGTGTCGCCGAACGGATAGTCGAGTTGGTGTTCGAGCGGATTCATCGGAAGTATTTCGCGGCGCGAGTTGCGCTTTGTCGAAGTTGACGATAACGTAAACGTCGATCGATTCTACCTGATCCGGCCGAGGCGCCGCAGCCTCCACCGCCGCTCGAGCGCGGTCGGGCGGCGGCACGGAAAGGCCGGCCGAGCCGACGCGAACACCATGAGCCAGCATTACACGATCACCGAGCTTGCGCGCGAATTCGACGTCACGCCCCGAGCCATCCGCTTCTACGAAGACCAGGGACTGCTCGCGCCGAAGCGCGAGGGTTCGGGGGGCTTGCGGCGCGTCTATTCGAGCCGCGATCGCACGCGGCTCAAGCTGACGCTGCGCGGCAAGCGGCTCGGATTCACGCTGTCGGAGATTCGCCGGCTGCTCGACCTGTACGAATCGCCGACCGACACCGTCCCGCAGTTGCAGGCGTTTCTCGCCACGATCGCGCAGCATCGCGAAGTGCTCGAGCGTCAGCTCGACGATCTGAACGCGACGCTCGGAGACCTGGCTCGATACGAGGCGCAGTGCCGGGCCATGCTGGCCGAAAACGGGACGGCCGAGGCCGTGCGCGCATGAAGCACTTTCCGAAGCTCCTCTCTTCGCAGATCGGGTTCGACGTGGCGCAGTCGATCCTCGAGGGCTTCAACGGCCACTACGGTGCGTTTTGCGAGGCGGGTGCGCGTGCGAAGACGCTGTTCGAAAGAGGCGACTGGCACGGGCTGCAAAAGCTCGCCCGCGATCGCATCGCATCGTACGACAACCGCGTTCAGGCCTGCGTCGAGCTGCTGCAGGACGAATACGACGCCGAAAACATCGACGACGACGTCTGGCAGCAAATCAGGCTTCATTACATAGGACTGCTGACGAATCATCTGCAGCCCGAGTGCGCCGAGACGTACTTCAATTCAGTCTGCTGCAAGATTTTGCACCGGTCGTACTTCAACAACGACTTCATCTTCGTGCGGCCCGTGATCTCGACCGAGTATCTCGAGAACGACGAACCGGCGGCGAAGCCGACTTATCGCGCCTACTATCCGGGCAAGGACGGCTTCGAAGCGACGCTCGAGCGAATCGTCACGAATTTTCAGCTCGAGGTGCCGTTCGAGAACCTCGCGCGCGACGTAGCCTGCATCATCGACACCATCCACGAGACGTACGGACCGTTTCAGGAAGCGTTCAACTTCCAGGTGCACGTGCTCTCGTCACTGTTCTTTCGCAACAAGGCGGCGTACATCGTCGGCCGGATCATCAACGGCGAGTTGCTGTTGCCGTTCGCCGTCCCGATCCGCCACGTGCGCCCGGGTCTGCTCGCGCTCGATACCGTGTTGCTGCGGCGCGAGCAGCTTCAAGTCATTTTCAGCTTCTCGCATTCGTACTTCCTCGTCGACATGGCCGTGCCCTCCGCCTACGTCGATTTCCTCGAGACGATCATGCCGGGCAAGCCGAAAGCGGAGATCTACACGTCGGTCGGCCTGCAAAAGCAAGGCAAGAATCTCTTTTACCGCGACCTGCTGAAGCACCTCTCCCACTCGAGCGATCAGTTCGTCATCGCGCCCGGCATCAAGGGGCTCGTGATGATCGTCTTCACGCTGCCGTCGTTCCCGTATGTGTTCAAGCTGATCAAGGACAGCTTTCCGGCCCCGAAAGAGACGACGCGCGAGCAGATCCAGGACAAGTACCTGCTCGTGAAGCGGCACGACCGCCTCGGCCGGATGGCCGACACGCTCGAATATTCGAGCGTCGCGTTGCCGCTCGCGCGGCTCGACGATGCGCTCCTGCGCGAGCTCGAACGAGAAGCGCCTTCGATGATCGAATACGAAGGAGATTGCATCGTGATCCGGCACGTCTACATCGAGCGCCGCATGGTGCCGCTCAACATGTTCCTGCAAAACGGCACGGAAGCCGATATCGAGCATGCGGTCAAGGAGTACGGCGACGCGGTGAAGGAGCTCATCCAGGCCAATATCTTTCCTGGCGATCTGCTCTACAAGAATTTCGGCGTGACGCGCCATGGCCGCGTCGTCTTCTATGATTACGACGAGATCGAATACCTGACCGACTGCAACATCCGCCACGTGCCGCAGGCGCAAAGCGAGGAAGACGAGCTGTCGGCCGAGACATGGTACGCCGTCGGCCCCCACGACATCTTTCCCGAAACCTACGGCACGTTCCTGCTCGGCGATCCGACCGTACGCCGCTACTTCATGCGCCATCATGCGGACATCTTCGATCCGGCGCTTTGGCAAAGACACAAGGAGCAGCTACTCAAAGGTGAATTGCCCGACTTCTTTCCCTACGACAGGAGCGCGCGCTTTTGCAATCGCTATCCCGAGCGCTTTCACGAGAGTTCGCCCGATGCCGGGCGGCAGGAGCAGGACGAGCCGGGCGACGGCAAGCGAGCAGCTTGAACGGCCGCCTCCCCGTTCCCGGCACCCATTAGAGGACGCCAGCGTCCGGACCCGTATCAATCAGATCCACCGTCACCACGAATCATGAACGATCAAAACCATCCGCTTGCCCACCTCTTCGTCAACAACCAGGCATGGGTCAAGCGCAAGCTCGCCGAAGACCCGCAGTACTTCTCGCGGCTCGCCGATCAGCAAACGCCTGAATACCTCTGGATCGGGTGCTCCGACTCGCGCGTACCGGCCAATCAGATCATCGGGCTGCCGCCCGGCGAGGTGTTCGTCCATCGCAACATCGCGAACGTCGTCGTGCACACGGACCTCAACTGCCTGTCCGTCATCCAGTTCGCCGTCGATCTGCTGAAGGTCAAGCACATCATGGTGGTCGGCCACTACGGCTGCTCGGGCGTCGGCGCGGCTCTCTTCGACAGGCGCGTCGGGCTGGCCGACAACTGGCTCCATCACATTCATGACGTGCGCGCCAAGCATGCGGCGTTGCTCGACGAGTGGCCGATGGGTGAAGCGCGACATCGGCGTCTCGTCGAATTGAACACGATCGAGCAGGTCGTCAACGTCTGCCGCACGACGATCGTCAACGACGCGTGGGCGCGCAGCCAGCCGCTGACGGTGCACGGCTGGGCTTACGGCGTGCACGACGGGCGCATGCGCAATCTCGGCATGACGATTTCGAACGCCGAGATGCTCGGCGGTACCTACGAACGCTGCGTCGCCGCGCTCTCCGCAAAGCGCGCGAGCGCGGCCGACATCGATATCGTAGCCGCGGACGCCGCCGAACTGACGAAAGTCGAGGCGGTCGTCGACGGCGTGATCAAGGAGATTGGACATGACTGAAGCAAGTGAGCGTTCCAGCGATCCTGTCGTCATCGTGGCGGCGGCGCGCACGCCGATGGGCGGCTTTCAGGGCGAGCTCGCGGCGCTGACGGCGCCGCAACTCGGCGCCGTTGCGATCGAAGCGGCGCTCGCGCGCTCGGGTTTGAGCCCCGAGCGGATCGAGGAAGTGTTGATGGGCTGCGTGCTGCCGGCCGGTCTCGGCCAGGCGCCCGCGCGTCAGGCGGCGCTGGGGGCGGGTCTGCCGCTCGCCACGGGCTGCACGACGGTCAACAAGATGTGCGGCTCGGGCATGCGCGCCGCCATGTTCGCGCACGACATGCTCGCCGCCGGATCGGTCGATGTCGTCGTCGCGGGCGGAATGGAAAGCATGACGAACGCGCCCTACCTGCTGCCGAAGGCACGCGCGGGCATGCGCATGGGCCACGGTCAGGTCATCGACCACATGTTCTACGACGGTCTCGAAGACGCCTATGAGAAAGGCCGCCTGATGGGCACTTTCGCCGAAGAATGCGCGGCCTCGTTCGGCTTTACGCGCGAGGCGCAGGATGCGTTCGCCATCGAATCGCTCACGCGAGCGAAGCGGGCGAACGAGGATGGTTCGTTCTCGTGGGAAATCGCCCCGGCGAAGATCGAGGGCCGCAAGGGCGACGAGGTCGTGATCGCGCGCGACGAGCAGCCGTTCAAGGCGAACCTCGCGAAGATCCCGACGCTCAAGCCCGCATTCAGCAAAACGGGAACGGTCACGGCAGCGAACTCGTCGTCGATCTCGGACGGCGCGGCGGCGCTCGTCATGTTGCGCGCGTCGACGGCCGAGCGGCTCGGCGTCGCGCCGCTCGCGCGCATCGTCGGCCACTCCACGTTCGCCCAGGAACCGGCGAAGTTCACGACGGCGCCCGTCGGCGCGATCCGCAAGCTGTTCGAGAAGAACGGCTGGCGCGCGGCCGATGTCGATCTCTACGAAATCAACGAGGCGTTCGCCGTCGTGACGATGGCGGCGATGAAGGAACACGACCTCCCGCACGACAAAGTCAACGTGAACGGCGGCGCCTGCGCGCTCGGCCACCCGATCGGCGCCTCCGGCGCCCGCATCCTCGTCACGCTCATCGGTGCGTTGAGGAAGCGCGGCGGCAAGCGCGGCGTGGCGAGCCTTTGCATCGGCGGCGGCGAAGCGACGGCAATGGGCATCGAACTCCTGTCGTGATGCCCCTCGGTCAATCGGGCGTCATGCGACGCTCGACCGCTCGAGGCCGAGATGCCGCTCGGCCGCCATGCGCAATCCGCGGCCCATTGGAGTCCGAACGATGAAGACAGCACTGATCGTGGGCGCGTCGCGCGGCATCGGGCGCGAGTTCGTGCGCCAGTACCGTGCGGCGGGTTGGCGCGTCTTCGCGACGGCACGAGACGGCGAGGCGCTCGATGCCATCGAGGCCGATTTCGGCGCGGAGCCGATCCTGCTCGATGTGACCGAGCCCGACGACATCGACGGGTTGGCCGGCGCGCTCGCCGGCGAGGCGCTCGATATCGCCGTCATTTGCGCGGGCGTCTATGGACCGCAGACAGGCGGCGTCGAGTCGTTCGCGGCCGACGATTTCGACTACGTGATGGCCACCAACGTACGCGGGCCGATGCTGCTGATGCCGGTGCTGCTGCCGCTCGTCGAATCGGTCGACGGCGTGCTCGCCGTGCTGTCGAGCCGGATGGGCAGCATCAGCGAGGCGACGGGCACGACGGGCTGGCTTTACCGCGCGAGCAAAGCGGCGCTCAACAGCGCGCTGCGCGTGGCGTCGCTGCAAACGCGCCGAGCGACCTGCATCGCGCTCAATCCCGGCTGGGTGCGCACCGACATGGGCGGCGCCAACGCGGCGATCGATCCGGAGCGCAGCGTGTCGGGCATGCGCGAGGTCATTGCCCAGGCCGGCGCCGCACGGACCGCGTTCAACGGGCGGTTCTTGCAGTATGACGGGACATCGGTCGACTGGTAACAAGCCCACGACCACCCCCAAACCTGAGGGCTCAAAAGGCCCGAAAGGCATGTTCGACCATGGAAAGGAGACATTGAATATGGTGCTCGACCAGGATCACACGATGATCCGCGATGCCGTGCGCACCTTCGTGCGCGACGCGGTTGCGCCCCACGCGGCGGCGTGGGACCGCGATCGCACATTCCCGAAGGACGTCCACCGCCAGCTCGCCGAACTCGGCGCATATGGCGTACTCGTGCCGCAAGAATACGGCGGCGCGGGGCTCGACGCGCTCGCGCTCGCGTTGATCCTGGAAGAGATCGCGGCCGGCGACGGCGGCACTTCGACGGCGATCTCGGTCAACAATTGCCCGGTATGCAGCATCCTGCTCTCGTACGCGGACGACGCCCAAAAGCGCGACTGGCTGACGCCGCTCGCACGCGGCGAGATGCTCGGCGCATTCTGCCTGACCGAGCCACAGGCCGGCTCGGATGCCTCGGCGTTGCGGACCACGGCCGTGCGCGACGGGGACGACTACGTGATCAACGGCGTCAAGCAGTTCATCACGAGCGGCAAGAACGGCGACGTCGCGATCGTGCTGGCCGTCACCGACAAG
>JBCNPL010000074.1:0-9342 GCA_039593375.1 Paraburkholderia sp. | reverse complement strand
CGTGCCTCCATGACGCGCAACACGGGTTGCCCGCCGACGTTCTTGAGGGGGAAATAGGATCGGTGCATACGCGCATCCACCGCTACGACATGTGCATTCGGTCCGATGTGGCCCTCGCCAATTTTCTGGACATCTGCGCGCTTCACGCTGAACATCGAAACGATGCCGGCTTCACCCGCTACGTATAGCGTCCTTGATGCGGTATCGAACGCCAGCACGTCCGGGCCGCTGCCCACTCCGAAGGATTGGACGACGCGCTTCGAGCCCATATCGAGCACTAGCAGTTTGTCATTTCCCTCGCAAGCGATAAAGGCGAGATGATCCTGCGGATCGATCAGTAGCCCGTGGTTGTGTCTTGCGCCCGGCAATGCAATGCGGCCAACCACGCGGTCGAGCGCCGGGTCGATTTCGACGAGCTCATTGCGGGTCTGCACGTTGACGAAGACGTGGCGTGATAGGGGGTCGTACTGCGTGTTGCCGACTTCGCCGCCGAGCGGGATGGTCGCCATTCGCTGATTGCTGCGCACGTCAATTACCGTCTCTGTCTCTCCTGTTTCGTCCGAGACGTATAGCTTGTGCGACTCGGGAGCGTAGGCCATGCCGTCGGGGTAGCGGCCGCCCGGCATGCGCGCGACGATCTTGAGCGTCGTTTCGTCGATTGCCACGACCTCGTCCGTTCCGGTGGCGGAAGCGTAGACGCGAGAGAGCTCGGGAATGGCGAGCACGCCGTGTACCGATGAGACGCCGGCGATGCGACCAACGATACGCGATGAATCGGTGTCGAGGACGATCACCTCGCCATCGCCGAGATGCGCGATAAAAAGCAAGTGGCGATCGGGGTCATAGCTCTCGTAATCGAGGCGCGTGGTGCGGCCGGGTAGTGGAACATCGGCGACGTGTTTCAGCGGAAGATCCCGCAATGAGGCGGCATTGGTTGCAGTCGAAATTGTTGCCGTGAGCCGGCCGACACCGACCAGCACTACGCATAGCGCAAGGAGCAACGACAGGCGCACGCGCCAGTTTCCGATGGTTTTCATGGTTCGCTCCGGCATCAGCGCTCATCGCCATGCGTACCTCGCGCAGCGGCGTCGCGCTGACTCAGTTCTCCGGTTTGACATGGCGGAAGACGAACAGCAGCGTGAGATCGTAGGCGATCTTGAGCGCGCCGCAGGCCGCGAGCGGCGCACCGAGCCAGCCCATCGCGATCAGACCGCCGGCCAGCGACGGTCCCAGCGATGCCGCGAGGCTACGCGGCACGGAGGTGAAGCTCGCAGCAGCGGGCCGCTCCGGTGGCGTGACGACCGCCATCACGTAGGCGGTGCGCGTGGGTACATCCATTTGCGACAAGGCGCTGCGCACGAGAAGCAGTGCGAAGGTCACCGGCAGGGAAGACGTGAAAGCAGCGGCGATCAGGCACAGGCTCGACGGGATGTGCGTGAAGACCATCGTGTTGAGCAGCCCGATCCTGCCGGCGAGGGGCGCCGCCACGAGTTGAGACGCCGCGCTGAGGAGCCCGGCCCAGAAGAAGAACCGACCGGCCGCGCCGACGGACAGGCCGAAGCGTTGCATCAGCCATAGCGTGAGCAGTGAATTGACGAGCAGTCCGCCTGCGAACGCGTCGACGCTGAACAGCAGCGCGAGGCGTATGACGATTCGCCGCGATTCGCGTAGCGGCGCGCGCCTGCGTTGGGTTTGCGCAGCAGCCGGATGCGGCAAGCGACGATAGAGGAGCCAGACGACAACGCCCGTCGCTGCATACAGCAGAAACATGATGCGCATGGCGGGCAATTCCGAGACTTGCGTATGTGCCGTCAGCCATGCGGGCACGCCTGCGGCGAGCGAGCCGATTGCCGCCGACACGGCGCCGATCAAGCTGTAGCGGGCAAACAACGCCGTTCGCACATCGCCGGTCGCCGACTCGGCGAGACGCGATTGTTCGAGCGGCAGGAAAAGGCTCACATCCCCCGAGCTTGGGTTGAGCGTGCCGAGGAACGCCACCGTCAGCAGCGGCCAGAGCGACGATAACCCGCCAAAACCGAGGCCGGTCGCGACCATCAATGCGGCCGCGAAGAGGAACATCCGGCGCGCCGCAAAACGATAAGCGAGCGTGCCGACCGCGATCGTCGCGACCGCCGAGCCAACCAGCGTCGTCGTGCCGATCAGACCTACGTCGACTTTTCCGAGCCCAAGCGCGAGCAGGTAGGCCGGTAGAAGCACGGCGACGAAGCCGTCGCAGAATCCGCGCAGGCCGCGGCTGATCAGCAGCAGTCGTGCCGTCCTATCGATGCCGGGCGGCAAAGCCCAGTGTGACAGTCGGTCGGCCAACGAGACGGCACCTGGGGCCTCGCGTGTGTTCATCATTACGCTTGCACTTCCGTTAGATCGCATGCGAATGGATAAGCGGATACACGACAAGGCCCAGGAGCGCGGCGGCCGTGACGATGACCGGTTCCTGAAGCTTCTTGAAGCGCCATAGCAGGGCGATTGTCACGAGGCCGATGACGAGGGTCGGCACGTCGACGATCGAACGCTTGGCAATCACAATCACCGAACCCGTAATGGCGCCGACCGCGGCAGCGGTAATGCCGTCGACAAAGGCCTTGACGCCCGGCAGGCGACCGTACTTCTTGAAGTACGGCGCGGGGATCACGGTGAACAGGTAGCACGGCAGGAAAGTGCCGAGCGCCGCGACGAGCGCCCCCGGAAAACCCGCTACGAGATAGCCGATGAAGCCGACCGTGATGACGACGGGTCCGGGCGTGATCATTGCAACAGCGACCGCGTCGACGAACTGCTTGTCGTTGAGCCAGTGGTGCTCGGTCACGACGCCGCCGTACAGGAACGGCACGATTGCAAGCCCCGAGCCGAAGACGAACGCGCCGGCCTTCATGAAAAAGACCCCGATTTGCGTGAGTTGCGGCCAATCGAGGCCGGACACGATCCCGCTCGCCGCCGGCAGGTTCGCGGCGGCAATGGCGCTGATGCCCCCCTTATGCAGACGCTTCGGCGGAGCGCGCCACAGCCATCCGATCAGTCCGCCGGCGATGAACAGCCACGCAACCTCGGATTCGGTCACGAAGGTAACGACGGCCAGGGTCAGATAGATCGCCCATAGCAGCTTGTCCTTGCCGACTGTCTTCATGGTGAGCTTGTACGCGCTCATGGCGATGATCCCGACCACCGCGGCGCCGACGCCGTAGAACACCGCCTGCATCCAGGAAAGCCCGCCGAAGTGCGCGTAGGCCCAGCCAAGCGCGACCACCATCAGAAACGACGGGAGGACAAAGGCGAATCCCACGAGGGTGGCGCCGACAATCCGGTAGTGAACGTAGCCAAGGTATATCGCCAGTTGCGCCGCGAGCGGCCCCGGCGCGAGTTGCGCGAGCGCGAGCCCTTCCTTGTAGTCGGATTCGGAGATCCAGCCCAGCCGTTCGACGAGATCACGACGCATGTAGCCCGCCAATGCAACCGGCCCGCCAAAGCCGAATGTGCCAAGGCGCAACATGTATCGGACGAGCTGACCCAATGAGTAAGCGGGCGCTGCAGCGGTGGTCATGCTCAAGAACGTCTCCCCGTTTCTTCCGTTGCGCTCGCGGCGAAATGCGCATGAAGCGCATCCAATACCGGACTCATTTGCGCGAGCAATTGATCATCGTTATCAACACGCTGGCGGGTGCCCGCCATCACGGCTTCGAAGCCGACCGCCTCGGGCGCGGCCGGTCCGCCCACGTCGAGTGCGTGTACGATCTCGCCCAGCCGCAGCAATGCCGGATCGTTATCGAGGCCGAAGCTTGCGAGCAGCACCTCGAAGGTCACCCGCTCACCCACATGCGTGAAGGCCGCGCCGTCAAAGTCAAAACCCAGTACGTCCGCCGGGCATGTATCCGGCGACGTCAGCCAAAGGAAGCGCGCATCGGGATCAATGAAGCGCCGAATGAGCCAGGCGCTGGCTACGCGATCGACCCACATCCGCTGCCGCGTAGCCCAAGTCCGCCCCTGATACTCGTCACGCGAGAGTCGACGGATGGTGCGTTCGGCAGGATGCGGCTCGCCGGGCGAGAGCACTGTATCGACGAGCGCGACGAAATCCTGCCAAGCCACCTCTGCACGCGTGGCGGCGTCGTCCGGGAAGTAATCGACGGCCCGGATGGCCTCATAGTCCTTGCGCAGGCGCCGCAGCAGCCGGGTCAATTCGGCGGCGGACTGCCCCGAGATCGTCTTGCGGGCCTCGGCTAGCGAGCGAATGAAAGCTTCATAGTCGCTTTCGCGGTCGAACAGCGTCCGGAATTCCTCTTCCTGCGACGCATCCAGGCTCGGCGCGCGCAACAGATGCGCCGTGCCGCCGCTTTCGGCAATGGCACCAGCTAGTTCTCGCAGCATGTCTTCGTGCGCACCGCTGTAAGGCAACAGATAGATGCCGTCTCGCAAGACTGCGCAGCCTTTTGCCTTGAGGGCCCGATAAAAACGCATTCGCGCTGTCGCGTTCTCGGTAGGCAGCGTCAGGACGAGCAGCGACCATGTCGATAAGATGTTCATGTCGAGTATCCTACGTTTGTGTAGAGAGCGATACAAGTTAACTTTGAAATTCCTGTCCGAGCGAGTCGCATCTCGGCGCGGCGGCTAATTCGGTACACTGCGCGGAGGCGCCAGGGCCTCTGATCCCACGTACTTTGATCCGATGAATTCACGACTCAACGCGGTATTCGTTGCGCTCGCCGCAGCCGCGCTCTTCGGGGCGGCCACACCGCTAGCCAAAGCGCTCCTCGGCTCCATGTCGGCTTTCATGGTGGCGGGGCTGTTTTATCTCGGCAGTGGCGTTGGTCTTGGCGTCGGCATTCTTGCCAGGCGGGTCAACCGCTCCGATACTCGGGCGGATACGAGTCATCGAATCGAAAAGGCAGAACTGCCGTGGCTAATGGGCGCCATCGTCGCTGGTGGGGTCGCGGGGCCGGCGCTGCTCATGCTGGGCCTGTCGAGCACGCCGGCAGCAACCAGCTCCTTACTGCTAAACCTTGAAAGCGTGCTGACGGCCGTCATCGCGTGGGTGGTTTTTCGCGAAAACGTGGATCTTCAGGTGTTTCTCGGGATGGTGGCCATCGTCGCCGGAGGCGTACTGCTCTCGTGGCACCCCGGCCAGGTGACCGTCCCGGTTGGCGCCCTGCTGATCGCCGGCGCCTGCCTATGCTGGGCAATCGATAACAACCTGACGCGCAAGGTGTCGGCAAACGACGCGATGGTGATCGCGTGCCTGAAAGGCTTGATCGCCGGGCCGGTGAATCTCGGCATTGCGTTTGCGACTGGAGCGACGTTGCCGGCGGCCAGCGCGGTGGGCGCGGCCATGCTCACCGGCCTGGCAGGCTATGGCGTAAGCCTGGTGCTGTTCGTTGTTGCGCTTCGGCATTTGGGCACGGCGCGCACGGGGGCTTATTTTTCCGTTGCGCCACTATTCGGTGTCGCACTTTCGCTCGTGCTATGGCCTGAGCTGCCTCCAGTCTTGTTCTGGATCGCGGCGGCATTGATGGCGCTCGGCGTCTGGCTGCATGTCCGCGAGCGGCATGAGCATGAGCACACGCACGATTTGCTCGAGCACACGCATCGGCACCGCCACGACGAGCATCATCAACACGAGCACGATTTTCCGTATTCGGGCAACGAGCCGCATACCCATCCACACGTGCATCTTCCCGTCACGCACTCGCACGCGCATTTCCCCGACATCCATCACCGCCATCAGCACTAGTCTTGCTCGCGGCTCTGAACACTTTGCCGCCTGCTCGCGTCGCGTCAGACGCATCGAGGCGAGCATCGGGCCGTGATGCGTTTAGACGAGGAGGTAAGGTTCGGCGAGTCGAACGATCATCAGGCCACCAGATTCGCGTCGCGAGCCAACTGCCAACGGCCATCCGCATTCTTGCGAACGAGGGTGAGGGTATAGCCTGCACGCCGTATCGGTGCGGCCGTCGTACCGGGAGGCGTTACCGTCACGTCCACATAGTTGCGCATGAACGCCCAGTCTCCGAGCACCTGAAGTTCGATGATCTTGCTCGTTCCCTCGATCTGCATGCCTTGCTGCTTCCTGGACATCTCGGCGAATTGCGCTTTGCCGAACGGTTCGTGATCGGGGAGCATAAACACTACATCGTCGGTAACCAGGCTCAGCACTGTTTCCGTATCGCCTGCCTTGCTCGCGGTCATCCAGGTATCCACCAGATCGCGAATTGCATGTTCATCGTCAGTCATCACAGGCTCCTTCTCGTCACTGCCGTAACGGGCCGATTGTAGCAACGGCATGGCACTCGCTGCAGTCGCCACGATAGGTAGCGTTGCTGCTCATGTCCCCGCCATCGCCTGAGCCAACTGCTTCCAAAGATGATCGGCCGCCGGCGGCAATCGTCGCGCACTGCGCGTCATCAGCTGACTGCGGAAGTTCCGCGCAATGGGGTGATCGATCGGCACGGCAACGAGTTGCGCCTGCTCGATACGCCGGCGCGCAGCCGCGGCTGACATGAACGCGACGCCGAGCCCCGCGGCGGCCAGCGCCTGGGCGGCGGAGAACAGGTCGCAGCGATACGCGGGCACGAGCGTCAAGCCTTCGGCGTCGAGCATCGCCTGCATGTGCTCCTGCACAGTGAAGTGACTGGCCATGAAGATCAGGCGGTATTGCTCCAATGCCGCGAGCGGCACCTTGCTCAACGCGGCGATCGGATGGTCCGGGGTCGCGACCGCGCATAGCGGGCCCAGGGCGAAAGTGCGGATCTTGCAGCCTGGTTCACGCCCGGCGTCCACGCAAAGCCCGATATCGACTTCGTCGTTGCGCAACATCGCGACGATCGCCGGTGTCGTGCCGGACCGGATATCGATCGTGATATGCGGGTGTTTGACGCTGAATCGACGTAGTGCCCCAGTAATGAATCCTTCGACGAAGCCTTCCCCGACGCCGACCGCGATGCGCCCGCGCTCGAGGTTCCGATACTCGTCGAGCTGCGCGCGCAATTGGCGAACGCGCCGCTCTCGCTCTCGATGAAACTCGACGAGCATGCGGCCCACTTCGGTCACGTTCACCGAGCGGCCTTGGCGGGCGAGCAACGCCATCCGCAGCGTTCGCTCGAGCATCGCGATCTGCCGGCTGACGACCGAAGCGTTGACGCCGAGCGCTTCCGCCGCGGCACGCACGCCGCCATAGGTGGCCACCTCGTGCAGATAAGCGACCGCACGCGAGTCCAACGGGTCCTTGTTCATCGCCAATTTCGCCGTCTTGATCGTTGACTGAAAGGCAACATTCTTGCACGGTCCGATGCCTTTAAGCGGAATTTTGATGGTGCAATACTCGGCGCCATCGCGTCAAAAAAGGGACACCCGTACGATGGATCATCGACCCGTACCTACTGGCATCGCCGAACTCGAAGCGTTTGGGGAAGAGCTCAAGACGATTCGCCATCACATTCACCAGCACCCCGAGCTTTCGTTCGAGGAGGCGGACACCGCGGCGTTCGTAGCCTCGAAGCTGGCAGAGTGGGGCTACGAGGTGAGCCGGAACATCGGCGGCCACGGGTTGGTAGGGACGCTGAAAGCGGGCGCGGGCACGCGATCGATCGGGATTCGTGCCGACATGGACGCGCTGCCGATTCGTGAGCTCACGGGTCTCGCTTACGCGAGCAAGCACGACGGCAAGATGCATGCGTGCGGCCACGACGGTCACACGGCGGTGCTGCTCGGCGCCGCCCGCCAACTCGCGCGTACGCGCCGATTCGACGGCACACTCCATCTGATCTTTCAGCCGGCCGAAGAGGCCGGCTCGAACAGCGGTGCGGAACGCATGATTGCGGACGGTCTCTTCGAGCGGTTTCCTTGCGACGCCATCTTCGGTCTTCACAATCATCCAGGCGTGCCGACGGGGACGTTCCTGTTTCGCTCCGGACCTTTCATGGCCGCATGCGACACCGTCAAGATTACGATTCAAGGCAAGGGCGGCCATGCGGCGCGCCCCCATCTCAGCGTCGATCCGATCGTGGTCGCGAGCAGTCTCGTGATGGCGCTGCAGACGATCGTGTCGCGCAATATCGACCCAACGGAGACGGCCGTGGTCACGGTCGGATCGATCCATGCGGGGCACGTCGCCAATGTCATTCCGGACCGGGCGACACTCGAGTTGAGCGTCCGCTCTTTCAACGACGAAGTAAGACAGAAGCTCGAATCGCGCATCCGGACACTGGCGGAGGGGCATGTCGCCGCTTACGGCGGGCATGTCGAAATCGATGTGTTGCGTGGCTATCCGGTTCTCGTGAACAGCGAAGCGGAAACCGAGTTCGCGCGCCAGGTCGCGGTCGAACTCGTGGGGGAGAGCAACGTCGTTGCACCTTTCCCGGCGATCGCGGGCAGTGAGGATTTTGCCTACTTCCTGCAAAAGAAGCCGGGTTGCTTCCTGCGCATCGGCAACGGCGCGGAGGCGCCGATGCTGCACAACGCGCATTACGATTTCGCCGACGACAACCTGACGATCGGCGCCGCCTTCTGGACGCGACTCGTGGAGCGTTATCTGCCGCTGAACGGCTCCGCCGCTTAGTGAGTAATCGATCGACGAAGCCGCTCGAACAAGAAAACAGGAACATCAACGTGAAACCACACGCTCACAAACTGTTGCAAGAATACGAGGCGCACACGCGCACGTCAGGCTTCGTCGAGGCATCGAACGGCGAGCGTGCCCGAGCTGACTCATCGCGCAAGGTCGTCGTCGCCGCCGTCATGGGCAACTTGCTCGAGTTTTTCGACTTCACGGTTTACAGCTACTTTGCCGTGACGATCGGCAAACTCTTTTTTCCCGCGCAGAACTCGGTCACGTCGACGCTGCTTTCGTTCGCGGTTTTTGCGGTAGGTTTTCTGATGCGGCCGCTGGGCGGCATCGTCATCGGCCGCTATGCCGACCGCGCTGGGCGGCGCCCCGCGCTTACGTTGACGATCGCGCTGATGGCGCTCGGCGCTGCGATCATCGGTTGCGCGCCGACTTATGCGCAAATCGGCATCGCGGCGCCGGTGTTGATCGTCGTCGCGCGTTTGACGCAAGGTTTCGCGCAAGGCGGCGAATTCGGCGCCGCGACGGCCACGCTGCTCGAAACCGGCGACGATCGCAGCCGCGGCTTTCGAGCCAGCTGGCAGCTTGCGAGCCAAGGGGCGGCTGCGCTCTTGGGTTCGGGTACCGCCGCGCTGCTTTCTTTCGCGCTCGACGACGCGCAACTGCATAGCTGGGGCTGGCGCGTGCCGTTCCTGATGGGTACATTGGTCGCTCCGGTCGGCATTTATCTCCGGCGGCACATTGTCGAGGAGCCGTCGCCAGCGGCCGCAAGC
>JBCNPL010000073.1:0-9450 GCA_039593375.1 Paraburkholderia sp. | reverse complement strand
GCGCGATGACGAGCAGCAAGCCCGGCAAGAAGATCCCGACGGTGGCAATGACCGCGCCTAGCGCGTGGCTGGGAGTTCCCGCCAACATCCAGCCGAGAAAAGCAGCGAACGTGAACAGAGGCCCCGGGATTGCCTGCGCGGCGCCGTAGCCGGCGAGAAAGACGTTCGGGGCCACCCAGCCCGTCGCGACCGTTTGCTGCTGCAACAGCGGCAACACTACGTGACCACCGCCGAAGACCAAGGCGCCGGAACGGTAGAACGCGTCGAAAACTTTCACGGTGTGGCTGTCGTCCAGCGCAGCCAAGGCCGGAAGTCCGACTAGGAGAACGCAGAAGAGCGTCAACGCAAACGCACCGGCGGTGCGAGAGACGCGGAGCGCGTGAGCGTGCTGCGGGCGGCTTACGGCGATTGCCGATCCGTTCGTCCCGCACAACAGGACTCCCAGCGCCGCGCCGATGGCAATGACGATGAGTTGGGCATACACGGTAGTCAGCACACTGAGCAGCGCCATGGCGAAGAGCGCGATTGCTGCTCGGCGGTGGTCCGGACACAGGCGTCGAGCCATGTCCCAGACGGCTTGCGCTACCACGGCCACCGCGACGACTTTCAGGCCGTGAGTCAGCCCCGTGCCGAGCGGGCCGCCCAAGCTCGGCGCAATCGCCGCGAAAGCGAGCAGCAGAATCACCGAGGGCAGCGTGAACCCGCACCATGCAGCGAGTCCTCCGACCCACCCAGCCCTCAATAGACCAATCGAGAACCCGACCTGACTGCTCGCGGGCCCCGGCAGGAATTGGCATAGGCCGACGAGGTCGGTGAACGTTTCGTCGTCGAGCCAGCGCCGCCGTTCGACGAACTCGCGGCGAAAGTAGCCGATATGCGCGATCGGGCCGCCGAAGCAGGTCAACCCCAGCTTGAGGAACGTCACCAGGACCTCCGGCACGGCGGCTGCGCGGTCGAGGCGCCGTGATGTCGTACTGGTTTCCATGTGTTTTCCGGTTGGCGAATAGGATAGAGAGCCTGCAACGTTCTTCGTCGCTGGGGAACTGCTGAAAAATCGCCGAAAGCTATGCAATCCTACGCCCGGCGCTTTCGCACCAAGCTTCGCCGGGCTTCTTGCCGAGCGCGCAGGCTCGGGGCATGATTAATGCGGCAAACGGCGAAGCGGTATTTCCATGAAACGGGGCCAGCATACCTCAGCATCGCGCGTGTCTCCGCCGGCTCTTTCATGGCGACGCCGCACCATTGCCACTACGGACAGCAACTGTCCATTGGGTGTCGATATGCGAACCATCCCCAACCAACGGCATCATCCGCGGTGGTGCACCGCAACCGTCCTTGCAACGCTGCTCGCGGGCGGTGCCTACGCCGAGGGGGCGTGCCCCAAATTCGTCGAACTGAGTTCCGGTACGGTCTTCAGCGTGGCGGACCTCATTTCGGACACCGGATCGCCGGAAGCCGCGCTTCGCGAGGTGCGCGCAGCGCTTGCGCAGACGAATGCGGCCGGGGGATGTAGCCGTGCCAACGGTAACGATCATGCCGCCTGTGAAGAAACGCTGGCGGTCACGAAGAAGGCGATAGCCGCGTTGGAGGCATGCACCGCTGACCAGCCGTTGCCTAGGCCAGAGACAGAATAGCGGCGTCACGTCGTACAGAGTTGTTCTTCAACGGACGCGTTAACCGTCCCTTAAGCTCCCCGTGCCAAGCTGGTATCAACGGTTGCGTACATCTCCGTTCGCAGCCGCAACAAGCACGGAGGTACTCATCATGAACGGCAACATCAAAGCCATCGCTATTGCCATTGCTCTGGCGATACCAGCCGTTTCATTCGCTCAGCCATCCAACGGGCCGCTGACCCGCGCGCAAGTGCGGGCCCAGCTGATCCAACTAGAACGCGCCGGCTACAACCCGGCAGCGGGCAACAAGTCGCAATATCCGAGTGGTATCCAGGCAGCCGAAGCGCGCGTTGCGGCGCAGAACGGCTCGACCGAGACTGCGACGGGTGTCGGTGGAACGACCACCAGTGGTTCGGAGTCGGGCCATCAAATGCACGCTTCGCATTGGAATGCGATCTATCGCCACCATTGAGGTAGCGCCGCCTCGTTGTTTGCAAGTCGCCGCGCCAGCGCGACGGCAGTTGCAGGTTCGACTAGGCCGCAGACGAAAGAAGGGCGAGTCCAGCCGGCTCGCCCGAACCCGCCTATCTCGCGCCTCCCGGTGAGGACATCGGACCGCCGCGCCGACGGCGCCTAGGATCGCGCCAATACCGCCGAGTTTTACTACCGTGCAGCTCAACTGACCAGCGGGCCTTTGGAGAGTCGGCCGCGGTGTTCGACTGCGACGGCTCGTGTGTCGGCATCGTGAAATCGCTGGGCGGCACTTGTGCCCGTGCCCATGGACTTCGTGCGACATTGGCAATCGACGGCCGAAAGTAAAAGCTCTCGCTCCAACGGTTGACTGTTTGTCGCTCCGCTAGACCCCAAGGTGCCGCCAGCCTAGAACCCTCACTCCACCGTAACCGACTTCGCCAAGTTCCGCGGCTTATCAACATCCGTCCCCCGAGCGCAAGCGGTGTGATAAGCAAGCAACTGCAGCGGCACGACGTGAAGAATCGGCGAGAGCATCCCATAATGCTCCGGCATCCGAATCACATGGATCCCCTCGCCATTCACAATGCGCGTATCGGCATCGGCAAACACATAAAGCTGCCCACCACGCGCCCGCACTTCCTGAATATTCGACTTGAGCTTCTCGAGCAGCGCATCGTTCGGCGCAACCGTCACCACGGGCATCGCCTCCGTCACGAGCGCGAGCGGCCCATGCTTGAGCTCACCGGCCGGATAAGCCTCGGCGTGGATGTACGAAATCTCCTTGAGCTTCAACGCGCCTTCGAGCGCGATCGGATAGTGCATGCCGCGCCCGAGGAAGAGCGCATTCTCCTTGCGCGAAAACTCCTCCGACCACGCGATGATCTGCGGCTCGAGCGCAAGCACGCTATTGAGCGCCGCCGGCAAATGCCGCAGTTGCTTCACGTGCTCGGCCTCGGCCGCCGCGTCGACATGTCCGCGCAGCTTGCCAAGCGTCACCGCGAGCGTAAACAGCGCGACGAGCTGCGTCGTGAACGCCTTCGTCGAAGCGACGCCGATCTCTTGCCCGGCCCGCGTGAGGAATGCCATCTCCGTCAACCGCACCATCGCGCTCGTCGCCACGTTGCAGATCGAAAGCGTATGGCGATGACCGAGCTGCTGCGCATGCTTCAGCGCGGCCAGCGTATCAGCCGTCTCGCCCGACTGCGAAATCACCACGACCAAAGCATTCGGGTTCGGCACCGAATCGCGATATCGGTACTCGCTCGCGATCTCCACCTGCGTCGGAATCTTCGCGATCGATTCGAGCCAATATTTCGCCGTCAGCCCCGAGTAGTAGCTCGTCCCGCAGGCAAGAACCAACAGGCTGTCGATCTCGCGAAACGCGGCTTCGGCCGCGTCGCCGAACAACGGAGCGTCGAACGTATCGGTATGCGGCAGCGTGTCCGCGATCGCGCGCGGCTGCTCGAAGATCTCCTTCTGCATGAAGTGCCGATAAGGCCCGAGTTCGACCGCCCCGCCATAAGCATGCACGGTGCGAATCTCACGCTCGGCTTCGCGCCCTTCGCGATCGCGAATGCGCACGCCACCGAGCGTCAGTTCGGCCACATCGCCTTCTTCGAGAAAAACGAATCGCTCGGTGCTACCCGCGAGCGCAAGCGCGTCCGACGCGAGGAAGTTCTCGCCTTCTCCGAGCCCGACGACGAGCGGCGAACCTTGCCGTGCCCCCACGACCGTATTCGGCTCGTTCTTGTGTACGACGGCGATCGCGTAAGCACCGTGCAATTGGCTCACGGCCTCGCAAACGGCATCGTAAAGACTCCCGCGGTAAAGGCTGTGAATCAGGTGCGCGATGACCTCTGTGTCGGTCTGCGTGACGAACTCGTAGCCCTTGCCGCGCAACATCTCGCGCAACGACTCGAAGTTCTCGATGATCCCGTTGTGCACGAGCGCGACGGCGTCGCGCGAAAAAATCGGGTGTGCGTTATCGGTGACAGGCGCTCCATGCGTGGCCCAACGCGTATGCGCAATGCCCGTCACGCCCTCGAGGCGCGCCTCGCGCACCTGTGCGTCCAGATCGGCCACGCGCGAAACGCTCCGCGCGCGGTGCGGCTCGCCGCCCGCCAGCACAGCCACGCCGCACGAGTCATAGCCGCGATACTCGAGGCGGCGAAGTCCCTCGATCAGGACGGAAACGATGTTACGTTGCGCAACGGCGCCGACAATGCCGCACATGAGTCGATCCTTTTTTGAGTGATGCTGTTCCAGTTCGAGCGGCGCACGTCGTTCGCGCGCCCGCTCGCATGACGGTCGGCCGATTCAGCCTTTTTTCTTCACGGGACGCACGTAATCGCGCGTCTTCTGCGTCTTCTCGTTCAACACGAGCGTGCCCTCGGGCACGTCCTTCCAGACTGTCGTGCCCGCGGCGATGGTCACGCCGCGGCCCACGCGCACGGGCGCGACGAGCTGCGTGTCCGAGCCGACGAATACGTCGTCTTCGATGACGGTGCGATGCTTGTTCGCCCCGTCGTAGTTGCACGTGATCGTACCCGCGCCGACATTCACGCGCGCGCCGACATCGGCATCGCCGATATAGGTCAAATGATTGGCCTTCGAGCCCGGTCCGATCGCAGCGTTCTTCACTTCGACGAAGTTGCCGATGTGCACCTCGTCGGCAAGCGCCGCGCCCGGCCGCAGCCGCGCGTACGGGCCCAGAACGGCTTGCGCGCCAACCGTCGCGCCATCGATGTGCGTGAACGGCTCGATGCGCGTCCCGGCGCCGATCGTCGCGTTGCGCAGCACACAATGCGCACCGATCGTCACGTCGTCGGCAAGCGTCACGGCACCTTCGAAGAGGCAATTGATATCGATCGACACGTCGCGCCCGCAGGTGAGCGTGCCGCGTATGTCGAGCCGCGCGGGATCGGCGAGCGTCACGCCCGCCTGCAGCAGCGATTCGGCAAGATTGCGCTGGTGAATCCGCTCGAGCTCGGCAAGCTGCGCCTTGCTGTTGACGCCGAGCGTTTCCCATTCTTCGTCGGGCTGAGCCGTGACGATCTCGAAGCCGGCTTCGATCGCGCGCTCGACGACGTCGGTCAAATAGAACTCGCCCTGTGCGTTGTCGTTCTTCAGCGAGCCGAGCCACATCGCCAACTGGCCCGTCGGCGCGACGACGATGCCGGTGTTGATTTCAGCGATGCGCAACTCCTCGGGCGAGGCATCCTTCTGCTCGACGATGCGCACGACGGACCCGGCCGAGTCGCGCACGATCCGGCCATAGCCGTGCGGATCGTCGAGCGTAACGGTAAGGACTCCGTAGCATCCGTCGACGGCCGCATCGACGAGGCGCTTCAACGTCGACGCCTTCGTCAACGGGACATCGCCATAAAGCACGAGCGTCGGCTCCGCGGGATCGAGCAGCGGCAAAGCCTGCCGCACCGCGTGGCCCGTGCCGAGCTGCTCGGTTTGCAGCGCAAAGCGGACGTCGGGCGCGGCCACGGCGTTCTGCACGACTTCAGCGCCGTGCCCGACCACCACCACGATCCGCGACGGATGGAGCATCCGCGCGGTATCGATGACGTGAGAAAGCAGCGGTCGGCCCGCCAAGGGATGGAGCACTTTCGGCAATGCCGAACGCATGCGTTTGCCTACACCCGCGGCCAAAATGACGATATTCATTGCGTCGGCGAAAAGTCGGATTTAATCAAGCGATTTTAGCATCGCGACGTGGCGCCTCCATGTTGGCCGACGCACGGCTCCCGAACGCCTTGGCTAGGCGCAAAACGACAATGGGCCGCGACTCAAAGATCGTCGAATCGAGCGAACGAAATCCGTTGCGTACCCGGCTCGTCGTCACCCGCGCCCGCGTCCGAACTCTCCGCGCTCGTCGAGCAAGGATCGTCGTCGAACGCGATATCGCCGAGCGGGTCGGCCGTGCCCGTCGTCCGCAAGCCCGCGAACGGAAAAAGGTTCGCATCCATCAAATGCGAAGGCACCACGTTCGCAAGCGCATTGAACATATTGTCGACGCGTCCCGGGAAGCGCTTCTCCCATTCGCGAATCAGCGCTTTCATCTCGGCGCGCTTGAGGTTCGGCTGGCTGCCGCAGAGATTGCAGGGAATGATCGGAAAATCGCGCAGTTCCGCATATTTTTCGAGATCGGCTTCCTTCACATAAGCCAGCGGCCTGATCACGATATTCTTGCCGTCGTCGGACTGCAGTTTCGGTGGCATGCCTTTCAGCTTGCCGCCATAAAACAGATTCAGCAGAACCGTCTGCAAAATGTCGTCGCGATGATGTCCGAGCGCGATCTTCGTCGCCCCCAGTTCGCCCGCCACGCGATAGAGAATGCCGCGCCGCAGCCGCGAGCAAAGCGAACAGGTCGTCTTGCCCTCGGGCACGAGCCGCTTGACGATACTGTAGGTGTCCTGGTTTTCGATGTGGAACGGTACGTTGCGGCTCGACAGATACTCGGGCAGCACGTGCTCCGGAAATCCGGGCTGCTTCTGATCGAGGTTGACGGCCACGATCTCGAAGTCGATCGGCGCGCGCTCGCGCAGGCGCAGCAGAACATCGAGCAGCGCATAACTGTCTTTGCCGCCCGACATGCAGACCATCACCTTGTCGCCATGCTCGATCATGTTGTAGTCGCTGATCGCCTGGCCGACCTGGCGCGCAAGCCGCTTGAAAAGCTTGTTGTTTTCGTAGGCTTCCTTCTGCTCGCGGCGCGTGAGCGCGCGGCTTTCGCGCGCGCCGCCCTGGGCCGCGGCGGCTCCTTGTTCACCATGGGCGGCGCGCTCTTGCACCGTCTCTCGTGCCACGGCTACCGTCTCGGGCGCGTTCATGCTCGATCCTCTTCTTTGAAGCGAAAGACCTCGACGCCGACGGCGTCGCAATCCGGATAAACGTCGGGCTTTTCCGTCGATATGCAAACCGCGCGCACCTGCGGATGCTCGAGCATCGCCTTCGCGATGTCGTCGCAAAGCGTCTCCTGCAGGTGAATGTGCCCCTTGCCGACGCGGCGCGCGATCGTCGCGCGCATGAAATCGTAGTCGAGGACTTCCTGCAGCTTGTCTTCGACGGGCGTCGTCTCCTTCAACGGCACGAAAAGCTCGACGTTGATGACGACACGCTGTTCGCCGCGCTTCTCGAACTCGTGCACGCCGATGTTGATGTACACCTCGTAGTTGCGCAGAAACAGCCTGCGACAATCGGCGAGCCGGGGATCCAGAAGAGCGGCAACCATGTTCGTTCCATCCAAAATGTTCGCGCCTCGCGCCGCATGACGCGAAATCGATTCGTGCGCGACCTACTGGGCCAGAAACATCACGTCGCGCGGCAGCGGCACGAGATGCTGACCGCCATCCACCACCAGCGTCGCCCCCGTCATGCCGCGTGCGTCGGCGAGATAGCGCGCCGCGGCAACGAGATCCTCGAGCTTCGTCGCGCGACCGAGCGGCGTCACGCGGTGCGCCGCGGCGAAGGTTTCGGGCGTCTGGTCCGCCGATTGCAGCGTCAGCCCCGGCGCCAATCCCACGACGCGCACTTTCGGTGCCAAAGCCTGCGCAAGCGTCACGGTCGCGGTCTGCAACGCCGCTTTCGTCAGCGTGTACGACAGATAATCCGGGTTCAAGTTATAGAGCTTCTGATCGAGCACGTTGATGACGACCGAACGCAACGTCTCGTCTTCGCGCGCGCCCTCGGGCGTCGCGTCGTACAACTTGCGCGCGAGCACGAGCGGCGCGCCGACATTGACCGCCGTCAGCCGCAGCAGCCTCTCGTAGCCGACGTCGCGCGCCCTATCCTCCTCGAAAATCGAGGCATTGTTGACAACGCATACGGGCCGCCCGAGCGCCGCGGTGCACGCCGGCACGAGCTCTTCGACGGCCGCCTCGACCGCCAGATCGGCCTGGAGCGCGCAGGCGCGGCGGCCGAGCGCGCGAATGTCGGCGACGGTCGCCTCGGCTTCGGCGCGCGCGGCGCCGTAATGAACGGCCACGTCCCACCCCGCCTCGGCAAACCCGAGCGCGAGCGCGCGGCCGATCCGCCGTGCGCCGCCGGTCACCAGAACAATGCGGCCCGCCGGCGCGGCGCGCGCGGAGTCGGGGTCAGTGCCGGTGCGGGACTCGGGAAAGGCGCTCATTTACAATTGCCACATGATTCAGAATGCTCACGAACCCAATAGTTTACCTGTTCCCGACACGGACGCGCTCGCGGCCTCGGCGGCGCTTGCCGGCCTGATTCGCGAGGAGATCGCCACGGCGGGCGGCTGGCTGCCGTTCGACCGCTACATGGAGCGCGTCCTCTACGCCCCGGGCCTCGGCTACTACAGCGGCGGCGCGCGCAAGTTCGGCCGCGGCTCCGGCGACGGCAGCGATTTCATCACCGCTCCGGAACTGTCGCCACTTTTCGCGGCCACGCTCGCCCGGCCGCTTGCGCAAGTCCTCGAGGCAAGCGGAACGCGCCATTTTATGGAATTCGGCGCCGGCACGGGGCGGCTCGCCGCGGGCCTTCTCGATGCGCTCGGTACGCTCGGTGCGGAATTCGACAGTTATTCGATCGTCGAGCTATCGGGCGAGCTGCGCGAACGGCAGCGCGAAACGATTTCCAAGCTCGCCGGCCCACTGGCCTCGCGCGTGCGCTGGCTCGACAGGCTGCCGGAACGATTCGAAGGCGTCGTGCTCGGCAACGAGGTGCTCGACGCGATGCCCGTCAAGCTCTTCGCGCGCGCGGGCGGAATCTGGCACGAGCGCGGCGTGGCGCTGGGCGGCGACGGCGGCTTTGCCTTCGAGGATCGGCCGGCGGGCGTGGCCGGACTCGATTTGTCGGAACACGATGCCGCGCTGCTGGCGCAGATCGATGCCGAAACGGACGTGGCAATCGACTACGTGACCGAAACGCACGCGGCCGCGACCGGATTCACGCGCACGATCTGCACGATGCTGGCGCGCGGTGCGGCGTTCTTCGTCGACTACGGATTTCCGCGCCGCGAGTACTACCATGTTCAGCGCACGGCGGGCACGCTGATGTGTCACTACCGGCATCGCGCGCACGGCGATCCGTTCTTTTATCCGGGGCTTCAGGACATCACGGCGCACGTCGAATTCACGGGCATTGCCGAGGCCGGCATCGAAACGGGGGCGGACCTGCTCGGCTATACGTCGCAAGCACGGTTTTTGATGAACGCGGGCATCACCGAAGCGCTGGCCGAACTTGATCCGGCCGACCCGGTACGGTTTCTCCCGGCCGCCAACGCCGTCCAGAAGTTGCTTTCGGAGGCGGAGATGGGTGAGCTCTTCAAGGTCATTGCATTCTCGCGCGGTATCGCCGGTGCGCTCGACGCGTTCGCGCGCGGGGATCGGTCGCT
>JBCNPL010000072.1:0-9460 GCA_039593375.1 Paraburkholderia sp. | reverse complement strand
ATCCCGGCATCGAGCAAGCCCCACAGCGTCACGCTGCTTTGAGCGTGCGCACTCGGCACGACGCCGACACACGTTCCCACCGCGACTGTCGCCGCGGCCATGATGCGCTTCTTCACTATCGTCTCCTTCGATCGCATTGCTTGGATCACATCTACCGCACAAAACAACAAAACATACATTTTGTTTTCTTTTGTGCATATTCCATCAAACGCCCATTATGGTCAATGCCGGTGTAGGCAAATCGGGCTCAGTGTTTACGCGTGTATGCGTGCGCGTGCGTCGCGGAGGGCAACGGGAGGATCGAACTTGCGAAAGAGAGAAGGCGAGTCACATCGCGAACGGGTGCCTCGCATGTGGGGTGGCTACGATGAGGAATGGGACAGGATGAGGGGGGCACTATGAGACACTGCTCCTTGCTGCCGGAACCGCTTTGTCACGACATCCACAGGGCCGTAGCAGTAGACGCGCGGCACCCAAGGTAGGAGTGATAGGCCTAGTAGGGATGAAGCTCGTTCTGAGTTTGCTGTTCGAGTTGGGAAGCCCCGGAGCGCGTCCGGTGCGTTCTCGATCGTTTGGAAGACCGACCAAGTCCATGCCGGTCGACTTCATCTTTCGCGGCTCGAATTGCATCGTAGAACGTGCGCTCGGTGGCGACACGTGTTCGGTCGACGTTCACTACCCAGCTATCGAACATGTAGCGCCAGCGGATGCGGCGCTCTTCGAGCAGCGCCGAGAACCAGCGCCAGACCGACGCGTCCTCGGCGTTGACCGCGGCAGCTGCGTTGACGCGAACGCGTTGCATGGCGTCCATGGGGTTACGCTCGCCCGAGCCCATTTTCTATCGACATGTCGGCATCGCGCTCATGTCCGCACGTTGGAGTAGACGTAAAAGCCCCGCCCGCTCTTTCGACCCAGATATTCTGCATCGACCATCTCCCTGAGCAACGGCGCCGGGCGATACTTCGGATCGTTGAAATCGCGGCACAGCACATCCATGATCGCCAACGTTGTATCCAACCCGATCAGATCGGCCAATGCGAGCGGCCCGATGGGATGATTCGCTCCGAGCTTCATACCCGCATCGATCTGTTCGGCGCTCGCGAGCCCTTCATGTAACGCGAAAATCGCTTCGTTGATCATCGGTACGAGAATCCGGTTGACCACGAAGCCCGGCGAGTTCTTCACGTCGATCGGCGTCTTGCCGACTCGCTTTGCGAATCCGACGACCGTATCGAATGTCGCATCGCTCGTCTGCAAGCCGCGAATGACTTCCACGAGTTCCATGACGGGTACGGGGTTGAAGAAATGCAGCCCTACGAAGCGGCTCGGGTCTGCAAGCACGGCCCCGAGTTTCGTCACCGATACCGATGACGTATTGGTCGCAATGATGGCATCGGATCGAACGATGCCATCGAGCACCTTGAGAATGTCCTGCTTGATCTGCAAGCGCTCGGTCGCGGCCTCGATGACCAGCTCGCAGGCCGCAAGTAGCCGCACGTCGGGGCTTCCTCTTACTCGGGAGCGTACCGAGCTCGCCTCGCTTTCAGAGATCGTTCCCTTCGACACCATGCGCGCGAGGCCGGCCTCGACACCGCGCAAACCACGACGTATCGCTTCGTCGTCGATGTCGTTGAGAATGACGTTCAATCCCGCGACGGCGCAGACCTGCGCGATGCCGCGCCCCATCTGTCCCGCGCCGATAATCCCTACCGCCTGTACGTTCATATCGCCTTCTTCGTGCACAACGAGTCGATCTCCGCCGCAGTCGCGGCCAGCCAATCCGACAACACCTCTTCCGTATGCTGCCCGAGCGTCGGTGGCGCGCTCCGATACTGCACCGGCGATTCGGAAAGGTGAATCGGATTCGCCACGAGTGCAACGTCCTTCGCCAAAGGATGAGGCATTTCGATGCGTGTGCCGCGAGCCTGCACGTGCGGATCCGCGAATACCCGGTCGAGCGTGTTGATCGGGCCGCACGGTACGCCCGCCGCTTCCATCGCGGCGACCCATTCGTCGGTCGTGCGACGCACAGTCATACCTTGAATCAGAGCGATCAGTTCGCCCCTATGCTTCACGCGCTGCGGGTTCGTGACGAAGCGTTCGTCGGCCGACCATTCCGGTTTGCCTAGCGTCTTGCACAAGTTCGCGAACTGACTATCGTTGCCGACCGCTACGATCATGTATCCATCGGCCGTCGGAAACTCCTGATACGGCACGATGTTGGGATGCGCATTGCCCATACGTCGCGGCACGATACCGCCCACCAAATAGTTCGCCGCCTGGTTCGCCAGGCACGCGACCTGGACGTCGAGCAGCGCGAGATCGATATGCTGGCCCTCGCCGGACTGCTCGCGACGCTTCAAGGCAGCCAACACAGCCACTGTCGCATACAGGCCCGTCATGATGTCGGTCAACGCGACGCCGACCTTCATGGGGCCCGCGCCCTCCGCGCCGTCGGGACGGCCGGTCAAGCTCATCAGGCCACCCATGCCCTGAATCAGAAAATCGTAGCCGGCGCGCGACGCGTATGGGCCCGTCTGGCCAAACCCGGTGATTGAGCAATAGACGAGTCGCGGATTGATCGCTTTCAGGCTGGCGTAGTCGAGCCCATACTGCGCCAGGCCGCCCACCTTGAAGTTCTCGAGCACGACATCGGCCTGGCTTGCCAACCGCCGGACAAGGCTCTGCCCCTCGGCGCTCGCGATATCGATCGTCACCGATCGTTTATTGCGGTTGGCGCTCAGGTAATAGGCCGATTCGCCTGTCGAATGGCCTTCGGGATCGTTCAACCACGGCGGTCCCCAAGCACGCGTGTCGTCACCGGCACCCGGGCGCTCTACCTTGACGACGTCGGCGCCGAGGTCGGCCAGCAACTGCCCCGCCCACGGGCCCGCGAGCACGCGAGAAAGATCGAGCACGCGCACACCCGCGAGCGCGCCCGGTTGCAACGTATCGTTCATGATCATCGGAGATTAAAATGCGGCGATACCGGTCATCGCGCGCCCGAGAATCAGCGCGTGAACGTCATGCGTTCCCTCGTAAGTGTTGACGACTTCGAGATTCACGAGATGCCGGGCGACACCGAATTCATCGCTAATGCCATTTCCGCCCAGCATGTCGCGCGCCATGCGTGCGATGTCGAGTGCCTTGCCGCATGAATTGCGTTTCATGATCGAAGTAATCTCAACGGCGGCCGTCCCTTCGTCCTTCATGCGACCGAGCCGCAAACAGCCTTGCAGACCCAGCGCGATTTCGGTTTGCATATCGGCCAGCTTTTTTTGAATCAGTTGGTTCGCCGCGAGGGGCCTACCGAACTGCTGGCGATCGAGTACGTACTGGCGGGCACGGTGCCAGCAATCTTCCGCCGCGCCGAGTGCGCCCCAGGCAATGCCGTAGCGGGCGCTGTTCAAGCAAGTGAACGGCCCCTTCAAGCCGCGAACGTCGGCGAAGGCGTTCTCTTCCGGGCAGAACACCTCGTCCATGACGATCTCGCCGGTAATCGATGCGCGCAATCCGACCTTGCCATGGATCGCCGGGGCCGACAGCCCCTTCCAACCTTTTTCCAATACGAAGCCGCGAATCGCGCCTTCGTCGTCTTTCGCCCAGACGACGAACACGTCGGCGATCGGGCTATTCGTGATCCACATCTTGTTGCCGGTTAGTTGATAACCGCCCGCCACCTTCCGCGCGCGCGTCACCATGCTGCCGGGATCCGAACCATGATTCGGCTCCGTCAACCCGAAGCAGCCTATCCATTCGCCCGTCGCCAGTCGCGGCAAATATTTCTGTTTGACGGCCTCGCTGCCGAACACGTCGATCGGCACCATCACGAGCGAGGATTGAACGCTCATCATCGAGCGATAGCCCGAATCGATCCGCTCCACTTCGCGCGCCACGAGACCGTAACTGACATAGTTGAGGCCCGCGCCGCCGTAGGCCTCGGGAATCGTCACGCCCAGCAGCCCGAGTTCACCCATCTCGCGGAAAATCGCGGGATCCGTCTTCTCGTTGCGAAACGCCTCCAACACGCGGGGCGCCAGGCGCTCTTGGCAGTAGGCTCGCGCCGATTCGGCGACGATCCGCTCCTCGTCGTTCAACTGCTGCGTGAGCAGTAGCGGATCATCCCATTGAAACGACGAAGACTTGTGCTGTTGGCTCATTTCTAACTCGAGTGGTGTTGAACGTGACGTCAATCTACCGGCCGCACGTTAGCCCAATCAAACGATTTGTTTTCAGCCACCCGTGCGAAAATCGCACAAGTCAGCCGCTCAAGGGTTCCAGCCATGCGCCGAAAGATTCCGTCCACGCTCGCACTGTCCGCATTCGAGGCCGCAGCGCGCCACCAGAGCTTCACGAAGGCCGCCGACGAGCTAGCGGTCACGCAAAGCGCTATCTGTAGACAAGTCGCCACCCTCGAAGACTTTCTTGGTCTGAAGCTGTTTCGCCGCGATCGAAGGGGGGTTGCGTTGACCGACGCGGGGCTTGCCTACAGCCGCAAAGTAGCCGCTCGGTTAGATGACGTGGAACGCGACACGGTCGAATTGATGGGCAGCGGCGGAACGGGCGGCACGATCGAAGTCGCGGTGGTGCCAACGTTCGCGACCAAGTGGCTGCTGCCGCGCATGCCGAAGTTCATGGCGACCCATCCCGATATCACGGTCAACCTCACTACGCGCACACACCCGTTTCTGTTCGGCGACACCCAGTTCGACGCCGCGCTCTATGCGGGCCCCGCGACGTGGCCCGGTACAGGCAGCCGGTTCCTCATGCGCGAGAGTCTCATCGCCGTGTGCAGTCCGAGCCTCATCGCACCCCGACAGAAATTGAGGGCTTCCGACTGGTCGCGTTATCGGCTGCTGCAGCAAAGCACGCGGCCCTATGCGTGGCGCGACTGGTTTGCATCATGGGGCATGCGGGTCGAGGGAGATATGTCAGGGCCGAAATTTGAGTTGTTTTCGATGCACACGGAAGCAGCCATTCAGGGAATCGGTATCGCGCTGCTCCCTCGTCTGCTTATCGAGGAGGAATTGAAGCGCGGTGTTTTGATTCCGGCCTCTCAGCATGACTATCTGAGCGACCGGTCATACTACCTCATTTATCCGGAACAGAAATCGGACAGTGCCTCGCTCGGGGTCTTCCGCGAGTGGATCGATGAGCAGGCGCGGATCTATCGGGAGCCGTTGGGGCTGGGGTGATGTTAGTGCGTTGCGTCCATCGGCTACCGTGAGCATGGCCGTTGTTACGCCCACCGCCACGTCACGCGCGGCCTGAATCCACAATCTTGACGTGATGACCCCACGCGAGCCCGCTGTCGTTGTTTCGCGACACATGACTTCGCCCCTCCCATGTCGATAGTACTGGGATTGCCTATGCGCGCGACCCACCACGCTGCAAGGGTCGTGGCGGCGATCAACCGGCATCGAGCGATGGCGGCCGACAATCAACCAACTTCGACAGCAATCGCCCACCGCTCGCCCGGCAGGGGTAGAACTTCACCACCACCCTTGCCAGATAACCCTACGTGGAATCTCGGATATCAATTGGACATGTCACCCAGGGGTATTTCCGCACTGACTTCCTTGATGGTTCTTGTATGGATGCGAGGCCCGCTCACGAACTGTCCTGCTATGATTCGCGGCGGGCGCGGCTAGCGTTCCTTGAGCAAGCCAACCACCGTCAGAGCGGCGACCCCTCGGCATTGAGGCGACCTTTTGTAGATGTAGCCAGCGCCAAACATCCGCATGTTCACCTGCCGGTCGGCGCCGACGCCATTAACGGATTGAACAGCATCGGCAGAGCCTCATAGCTGCTTGGAGAAACAATTCGATTGCCACCGCGCACGATACGGTTTGAGCCCCCAGACATTGCTCAAGTGGCAATACCACACCGATTGACGAAGCCCATGCAACGAGGCAGGTTGAGTCAAGCGAGGTTGCTTGCCAGCCAACGCTCATGGCGCGCGCCACTGCTAACGAACTGGGGATGAATCGATCCTTTTCACGTACTCTGAGACCACCGCTGCTGCGAAGCGCCCAAACAACGCAAGCCGTCGGGGCCTGACACAGCCATCATTCCGTCAATGGCTATGATATCGGTGGACCAACTGAGTTTCGGGCGCAGATAGTCGAGTTGGTCAAGGCCGGCAGCGCACCACTCCCACTCCACGGAGTGCCGCAACGATCCGCTGGAAACCACCTATCATTTGATGGTCGATTTGTAGGTCGCGAAGAACAAAACCCCGCAGAGCCTTGACTCTGCGGGGTTCCACCGCCATTTCTGGCGGAGACGGAGGGATTCGAACCCTCGATCCAGGTTTTGGCCCAGATGCTCCCTTAGCAGGGGAGTGCCTTCGACCTCTCGGCCACGTCTCCCAAAAACTTCGTCCGCGCCGGGAGGCAGCGCGACGAGTCCAAGATAATAACGGGAACGGTTACGTAGGTCAAATCGAGCGATGCAAATTTTCCTCGCATCGCTCGTGACCGCCTGTAACGGCCGCCGCCCGCCGCACCTTCATGACGCCGCCGTGACGGCGACATGAAAATCGCTCGCTCAAGCCTGCTCGAGCTCGAACGCCTTATGAAGCGCGCGCACGGCGAGCTCCATGTACTTCTCGTCGATGAGCACCGAGATCTTGATTTCCGAGGTCGAGATCATCTGGATATTGATTCCCTCCTCCGACAACGTCCGGAACATCTTGCTCGCGATCCCCACGTGCGAGCGCATCCCGACGCCGACGACCGATACCTTCGAAACCTTCGGATCGCCGACGACTTCCTCAGCGCTCACATGCCCCTTGACCTGATTGACCAGAATGTCCATCGCGCGCTGATAGTCGCCGCGACCGACCGTGAACGTGAAATCGGTCTTGCCCAGCACGCTCGTGTTCTGAATGATCATGTCGACGTCGATGTTCGCGTCGGCGACAGGCCCGAGGATCTGATAGGCAATGCCCGGCTTGTCGGGCACGCCTCTTACCGCGATACGGGCCTCGTCGCGCTGAAACGCGATGCCCGAGATGACTGCTTTTTCCATGGTCTCGTCTTCTTCAAAAGTAATCAGCGTGCCCGACGTCATTTCCTCTTCAAGCGCGATCATCGGATCGGTCAGGCTCGACAGCACGCGCGTCTTCACGCGATATTTGCCCGCGAATTCCACCGAACGGATCTGCAGCACTTTCGAGCCGAGGCTCGCCATCTCGAGCATCTCTTCGAACGTCACGCGATCGAGCCGGCGCGCCTCTTCGACGACACGCGGATCGGTCGTATAAACGCCGTCCACGTCCGTGAAGATCAGGCATTCGTCCGCCTCGAGCGCCGCCGCGATCGCGACGGCCGACGTATCGGAGCCGCCGCGCCCGAGCGTCGTGATATGGCCTTCGGGATCCACGCCCTGAAAACCCGTAATCACGACGACCTGGCCCTCGTCGAGATCGCGCAAGATGCGCTCGCTTTCGATCTCGCTGATCCGTGCCTTCGTGAATGCGCTGTCGGTCTTGATCGGCACTTGCCAACCGGCGTAGCTGACCGCTTCGACGCCCGCTTCGTGCAAGGCGATCGACAGCAGGCCGACGCTGACCTGCTCGCCCGTCGATGCGATGACGTCGAGCTCGCGCGGATCGGGCTGGCTGGAGATTTCCTTCGCGAGGGAGAGCAGGCGGTTCGTTTCGCCGGACATCGCCGACGGCACGACGACCAACTTATGGCCCGCCTTGTGCCACTTCGCGACACGCTTCGCGACGTTCTTGATGCGCTCGACCGAGCCCATCGAGGTGCCGCCGTATTTATGTACGATGAGTGCCATTGTGTCGTTCTGAACTTGAGGAATAACGGCGCCGACGCGCAAATGAGCCAAAGCCTCGGGCATGCCGGTCGGTCACGCGGCCTCGTGAGCGCAGGACGACGACGACGTAAAGTGGCGGCGGGGTTAGGCGCGAAGCGCACGGTTCATTCGAATGCGCCACGGCTCGATGCCACATCTGCCGCACGAGCAAATGCAGACGACTGCGTCACTGCTGCGTAAAGTAAAAAGCGCGCAAACGGCCGCAAATGGGTGCTAAAGCGGGTCGGACAAGCGTTCGAGCGTACCCGATCGACGCTGAAAAAACAAGCGGGACGGTAGGCGGCGGAGCACGCCCGCGGTCAGGAAAGCCAGCCGCTATGCAATGAGCAGATCGGCGCGCCATTCGAGGCGCCGACGCGGCTCGGGCGCGACGTCGCCCGCATCCGCCGCGTGCGCCCCGACGAGCGCGCCGTTGACGCCGAGAAACGGCACGAACAGCAGCCGGTCGCCGAGATAAATGAGCGGCACGTCGCGCTGCCAGGCGGGCACCCCGGACTCCTGGAACAGGTTCTTCAGCGTGCGAGCCGGCGCGCCCTGCGCGCGACGCATGCGTTCACCGCCCATGCGCGGACGCGCAGCGAGCGGCGACGTTTCGAGCAGCGCTTCCGGAACCGTATCGGCCGAGACGTCGCCCGCCGGCACGCGGACGAACACGAGCGAACCCCGCCATTGAGGCAGTCGCCATACTTCCTGGCCGCGCCAGACGAGCGTGCTCGACTCTTTGACCGCATGTTCTGGGCGCTGATCCGTCGCGGCTCGAGGCGACGCATGACGATCGTCGCTCGCCCAATAGACGGAATCGCGATAGAGACGCAGGCAGCGCCCCGCATGCTCGATCCGCAGCGCATGCTCGGCCCGCGCCTCGCGCAACTGGCGCAGCATGTCGGTCAGACGTGCGGCGGACGGCACGGGAATTCCCGCCGAGCGCATCCATCCGCGCAACGCGTTCATCGCGCGCGCACTGTCGAGCGCGAGCAACCCCTCGCGCGACAACGCGCGTCCGTCGTCTCGCGCGATCGTGCGCAAATCGAGCGCGGCCAGATCGTCGAGCAAGCGCTGAGCGGTCGCCGCGTGAGCGGCCGTTCGCGCAAGCGCGTCGCGAAAGCCGGGGAAATGTATCGTCAATGCCGGGATCACATCGTGACGCAACGCGTTGCGCGCATAGCGCGTATCGGCATTCGATTCATCCTCGATCCAGCGCAGGCCACGTGAGCGCGCGTAGCGTTCGAGCTGAGCCCGCAGCAAATGCAGCAGCGGACGTACGCGAGGAATGGCGGTCACGCCTTCGATGCGATGAGGCGCCATCGCGGCGAGGCCGGCCACGCCGGCGCCGCGCAGCAGCTGTAGCAGGACGGTTTCGGCCTGATCGTCGGCATGATGCGCGAGCCACAGCGCGGCCACGCCGTGACGCACGCACATGGCATCGAGCGCGCGATAGCGCGCCTCGCGCGCGGCCGCCTCGATGCTGACGCCCGTCTCGCGCCGTAGATCGACACGCTCCGCATCGAACCCGGCACCGAGCGCGCGAGCCCGCGCCTCGCAGTGAACGAGCCATCGCTCCGCGTTCGGGCTCAGCCCATGATGAACGTGCAAGGCGATGCAGCGGCGAGCGCCCGCGACG
>JBCNPL010000071.1:0-9659 GCA_039593375.1 Paraburkholderia sp. | reverse complement strand
GTCTTTCTGTTCAAGCGAACGGTGCGCGAGGCGGCATTGCGTCACCACATGTATGCGACGTTCATGGCCAAGCCGATGGAGGGCGAGCCCGGTTCGGCGATGCACGTGCATCAAAGCGTCGTCGACAAGGAGACGGGGCGCAACGTCTTCACCGGCAACAACGGCGAGCCGACCGAGATCTTCTACAGCTATCTCGCCGGTCTCCAAAAGTACACGCCCGCGCTGATGCCGATCTTCGCGCCGTACATCAACTCGTATCGCCGCCTGTCGCGCTTCATGGCTGCCCCGATCAACGTGCAATGGGGCTACGACAATCGCACCGTCGGCTTTCGCGTGCCGCATTCGTCGCCGGCCGCCCGCCGGATCGAGAACCGGATTCCGGGCGTGGACTGCAACCCCTATCTCGTGATCGCGGCAACGCTTGCGGCCGGCTATCTCGGCGTGACGCAGCGTCTCACGCCAACGGAGCCGATCACGAGCAACGGTTATCGGATGCCCTATCAGTTGCCGCGCAACCTCGAAGAAGGCTTGACGCTGATGGCCGCCTGCGAGCCGCTCGGCGGCATCCTCGGCGAGCAGTTCGTCAAGGCCTATCTGACGTTGAAGGAGACCGAGTACGACGCGTTCTTCCGCGTCATCAGCTCGTGGGAACGCAAGCATCTGCTGCTCAATGTCTGATCGAAGGAAATCACCATGAGTCACGAACTCGAAACATCGAGCTTTCCTCGGCGCCCCGAGGCAGTCGGATCGGCCGGCGATACGGCCGACGCGATCATCGCCGACGCGTCCGAAGCGGCAACGCCCAACGCGCGCGGCACGGCCGAATATCGAGCGCTCGACGCCGCCCATCATCTTCATCCGTTCTCCGATATGGGCGCGTTGAATCGGATCGGCAGCCGCGTCATCGTGAAGGCCGACGGCGTGTACTTGTGGGACTCGGACGGCAACCGCATCATCGACGGCATGGCGGGCCTTTGGTGCGTCAACGTAGGCTACGGGCGCCGCGAGCTCGCCGACGCCGCCTATCGGCAAATGCTCGAGCTGCCCTACTACAACACGTTCTTCAAGACGACGCATCCGGCAGTCATCGAACTCTCGGTGCTGCTTGCCGAACTCGCGCCGGCGCCGTTCAACCACTTCTTCTATTGCAATAGCGGATCGGAGGGCAACGATACGGTTCTGCGCATCGTTCACCGCTACTGGGCGACGCAGGGCCGGCCTGCCAAGAAGTACGTAATCTCGCGCCGCAATGCCTATCATGGCTCGACGATCGCCGGCGCGACGCTCGGCGGCATGGACTATATGCACGATCAGATGCCCTCGAAGGTCGAGCACATCGCCCATATCGGTCAACCCTACTTCTACGGCGAAGCGCCGGCCGATATGACACGCGAGGCGTTCGGCCTCGCGCGTGCGCGCGAGCTCGAGCAGAAAATTCTCGAGCTCGGCGCCGAGAACGTCGCCGCGTTCATCGGCGAACCGTTTCAAGGCGCGGGCGGCGTGATCTTTCCGCCATCGAGCTATTGGCCGGAGATCGAGCGCATCTGCCGCAAGTATGACGTGCTGCTCGTCGCCGACGAGGTGATCGGCGGGTTCGGCCGCACGGGTGAATGGTTCGCGCACCGATACTTCGGCATGTCGCCCGATCTCATGACGCTCGCCAAGGGCCTGACGAGCGGCTACGTGCCGATGGGCGCCGTCGCGATTCACGATCGAATCGCGCAGGCCCTGATCGACAACGGCGAATTCAACCACGGCCTCACGTACTCGGGGCATCCTGTCGCGGCGGCCGTGGCCATCGCGAACCTGAAGCTGCTGCGCGACGAAGCGATCGTCGAGCGCGTCGCGCATGACACGGGGCCGTACTTCCAGCGCTGCCTGCGCGAAACGTTCGAGGGGCATCCGATCGTCGGCGAGGTCGCCGGCGCCGGGCTCGTCGCGGGGTTGCAGCTTGCCGAACGTCCACGCGGTCGGACGCGCTTTGCGAATGGCGCGGAGGTAGGCATGCTTTGCCGCGACTTTTGCTTCAACGGCAATCTGATCATGCGGGCCACGGGCGATCGCATGCTGCTTTCGCCGCCGCTCGTCGTCACGCATCGCGAGATCGACGAGATCGTCGGAAAGGCGAAGACGGCGATCGATGCGACGGCCAAAGAACTCGGTCTGCTCTAGCGTCGCGCACGGCGTACGGCAGATCCGTCGGGCACGCGCGCCGCGGCGCTAAACCGCGGCGAGCTGCCACCGCTGCGCCGCGACCAGTCTTGCCGACCTGCGCTCGGCGTCCCACCAGATCACTCGCAAGAGCGGCGCGGATTGCGCAATGAAGATCGCTTGCACAGGATCGCTCTCGACGAAATGCGTGCAAGCGAGCCTGACGGCCGCCTGCGCCTTGTGCGCCGCCACCTGCTCGGGGCTGTCGTCGTGCGTCGACGGATCACGCATGACGAGGTGCGGGCCGTCGTATCCGTGGCGCGCGAGCCAGCGCGCCGTGCGGGCACGATCCATCTCGGGCCTGCCCGTCACGATCGCCTTCGTGCGCTCGAAGTCCAGGTCGGGAAGGTGCGGATACGGGGCCAGCTCGTCGCGCTCGGAGAGTGCCGCGGCGAGGTCGGCCTCGTAGCGATGCGTCGGTACGTCGGGCAGCAGGACGCCGTCGAGATCGATCGCGTAGACGGCGAATTCGTGATCGTCGGCGATCGGGCCGGCGGTGCCGGCCTTCGTGAGCCGCCAACTCTCGCGATAGGCGTCGGTGTAGGCGTGCCGCTCCCACGGCATCAACGGAAAATAGCCGCGGCCGTCGATGCCGTAATCGGGGTGCACGCGGCTCAGGTCGTCGTAGGCGACGGTCATCGTCTTGACGACGAGACCGTGCGCAACCAGGTAATCGACGCAGTCGGCGAGGGTATGGCCGACGCCCGCGATATCCTCGCAGATCAACACCTTGCTGCCGGGCGGCGGAATCAGAATCGATGAGTCCCAGGCTACGCGGCGGGTAGCGCGCTCATAGCGGAGAAAAGCGTAAGGTACGCCCGTGGCGTGCGAAACCATCAAGGCGAGCGGCGCGCCGCCGCGCAAAATCCCGATCGCACAGGTGAACGCTTCGCGAGCGAGCGTGGGCTGAAGCGAAGCGATCCATCGATCGATTTCATCGTAGGTGAACGGCAGTACCGGCTTGTCCATGTCGAAAAGCGGCTCGCAATGCGGGAAGGCGACAGTCTAGCCCAGAGCCGTTTCAAACCTCTTCGGCTCCGCCCGACGGGACTTCCTGCGCCGCGCCGCGCTGCGCCTTTTTCTGCGGAATGAAGCCGCCGTACTCATGATCGAGGTAGGGTGCGGCGTGTTCCAGCAAGAACCGTCGGAACAGCAGGCAAGTCGGCGAAAGCTGCTTCGTGCGCATATGCACGATCTGCCACGTTCGCTCGATCGGCGTGCCGGTCACATCGAGCAGCGCGAGCTCGGTCGAGCGCAGCTCGAGCAGCAGCGTGTGAAGCGAAATCAGGCTCACGCCCATACCGGCGATGACGGCCTGCTTGATCGTCTCGTTGCTGCCGAGGGTGACGATTTTCGCGGGCGTGAAAAGATGCTGCCGGAACATCTCCTCGGCCGCCATACGCGTGCCGGAACCTGGCTCGCGCAGCAAGAACGTATCGCCGCGCAGCTCCTGCAGATCGAAGCGCCGCGCTCCGACGAGCGGATGAGTAAGCGGCGCGATGACCACCTGCGGATGCCGGGCGAGCGGTTCGGTGACGGTGTCGAGCTCGGCCGGCGGCCGTCCCATCAGTGCGAGGTCGATCGCATTGTCCTGCAGGAGGCGCAGCAGCATCTCGCGGTTGCCGACCGAAAAATGGACGTCGACCTTCGGATACTGCTTCGAGTAAAGCGCGAGCAGCTTCGGTGCGAAGTAGGTCGCGGAACTGACGATGCCGACGGCAATCGACCCGCTGTCGGCAAGCTGCAACGACATCATCGCGTCTTCCGCATCCTTGATCTCGCCGAGGATCCGGCTCGCGTGATGCGTGAGGCGCTCGCCGGCCTCCGTCAGCGTGAGCTTGCGCGCGACACGCTCGAACAAGGCAAGACCGATCGCCTCCTCGAGTTGCCTGATTTGCATCGAGATCGCGGGCTGCGTGAGATGCAGTTCCTCGGCCGCGCGCGCGAAGCTCGCATGGCGACTCGCGACGATGAAGATTTGCAGCTGCCGCAAGGTCAGCGAGCGAATGAAATTCACGGTCGGGCCCTTACAGGGAAGAGAGCACCGGCGCGCGGGCCGAACCGCGAGCGTCCGCGTACGGACGCCTCGCATGCTCGGCTTATCGGCTCGCCCGCGGGGCGCCGGAAGGCTTCTCGGGTGGCGTCTTGCCCGGCTCCGGCAGCTTGCGCACGGCAGCCTGGAACGTCAGCGTCTCGGTACTGAGAGGATGACTGAAGTCGTTGTTCGGGCCCGGCACTTCGGTATGAATCCGCGCGACGCCGCCCGGCAATCCGTCGGCGAGCTCGAACGTGTAGCGCTTGCCCGTGTACTGCGGGAACCGATCGGCATTGGGATCGTTGAGGTACGGCTGGACGACGATCTGCCGCACGGCAACGGGCTTGCCCCCGATGCGGCTCGTCGCCGACGCGATCTTCGGCCCTTGCGAGAGCGCGAGCCGCAAGCGCTGCTGGAAGTAGCGCTTCTGCCCGCCCGTCAGCGCCTGCATCTCGGTGATGTCGCGCTCGAGGAAATAGATGATGACCGGGTTGCACGGCAGCCCGCTCGTCGGCAACGGCACGGCGCCGCTATGGTCGGACACCTGCGCGTCGCCTTTCGCGTTACCCCGGCTCGTCACGAGCACGCGCACGACGTCGGCCGCGCCCGCGTCCTTCCCCGATGCCTCCATGGCATAGTCGAGTTCGGTTTGGGGCGCGACGTCGTGCAAGTGGTCCGTCGTAAAGATGAGCTTCTCGGCCGGCGTGATCTCGCTCGACGGCTTCGGCTCGGACGAGGCCGTCTCGTCCGTCGCGGCGCGCGCGCCGAGCGGGCCCAATGCACCTGCCGCGGCGAGCGCCAACAGCGACGCGAAGGCGGTCGCGCGAGAAATGCGGCTCCACGGCCGCGGTACGCGTTTCATCGCTCGTCGCCCGCCTTTTTCTCGTCGGGCGTATCGATCGGCTTGAGCAGCGGTACGTTGTAGCTCGTGAGAATCCGGTCGATCTTGTCCTGGTTCGCGCCGATCCATTGGTCGACCTTGTCGTGCCAGGCCTTCTCGCCGTGGCGCACCCCCATCGAGATTCGATAGTCGAAGTGGATGTCCTTTTCCGGCGGGAACGGCACGACTCTGACCGCATCGCCGGCACGCTTCGCGAAGTACGCGCCTATCGGCCCCCAGATGAACGCGACATCGATCTTGCCGGCCGCGAGGTCACGCTCGATCAGCTCGCCGGGATAAGCCGCCGGGTCGCCGCTTTGCACTTGGTACGAGTAGGCCTGATCGATCAGGTTGTGCGCGAGCAGCCAGTCCACCGCCGGCGTCTGCGAGAAGATGCCGAAGTGCAGCTTGTGCAGCTCGTCGGGAGGCAGCCGCAACAAATCGTCGGGCGTCTTGATGCCCGCATACTCCGGCTTGTTTGGCACCACCATGATGTACGTCGAATGCAGGTAGGGCTGCGTCGTCGCCGTCAGATCATAGCCCTTCGGCACACCGATGATGAGGTCGCACTTGAAGCGCTCGGTATTCGGGACCTTCTCGCGCAGCGTGTGGCGAACGAAGCCCATGCGCTGCGGGAAATACGTGTACTCGACCTTGTAGCCGAAATCGTGGGCCATCTCGGCCGCGATCTTGTTCTCGTAGCCTTCGCCCTTGTCATTCGAGAGCGGCATGTTGTTCGGATCGGCGCAAACTCTCAGCACGCCGTCCGCGCCGTCGTTGTTCGGCAACGAAGGGCCGTCCGCGCGCACGGCCGCGCTCGCAAGCGCGGTGGTGCCGAGCGCCACGACCAAGAGTGCGGTGTGCGCGGACATTCGTTTGCTGTGACGCATCGATGACCTCCGGAAAAATGGACAACCCTACGCTCGCATCCGCGCCGCCCGCTCCGGAACGTCCGCAACGGGGGCGGAGGGCATTCGGCGCCGGGTTTATTTTCCGTCGAGCAGTTTCAGATCGCCGGGAGGAATCTTGCCGTCCGAACGCCCTTTCAGATAAGCGTAGAGATTCTCCCAATTCTTTTGCATCCTCTCGCTCGAGCTGAAGTCGGGCATACCCTTGGCCACGCGGCCGCCGAAAACCGTGCGATGGAATTCGTTCTTGTCGATCTGCTTGAGTGCGTCGATGAGCGACGGTCCAACCATTCCTTGCTGCTGAGCGCCATGACAACGCTCGCAATCGAGGGCTCGCCACGTGTGCCAACCGTCGAACGTATTCTTGTCGACCGCGTTGCCTTCGACTTTGTATGTCACCTGCTCGGCCATCGCCGGTTTCGACTGCGCATAGACAACCGGTAATGCGACGACGGCGACGGTCATTGTCGTCAGCAACAAGATTGAGCGGCCTTTCATACCAACGTCTCCTTCATTGTGATGCCCTGACACACTTGGCTTTGCGCGGGCGCGAGTAAAAAACGATGCCAGTGCCGCGAGCCGCGAACTCGCCATCAGGACACCGGCCGCCGCGCGGCCGGCCGCTTCGAGGCGACCGACGCGCGCGGCGTCCAACGACTTCCAACTCCTGCCGGCTACCGCCGGTTTCAGCTCTTTTCGGCGGAAGGCAGCGCGAAGATGAAGAGCGTGCCGCCGAGCGCGGTGTACTTCGCGAGCTCGCGATAGCCGCCCACGGCGCCGAGACCTTCGCTCGACTTCTTCAGGCCCGCGGCGAGACCGATGCCGGCCCACCCGCCGATGCCCGAGTACACGCCCACGTACTGCTTGCCGTCGTACTCATAGGTGAAGACGTTGCCGATGATCCCCGAAGGCGTCTTGAACTTCCAGAGCTCCTTGCCGGTCTTGACGTCGACTGCCTTGAGGTAGCCCTCGAGCGTGCCGTAGAAAGCCACGCCGCCCGCCGTCGTCAGCGCGCCCGACCAGACCGAGAACTTCTCGGGCTTCGACCAGACGATCTTGCCCTTCGCGGCATCCCACGCAATGAAGTTGCCCATCGAGTTTTCGATCGTCTTGCCTGCGTTCGGCCCGCCCTTGCCCGGGTCGCTCGGCCCCGGGAACATCTCGAGCGTCGCCCCGACGTACGGCTGGCCGGCCGTGTAATCGACCTCGAACGGCTCATAGTTCATGCAGACGTGGTTGGTCGGAACGAGGAAGAGGTTCGTTTGCGGGTCGAACGAAGCCGGTTGCTCGTCCTTCGAACCGAGCGCCGACGGACAAATGCCCTTGACGTTGTGATCCGCGCCCGCGGCTTGCGTCGAGTAGGCGACATTGCGCACCGGCAGACCGGTCTTCATGTCGATGCTCGAGGCCCAGTTGACGGCCGGGTCATACTTCTGCGCGACGAGCAACTGGCCCGTTTCGCGATTCAACGTATAGCCGAAGCCGTTGCGGTCGAAGTGCACGAGCGCCGGCACCTTGCTGCCGTTGATCGTGAGGTCGGCCAGGATCACTTCGTTGACGCCGTCGTAATCCCATTCGTCATGCGGCGTCATCTGATAGACCCACTTCGCCACGCCCGTATTCAAATCGCGCGCGAAGATCGACATCGACCACTTGTTGTCGCCGGGCCGCTGCGTCGGGTTCCACGTACCGGGGTTGCCCGTGCCGTAGTAGACGAGGTTCAGCTTAGGATCGTACGAATACCAGCCCCAGGTCGTGCCGCCGCCGAGCTTCCACTGGTCGCCCTTCCACGACTTCAACGAGGAGTCCGCGCCGACCGGCACCATCTTGCCGTCGGAATAGGTCATCGTCTTTTCGGGGTCGATCAGCATCTCATTGTCGGGACCGGTGCTGTACGCGGTCCAGGCGGGCTTGCCGGTCTTGATGTCGTAGGCGATGACACGCCCGCGCACGCCGAACTCGCCGCCCGAGATGCCGGTCAGCACCTTGTCGCCGAATACGTGAGGAGCGTTGGTATTCGTTTCGCCCTTTTTCGGATCGCCGTTCTTCGCTGTCCAGACAACGTCGCCCGTCTTCGCATTCAGCGCGACGAGCGTCGTGTCGGCCTGTTGCAGGAAGATCTTGCCGTCGCCGTAAGCGAGGCCGCGATTGACCGTGTCGCAGCACATCACCGAAACGACCTGGTCGTCCTGCTTCGGCTCATACATCCATTGGAACGTTTGATCCTTGAGGCTGATCGCTGTCACCTTGTTCGGGAACGGCGTATGGATATACATCGTGTCGCCGATCACCAGCGGCGAGCCTTCGTGACCGCGCAGCACGCCCGTGGACATCGTCCAGGCGACCTGCAGGTTCTTCACGTTGTTCGCGTTGATCTGCTTGAGCGTGCTGTATCGGTGATTCGCGTAGTCGCCGGCCTGGGAAGCCCAGTTCGACGTGTTCTTCATTGCCGCGTCGAGATCGGGATCCGCTTGCGCCAGCATCGAATTGAGGCCCGCGGTAACGAGGATCGCGAGCCCAAGAACCATGGTGCGTAAGTTCATGTCTCCTCCAGAATTGTCTTGCTGTTCAACTCACGAACGAATGACCCACGCTACCTCATCGCACCGGGCGCGCCCTCTCGGATGCGGGTAACGATCCACGCCGCTCACCTGCTTCTTCTGTCGACTCTTTCGTGCTTCGTGCTGCCTGAGAGCCGTTCCGTTATGCTTCATCGCTGCTGCTCGACTTGCCGCTCTTTCCGCTCACGCGGCAGGCTTCATGGCGTATGGCGGGGCAACGCATATTCCATGCCGACGCGAGCTTGCGCAGCGCAGCAAGAGCGAGCCGGCCGCGGCGAAGGCCGTGTGCGCGGCCTTCCGGCGCAATTGCCCCATGCGGGCAGCGCCCGCGCTTCGCGTGCTTCGCCCAAGCCGCGCCGCCTCGGCCGCAACGAAACGTGACGGCCCGCTCGGATCAAAGCGAGACATACTGTGTCAATTCCGCGATTGCGCACTGGGCGAAGCCGCGCAAAAAAGGCGGTTCGCGGCAGCGGCGGCGGCCTGCCGCCGCGCTCGCCGCGCGCGCTGAGCAGGCCCGGCCGTTGCGAGCGCGGTGTTTCTTTGGTGTCCTAATCTTTCTTGTGTCCCAATCGAGGAGCGATAGTCATGACCCATCCGGAGCGCGTCTATTCAGAGGAAGAGATTCACGAGCGTCTCGTCGGTCCGCTCGAGCACTGGTATTTCGAAGACGGGTGGCTGCGGCGCAAGTACCGCACCGAAGGCTGGAAGGGAACGCTGATGGTCGTGAACACGGTCGGCCATCTTGCGGAGGCCGCCTGGCATCACCCGGATCTCACGGTGTCCTATGCCTTCGTCATCGTGAAGCTTTCGACGCATACGGCGAAAGGCATCACCGACAAGGACTTCGCCCTCGCGAAGAAAATCGAGGAAGTCGTCCAGTGGCAACCGGGACGCGAAGGCGGGCCGCTCGAAGGAACGCCGGCCGACGACCAGCGTTTCCGCTATATCAAATACGACGCGCCCAAGAGCCATCCCGCGCAAGGGTGAGCGGCGCGTCGCCACGAGCCGCGTGAGCCGCGTGAGCCGCGTGAGCCGCGAGCATGACCGCCGCCGCCGGCGGCGCT